>PLYS01000513.1 GCA_003153455.1 Betaproteobacteria bacterium | reverse complement strand
AGCCTGGTGATCGGCGACGACGTCTATCCGAACGGTATCGCATTTTCGCCAGACGAATCGCTCCTTTATGTCAACAACAGCATGCACGTGCAGCACATCCGGGTGTTCGACGTGCACGCGGACGGCAGTGTGGGTCCTGGGCGATTGTTTCACAAGATGACGGGCAAGGAGCCCGGAGGTGCTGATGGCATGAAGGTCGACGTGGAGGGGAATCTTTACTGCACTGGTCCGGGCGGCATACATGTGATCAATCCGGAAGGAAAGCTGCTTGGACGATTGTTGATTCCCGGCCACTGCACCAACATGGCATGGGGTGACGACGACGGGTGCTCACTGTACATCACCACATTTCACGAGGTGTATCGGACGCGAGTCAAGGTCCCGGGCGTGGCGGTCTGGTAAGGAGATGCCGATGTCGTGGAATTTCGAACGAGTGGCGGGGCCGTACGAGGGTCCCGGCGGCGGGCTTGCCTGGGACGGATCGGGGATGTTGTTCAGCGCAGTAGGCGAAGGACGCATCCTGCGCTTCGATCCGGCAACCGGAAGCGTAGTCGAACTGCGCCGCCATACCCACCGCACCAATGGCATTGCGTTGGGTCCGGACGGCGTGCTTTACGGATGCCAGGAATTCGGACGGCGCATTATTTGCTTCATGCCCGATGGCTCGGCGAAGCCGGCAGCCTACAAACTCGACGGGCACTTCCACAATTATCCCTGTGATCTGGCCATCGACCGCACCGGCGGGGTGTGGTTTGCCGATCCGCACTATCCGCGTCCAATTCCGGGTCCGCAGATCTTTCCGCCGCTCGATCACGCTTCGGTGCTGTGCATGGAGCGCGTCCCGCGCCACGAGTGGGAACTCAGGCGCGTCACCTACGATACACGGGCACCGCGCGCAGTCCTCTTGTCGGCCGACGAGCAGACGCTGTACGTGGCTGAAGGCGAGGCCGGCTGGTCGGGACCGCGAGAACTGCGCGCCTACCCGGTTCGGGAAGACGGGAGCGTTGGCCCGTATCAGACCTTGCATACGTTCGGCACCGATCACCTCGGGGAACAACGCGGCATCGAAGGTATGTGTCTCGACAGCGATGGCGACGTCGTCGCCTGTGGGGGATGGCGGCGCAATGGCCCCGGGGCGCTGATCTACGTGTTCTCGCCTTCCGGGGCGGTGATCGGGACGCATCCGGCCCCGGCGGACATGCCGATGCGATGCGCGTTCGGCGACGCCGATCTCGGCAGTCTGTACGTCACGGCCGGCGACGGCTGCCTGTATCGCGCGACGGCCACAGGGCTGCGCGGCAACGTGCGCGGGCCTTTCAGGAGCTAGCGTGCGTGGACCGGCATGGAGATGAGGCGCATGGATTTTTTCGCTGCATCGGTTGTTCGGGTCTCGCGCGTTCGTCGCGAAAGGCGTCGCCGATCGATAGAGCAAAACGGTGTTATGAAAGGAGCAGGCGCATGTCACTCGTGAAGTATTCGCTCATTGCCGCCTTGTTAACGTCGCTCGCGGTGCCGGCAGCGTCGGCGCTTGCGCAGAGTTATCCGTCCCGCCCAATTCGCGCGATCGTGCCTTACGCGCCGGGTGGCGGCACCGACGTCGCGGCGCGCCCGGTCGCGATCAGGCTGAGCGAACGGCTAGGGCAACAGATCGTCGTCGACAATCGAGCGGGCGCCAACGGCAATATCGGCACCGAGATTGCCGCGCGTGCCCAGCCGGATGGCTACACGCTGCTGTTCGGATCCACCGGTCCGCAGGCCATCAATCCCTCGCTGTACGCCAATCTCCCTTTCGATATGGTCAAGGACTTTGCCCCTGTCGCGATGATTTCCCAGGCAATCTACCTGCTAGTGGTGAATCCTGGCTTGCCGGCCGCCACGGTATCCGAGTTCATCCAAGTCGCGAAGAGCGGCAATCACAAGCTGGTGCAGGCATCTTCCGGCATAGGCAGTCCCGCACACCTGGCGGGTGAGATGCTGAAGATCATGACACAGGCTGACTTTGTTCACGTGCCTTACAAAGGCGGCGGGCCTGCCGCAGCAGCGGTGATAGCGGGCGAGGCGAATTTCATGTTCATTGAGATCACCGTCGGCACGCCGTTCATCAATGCCGGCAGGCTGAAGCTGATCGCCGCCGCGACGCCGAAGCGCGTTAGCAAGCTGCCGAACATCCCGACCATGGCTGAGGCGGGATTGAAGGGATTCGACGTGACCGGATGGACGGCGTTGTTCACACCGGTAGGCACGCCGCGGCCGATCATCGACAGGCTAAATTCGGAGGTCAGAAGCGTTCTCAAACTGGCCGACATAAAGGAGCGCCTGGCGATCGATGGCAGCGAGTTCGGCGACAACGCGCCGGAATACCTTGGCACGCTGCTCAAGGAGGAGATCGCCAAGTACGCAAAACTGGTCAAAGTGTCAGGCGCTCGCGTGGAGTAGGGACGACTCGAACAGCGCCCGGGTACCGCATGCATCTATGATCGGGGCTTAAAACCGGCTTTCCCCTTTTGCGCGAAGGCATGCTTCCGCGGCGGGCAGCGCGGCTGTCGATCACGATGCCAATGGCGTTCCACCTGCCGCGCAGATCAATCGTCAGAGGCAACGGATGGTCCGCACCCAGATATTGACGAAGAAATGGGTAAGAAAGAGAAGTTCTTTAACCAGGTTGGCATCAAGCTTGAGTGAAACACATGCCTTGCATTAAAGGGAGAATAAAATGATCCGATGCTCAGATGATCCCAGGTGGTTGCTCTTGACCGCGCTGGTGCTCATGGTGGCAGCGCTGCCGGAAGGGCTGGCGCAAAACAACTATCCCGACCGGCCAATACGCATCATCGTGCCTAGTGCGCCCGGCGGCCCTAGCGATTTCGGTGCCCGTTTGATCGGGGAAGAGATGTCCAAACGGTTGGGTCGGCAGGTAGTAGTGGACAATCGGAGCGGCGCGGCCACGATGATCGGCAGCGAGATCGTCGCCAAGGCGCCCCCCGATGGCTACACGCTGCTGATGAGCCCAAGCACGCTCGCGATCAATCCAGCGTTCTATAAGAACATGGCATATAACGCCTTGCGTGACTTTGCGCCCATTACACAGACGGTATTCGTGCCCAATGTGATAGTCGTGCATCCTTCTTTACCAGTGAAATCGGTAAAGGAAATGATCGCGTTCGCGAAGGCGCGGCCCGGCGAGATCCGATATGCGTCCGCGGGATATGGCACCAACCCGCATCTGGCGATCGAGTTATTCATGAGCATGGCGCAGATCCGCATGATGCACGTTCCCTACAAGGGCGACATGCCGGGCATGACCGCGCTCTTGGGCGGAGAAGTCGCGATCATGGCCAACACGAGCTTGTCTTTGATCATTCCCCACCTGGAGACCGGCAGGCTGCGCGCGCTGGGCGTCACTACCGCCAGGCGCATACAGGCGCTGCCGAACGTTCCAACCATTGCTGAGGCGGGACTACCGGGCTATGAGGCGGTTCAGTGGTCTGGTCTATTGGCGCCTGCCAAAACACCGCGAGAAATCATCGCCAGGCTGTCCAAGGAAGCAGTTACCATTCTGCGCACCCGAGGCAAGGGAACGCCTTACCGGCGTTGGTTGCGAGGTGGTTGCGAGCTCGCCCGAAGAATTTTCGGCTTTCATGCAGGCGGAAACCGTCAAATGGGCGGCAGTGGTGAAGGCCGCGGGAATCCAGCCGGAGTGAATTCTGTTTTCCACAGCGGAATCGTCTTCCAGCGCAGAGAAGGTGGCGATCTGTTTACGAGCGCACTATCGGCATCGGGAATAAATTGCTTTTCCACCACCGATGGTATGGTCACATAATAACCTACAACATCGTGCAGGGAGGTATAGCGCCATGGCACCATTTATGAAACCGATCCGCCGCGTCGTTACAGGCAACGACGAGTCCGGAAGGTCTAGAGTTGTTTGGGACGGCCCCGCGCCGAACGCTCACCCGGGTGGGACACACGGGAACGGCTGGACCGACCTCTGGGTTTGGCACGAGAGTCCTGCTCCGCTCCTAGCGGACCGCGATGATGGCAACTTGCCGTACGACTTTCCCGGCCCGCCAAACGGCGGACATTTGCGCGTAGTGCACGCTAACGGCCGTCCGCCAGACTACGATCCCGCGAAGGACGTGAGGCTGGTGCCGCCACATGAGCCGAAAGTGCGACCTGGGGGGAGGATGTGGGATCGGGGTGGCAAAAGCGCTTATACCTCTGAAGATCACAAGACCGAGACGGTGGATTACGCTATCGTGCTCGAGGGCGAGCGGAATCTGGTCCTGAGCGACCGCGAAATCAGCTGGCGGCCTGGCGACATTGTCATTCAGGTCGGCGCATACCACCAATGGGTAAGCCCCCACCAGGCTGCCCTCGTGGCGTTCGACATGATCGCGGCACGCTTCGTGGACGGGCCTGCGGGATTGGCACAGGGTCATGATGCGGTCATGCCGGTCGATCGCAGTCAGAAGCTTCCGGAAGGAGTAAAGCCGGCGAGAAGGATAGTCACCATCGATCGGGAAGAGGGCAGATCAACGCTGGTCAGCGACGGCCCGTCACCCGACGTGCGCACCGACCCGGCGCGGCCCGGCTTCGCGTCGGCGCGTATGTGGGTCACTGATAGCACTCCAGCGAAGATTGTTTTTGAGACGTTACATCTGCCTCACACCATTGAACCTCCCGCGCGAGGCTCGGTATTGAGGGTCGTTACGGTTCCACCCGACGACAGTTGGAAAGGAAAAGTTGGCGCGCCCGAGGTTCAGGCTTTTTTCCGAACGATGGGATCACCGGGTGCCTCAACTTACACGCCGCGTGCACCTCATCCGTATATGCAGAAAACGCGCACGCTCGATTTCTGTATCGTCCTGGAAGGTGAGATCGTGCTAGTTTTGGACACGCAGGAAGTGCGCATAAAGGCGGGCGATGTTGTAATACAGCGGGATACCAACCACGCGTGGAGTAATCGGTCCACCCACCCCGCTGTCCTGACAGTCGCGTCACACGATGGGGCGCGGTAACGATAGAAAACATCTGCGAGAGGCATTGCAATCATCCAGTAATTGTCAGGACAAGCAGCTCCAGTACAAAGGAAAAGTTTCGCTCCGCCCGGAGGGCGGTTATAGAACGCGAGCATGTACTATTCACAAATTCGACGTGCGCATGTCGAATACGCTTGCCGGTGTTAGGTCTTTGAATATTCGTTTTCAAAGCACGATGATGGTTCAGGGAGGGGAAAATGGCTGATCGCGCGGCAAAAATTGCGCTACTTTTTGTATGTTCGCTGATTGCTCCGATAGTTCTCCTGCCAGGAGCACTGGCGCAGGAAAAATATCCCAGCCGGGCGATACGTATCGTCGTACCGACTTCGCCAGGCGCCAGTAACGACATTATCGCTCGATTGATTGCGCAGGGTTTGACCGAACGCTTGGGAATGCAAGTGATCGTGGACAATCGAACCGGTGCGGGCACGATCGTTGGCAGCGAGATTGTTGCCAAAGCGCCGTCTGATGGCTATACGCTGCTCATGAGCGTGAGCACGCTTGCGATCAATCCGGTTACTTATACGAAAATGCCATACGAAGTGTTGCGCGATTTCGCGCCTATTACACAAGCGGTTGCGTTGACCAATCTCATGGTCTTGCATCCGTCTATACCCGCGAAATCTGTGAAGGAATTCATTGCGCTGGCTAAGACGCGACCGGGGCAAATCTTGTATGCCTCGGCAGGGTACGGCACTAACCCGCATCTGACGATCGAGTTGTTCGCCAATATGGCGCAGATTCGTATGATCCACGTTCCGTACAAGGGCGATGGACCGGGCATCGTCGACTTGTTGGGAGGGCATGTCGCGCTAGCGGCAGCGAGTCCCGCGATCGCCGTTCCACACGTCCGGGCCGGCAGGTTGCGGGCACTTGGTGTGACGAGTGCGAACCGTGTTGCGGTCGCGCCCGACTTCCCCACAATCGCTGAAAGTGGTTTGCCCGGCTTTGAGGCGGTGCAATGGAATGGACTGTTGGCGCCTGCAGGGACACCGCGGGAAATCATCGCCAGACTGCACCGCGAATCAGTCGCTATATTGCGCGCGCCGGAAAGCCATGAGCGTTTGATGGACGCCTATGCCGAAGTAGTGGGTAGCTCGCCCGAGGAGTTTGCCGCCTTCATCAAGGCGGAAACCGTAAAATGGGCAAAGGTGGCCAAAATCGCGGGTATCAAGCCGGAGTAATTAGATGTTGAGTCGAATCCGGCGAAAGGGTGATTTAAATAGAAATTCCCCGCATTTTTGGCGCGGGGATCAGTAGGTTTGTAATTTTGATTAGCGTAGCGTGCCGCTTTTGTCTTTCTGCGCCGTAATACCCCGCGGCTTGCCGCGGGGATAGGCTCAGGGCGCGCGGAGCAACTTTATTGACGGCGTGGCAGCAAGCAAGATTATGGATTGAAGGAATGGACAATGGACATTGACCGGATCTCCGAAGGACTTGAACACATTATCGACAAGCATCCACCGCTCGACCGCATCGCCTATGGATTAATGTTTGGCGAAGGGCCTGTATGGGATCACCGAAAAAAACAATTGTATTGGGTGGATATCATCGGCAACACGATCTGGAAGTGGAAGCCGGGAATTGGCCAGGAGGTTGTCCTCAGGCCGTCGGGCCATGCTGACGGCATGACTCTGGACCCGCAGGGGCGACTAGTGGTCGCGGGATGGTGTTCCCGCACGGTCTGGCGCATGGAGAAAGACGGCTCCATCGTGACGCTCGCTTCGCACTACGGCGACAAGAAGCTGAATACTCCGAATGACATCGTAGTGCGTTCGGACGCATCGATCTATTGGACTGACATGACGGGCGGGCTAATCATTCCCGGGATGGTGGCGGAAGACGTTCAGCAGTATCTCGAGGTGGAAGGCGTATTTCGGCTGTCGCCTGATGGCAAGCAGGTAACATTGGTGATCGGGAATTGTGCTGCGCCGAACGGCCTTGCATTTAGTCCCGACGAGTCGGAGCTGTTTCTGAACGATAGTCGCCTTGGCACAATCCGCGTTTTCCCAGTAAACGCGGATGGCAGTGTGGGCCCGGGTCGGCTATTTCATCAACTTACCGGCGCCGAAGAGGGCGTGGCAGACGGCATGAAGATCGACACGGCTGGGAATGTTTACTGCACTGGTCCTGGCGGTATACATGTGATCAATCCGGAAGGAAAGCTGCTTGGTCGACTCAAAATGCCGGGGCATTGCACGAACATAGCGTGGGGTGACGACGACTGGCGCTCCCTTTATGTGACGACGTGCGACTCCGTTTACCGCACGCGGGTCAAGATCCCCGGTGTGGCAACTTGGTAATGCGAGGAGGCAAGAATGAACTGGAAATTTGAGTTGATTGCGGGTCCGTACCTGGGGCCTTGCGGTGGACTCGCTTGGGATGGCAAGGCGATGCTGTTTAGTGTGGTCGATGAGGGGCGCATCATGCGCTTCGATCCGGCGGCAAATAAGGTAGATGAATTTCGCCGCTATACCAATCGGGTAAATGGCATAGGCATCGGACCCGCCGGCGAATTATATGGTTGCCAGGAAGGTGGGCGGCGAGTCATACAGTTCATGCCCGACGGGTCGGCTACGCCGACAGCGACCCGGCTGGCGGGACAAGTACACAATTACCCGTGCGATCTAATCGTAGACCACATAGGTCGTGTATGGTTTTCCGATCCTTACCATCTAATACCCACGGTCGGCGCGCAGATTTTTCCGCCGCTTGATCATGCGTCGGTACTTAGGCTTGAGCGTGATAACCGCCGCATTTGGAAAATCAAGCGCGTCACCAATGATAACGTTGTGCCGCGCGCGGTGTTGTTATCACCCGATGAGGCTACGCTTTATGTCTCGGACGGAGATGGCAGCGGTACCCGCGCCTGCACGTTGCGTGCCTATCCGGTTCATGCCGATGGGAGCGTTGGGCAGTACACTGTGTTGCACGCGTTTGGCGTCGATCATCGCGGCGCGCACCGCGGTATCGAGGGCATGTGCCGGGACAGTGATGGCAACATTGTTGCCTGCGCTGGATGGAATAAAAGCGGTCCCGGCCCGCTGATATATGTTTTTTCGCCCAAGGGGGCAGTCCTGGAAACCCATCCATTACCGACCGACATGCCGATGCGATGTGCATTTGGCGATTCTGATTTGAGCAGCCTTTATGTCACTACCGGTGATGGAAATCTGTACCGAGCAAATGCAGGTGGCCGTCGCGGATTTCAGCGCGCGGGTAGCTGAATATCCCGGAGCTTTGCATGCGGCTTAATCGCAGGAGCCTGTCTTGGATGTGCGCAAAGGGCGTCAACCGTGGCGCAAGCTGCACTAGGGAGACGCGCGGCGGTCGGGTCTTCAATGCACAGACCGGCAAGTCGCTCGCGTGCGAAGAGAAGTATGTGACGCAAGCTGTGCACCTTGGTTACTCGCTTGACGCACAATACAAATCGATTCGCGAGGTCACGCGCTTTCTAAGAGAAACGTTTTGTTTGAAATACTGAAGTCAACACGCAAAGGGAAGCAGCCATGCCAAAAATGACCGGTCACCGTTACTTTGCCGAAGCGATGCGCGGATATGGCGTTTCGCATCTGTTTTATGTGAACACCATCATCCCGATCGCCATGCTCGAAATCGACAAAGTGGGTAGCGTAAAGCGCGTCGTTACTCACGGCGAAAAGGCCGCCGCGTACATGGCGGATGGCTACGCGCGTGCGTCGCACCGCCCCGGCATCTGCCTGTGTCAGGACATCGGCACCACCAATCTAGCGGCTGGCCTGCGGGACGCGCACATGGCGGGCTCGCCTGTGATCGCCATCACCGGCGGTCAAAACGACCAGCCGCGCTATCGCCACGCCTACCAGAACGCAGAAGACAAAAGCGCCTGGGATGGCATCACCAAAGCCAATTACTCCGTTGACAGCGCCGCGCGTTTTCCCGACCTTCTGCGCCAAGCGTTTCGCGTGTCCACCAGCGGCGCGCCCGGTCCGGTACATCTTGAACTGCGCGGCAACAATGGCCAAATGCTTGACCGCGAAGCGGATTACGATCTTACGTTCGAGCAGCGCTACACGCGTTATCCGCCGTTCCGACCCGAAGCGGAAGCATCGGATATCAAGGCCGCCATTGCCGAGCTGAACAAGGCTGCAAAGCCCATCATCGTCGTAGGTGGCGGTGCAGTTTCGTCGGACGCGGGTATGGAAGTCGTGCAGCTTGCCGAAAAGCTAAATATCCCGGTGGCCACCAGCTTGCATGCGCGTGCCCTGATGCCGGACGATCATCCGTTGGGCGTGGGCGTACCGGGCAGCTACTCGCGTTGGTGCGCAAACAAAGCCGTCGCCGCCGCGGATCTGGTGTTCTTTATCGGCAGCCATACCGGTGGACAAGTTACAAATGGCTGGCAAATTCCGAAAATCGGCACGCGCACCATCCAACTCGATATTGACCCCGATGAACTCGGTCGCAATTATCCCAACGTGGTGTCGCTGTGCGGTGATGCCAAGGTTACACTGCAAAAAATGATTGTCGAAGCAGGCCGGTCCCCGCAACGCGCCGAGTGGCTCGAACAGTGCCGCGGCTACGTTGCCGATTTTTGGGCCGAGAGCGATCCACTGCGCAATTCAGACGATGTGCCGATACGTCCAGAACGCATCGGGAAGGAACTCGGCGAATGGCTGCCGCCCGACGCAACACTTGTCGTGGATACCTTTCATGCGGCGCTGTGGACCACACAGATGTCGCGCATGAAGGCCGGCCAGCGCTACATCCGGTGCGCGGGCTCACTGGGATGGGCTTTCCCTGCAACACTCGGCGTGAAAGCGGCACTACCCAATAAACCGGTAATCGGATTTGCCGGAGACGCTGGCTTCTACTATCACATGGCAGAAATGGAAACCGCGGCACGCTGCGGACTCAATGCGGTGATGGTGGTGAATAACAATTATTCGGGCGGTGTGGCTGAATCCGCCGCATTTGAGAAAGGCGTGAACTTCGCCAAGATCGCCGACTCGATGGGCTGCGCGGGTTTTCGTGTCGAGAAGGCTGCGGACATTCACGGCGCGCTTGATAAGGCGCTCGCATGCGGAAAACCCGCGATTGTGGAGGTATTGGGTGATGCCGCGATTCGCGCGAAGCGCGGCTGGGCACCTTCGGATATCACTGCTGAGTAATTATAGGCAAATTGAACTCGCAATTCCCCGTGCTCTTGGCACGGGGAGGATTCTGTTTTTGGTGTTGACGTTGGCGTAGCACGCCGCTTTTGTTTTTCTGCGCCGTAGCTTCGCGACTTTCCGGTGGTAGCGCGACGGTTACTACCTGGGGCTAACAGCGTTTCCAGCTTGTGCTATAAGCCATGGGGAATACCCGAACTTGGCCTGCCCAAGGACACATAGCGGCCAGTATTGGCCGAGAAAACGCTGAGAACGTCCCCTATAAACTCGTGCACAACTCTGCGGATCCCAAGCTAATCTAAATTGCAGAAAACTCGGGTTCAGTGTGTTTACGTTTCTGCAGTGAAGTCTGTCTACTCACACCGACACGGTCACGGTCCAATTCGAAGAAGCCATCAAAGTTTGCCCCGAGGTCTTGCCGTGCCATAGCCGGACGCTGGCGAGAGGTCAGAACAATCGGATCGGCGAGGGGTTCAAGCCCGGCTCCTCGACTTGGGCAAACCTGGACACTGGTCGGAAGTCTTGAAACTGCCTTAACGTGTTAGCTGACCGGCTGCCGGATCGCGAGGTAACTTGACACTTGTAAAGTCATATTGTACTGTTTGACCACTTACAATCGAACGGTTGCGGCGGAACCGACGCCGCGATGGTTCGGAGCAACTTCAGAGTTTTGCGGCTGCGGTGGTTGGTATGTCCCTTTTGTAATCACACTTATCGGCATAAATTTCATACCCACTGCGATTGTATTCACGGTTGGGGGAATTCAATTGCACATAAGGACGACCAAAGAACCGCAGCCTATGCTTTTTCCCTTCCTGGGTGGAATGGCCCTCATGATTCTGGCCGGGATACTCCTATGGTTTGGATCGTGGGGCTCGTAAAGTCCACGATTGAGCTTGCTCCGTTTTGCGCAACGACAGAAGGAGGTCCGCATGCTTCTGCTTCATACTCTGCTCCTGATTCTCGCGGCAACCGTTCCGCTCACCGCGCACGGTCAATCGTATCCGTCCCGGCCGATACGCATCATAATACCTTTCCCGCCCGGCAATACCCTCGACACCATGACGCGTCTGATAATACCGAAACTGTCCGAACGGCTCGGGCAGAACGTAATAGTCGACAATCGCACAGGGGCCAGCGGGATGCTGGGGCTTCAATTAGGCGCGGACGCCCCGCGTGACGGCTACACGCTGGTTGGTGGCCAGGGAGGCACTCTCATTGTCGCGCCTCAAACCTACAAGAATGTCCCATATGATTCGATCAGGGATTTCGCGCCTATCGCACTTTCGACAACGAATTACATGGGACTGGTCATACATCCGCGCGTGCCATTCAAGTCGATGCAGGACCTGATCGCCTACGCCAAGGCCAACCCTGGCAAGCTGAGCTTCGGCACCGGCGGCCAGTTCACCGTCCCACACCTAGCGATCGAACTGTTGCGCATCAAGACGGGCTTCACGTATCTGCAAGTTCCCTACAGGGGTACCACAGAGGCAGTCACCGCGCTAATGGGCGGGCAGATTGATGCAGTGGTGTCCAGCATGGCCAATCTCGCAACATATGTGCAGTCGAACAAGCTGCGCGTGCTCGCCGTGACAAGCCTGACCCGCGCTCCGCAATTCCCGAACGTGCCCGCGATCTCCGAAACCGTACCAGGATACGAATCCTCCGCCGGCTGGTTCGGTTATCTCGCGCCGGCCGGCACACCACCTGATATCGTGCGCCTTCTCAACCGGGAGATCAATCGAACGATGGTGTTGCCTGACGTCAAGGAAAAGCTCAATTCGATTGGACTGACCGTCGTGACCGAGTCGCCCGAGTATTTTGCACAGCAAATCAAGAGCGATTACGAGAAGGTCGGGAAGCTGATCCGCGATATGGGGTTCCATGCACAATAGCCGCGCGATAGCGTTGTCCGATATGGTGTGAGCCTGAAGGTTGGGCCGCATTTCCAACATGGTATGAGCCTGAAGCGCTGAGGCGGGCAGCGAACCGGCATTTAAGAAAGCACGGCAACAACAATCAACCGTAAGGAGACAACCAATGAACTACAAGAAATCGGAAGTGAAGGGAGCCTGCCGCGCACAGTTCCGCGGAGTGTGGGCGGCGATTACCCCGCCGTTCACGGCGGACGGTGTCAAGATCGTGGCGGAGGAAGTTAAGGGCAAATGTAAGGTCAATGCTCACGCCGCTCATCAATCGGCCTATTAGAGGACTGACCACAAAATGTTCAACCTTCACCTCACTTCAGAGCAGAAGGCAATTCGGGACACGGTACGCGATTTCGTCAGGCGCGAAATCAAACCCATCGCGCTGGAACGCGAGCGCCTGGAAAATTTTGAAGAGCGTTTCCCGTGGGAAGTGCTCGACAAGGCTTCGCGGAT
>PLYS01000441.1 GCA_003153455.1 Betaproteobacteria bacterium | reverse complement strand
TGATGCCGCTGCTGGTGATGCCGACTTACGAAAACACGCTCCTCGACCGCACCTACCAAGCGGCGGTGGAGCGACAGATCGTGTATGGGATCCAGCGCAGCGTAGCGTGGGGCATGTCGGAATGCGGCTACAACACAGTCGACGCCGCTCTCAACTACCAGTATCGCGCGTTCGGCGTGCCCGGCCTGGGGCTCAAGCGCGGACTAATCGATGACCTGGTCGTTGCGCCATATGCCTCGGCGCTTGCGCTGATGGTGGCGCCCGAGCAGGCGTGCCTGAATCTGCAGCGAATCGCTGCCGAAGGAGTGGAAGGAAAATTCGGTTTTTATGAGGCAATCGACTACACGCCTACGCATCTGCTACGCGGGCAATCGAGCGCCGTGGTTCGGTCATTCATGGCGCATCACCAGGGCATGATCCTGCTGTCTCTGGGCAATCTGATCCTGGACCGTCCGATGCAAAAGCGCTTCGAGTCGGACCCGTTGTTCCAGGCGACCATGTTGTTGCTGCAGGAGCGAATTCCAAAGGCCACGGCGTTTTATCTGCAAACTGCCGAACTTTCCGACATTCGTGCGATTTCCAGCGGCCCGGAGATGCCGGTGCGCGTACTCAGCAGCCCCGACACTCCGATACCGGAGGTGCAGTTATTATCGAACGGCAGATACCACGTGATGGTCACGAATGCGGGTGGCGGCTACAGTCGCTGCAAAGACCTCGCCGTCACCCGCTGGCGCGAAGACACTACCTGCGACAACTGGGGCACATTCTGTTACATCCGCGACGTGGCGAGCGGGGAGTTCTGGTCAACCGCCTATCAGCCGACGCTCAAACGACCGGAAACTTACGAAGCGATGTTCTCGGAGGCGCGCGCGGAGTTTCGCCGCCGCGACCACGATTTCGATACGTATACCGAGATCGTTGTTTCGCCGGAAGATGACATCGAACTGCGCCGGCTCCACGTCACCAACCGCGCGCGGACGCGCCGGACGATCGAGGTCACGAGTTATGCGGAAGTTGTCCTCGCGTCATCTGTCGCGGACGCGCTGCATCCGGCGTTCAGCAATCTCTTTGTTCAGACCGAGATCGTCCGCGAGCGGCAGGCGATCCTCTGCACTCGCCGACCCCGCTCCCTCGAGGAGCGGGCGCCATGGATGTTTCACCTGATGGCCGTGCACGGGGCGGAGATCGCAGAGGTTTCCTATGAAACGGATCGCATGCGGTTCGTCGGCCGCGGACGCACTGTCGCCGCGCCCCAGGCGATGAGCGATTCCGCTGCGCTCTCGGGCAGCCAGGGCTCGGTGCTGGACCCGATTGTCGCGATCCGGTATCGAATTACACTCGATCCGGAACAGGCGGCGACGATCGATATGGTTTCCGGCATCGGTGAAACCCGCGACGCGGCCTTGAGCCTGGTCGAAAAATACCAGGATCGGCATCTTGCGGATCGAGTTTTCGAACTGACGTGGACACATAGTCAGGTGACCCTGCGGCAGATCAATGCCACCGAGGCCGACGCGCAACTCTATGGACGCCTTGCCAGTTCCGTCATTTACGCCAATTCCTCGCTGCGCGCCGACGCAGCCGTTCTCATCAAGAACCGCCGCGGGCAATCCGGTCTATGGGGCTACTCAATTTCCGGCGATTTGCCGATCGTGCTGCTGCAGATCGGAGACCTGGCGAATATCGATCTGGTACGCCAACTCGTACAGGCCCACGCGTACTGGCGCTTGAAGGGACTGGCCGTGGACCTGGTGATCTGGAACGAAGATCACGCCGGTTACCGGCAACTCCTCCAGGATCAAATCATGGGGCTGATTGCCGTGGGCCTCGAGGCACACGTGATGGATCGGCCCGGCGGAATCTTCGTGCGGCGGGCTGAGCAGATATCGGACGAGGACCGCATTCTGCTCCAATCGGTCGCGCGTGCCATCATCACCGACAGTCGTGGAGCGCTGGCGGAACAGATCAACCGTCGCGGCTTTATCGAGAAGCGAGTTTCGCGGGCAGAACAGATCAACCGTCGCGGCTTTACCGAGAAGCGAGTCTCGCGCTTGGTGCCAACCAGAACCTACCGTCCCGAACTCCCGGCTGCCCCTGAGTTGCCGCGTCGCAATCTGATCCTCTTCAACGGACTGGGAGGATTCACCCCTGATGGGAGCGAGTACGTCATCACGACTGCTCACGGGGAAGTGACGCCGGCACCCTGGGTGAATGTGCTGGCGAATCCGCACTTTGGAACCGTCATTTCCGAGAACGGATTGGCCTATACGTGGAGCGAGAATGCCCACGAGTTCCGCCTCACGCCCTGGTACAACGACCCAGTGAGCGATGCGAGCGGAGAAGCCTGTTACCTGCGTGACGAAGAGAGCGGGCACTTCTGGTCCCCCACGCCGCTGCCCTGCCGCGGAGCGACACCTTACGTCAGCCGGCACGGGTTCGGCTACAGCGTCTTCGAGCACACCGAGGGCGGCATCGGCTCGGAGCTGTGGGTTTACGTGGACCTGGAGGCAGCGGTCAAGTTCTCGGTATTGAAAGTGCGCAACGAGTCAGGCCGCGCGCGCCGGCTCTCCGCCACCGGCTACGTGGAGTGGGTGCTGGGCGACCTGCGGCCGAAATCGGCCATGCACGTGATTACTGAAATCGATCCGCTCAGCGGCGCGTTCTACGCACGCAACGCTTACAACACCGAGTTCGCCGATCGGATCGCATTCTTCGATGTTGACAATATGACCCGGACCTTCAGCGGCGACCGCGCCGAGTTCGTCGGGCGCAACGGCACGCTCGCGAATCCGGCGGCCA
>PLYS01000581.1 GCA_003153455.1 Betaproteobacteria bacterium | reverse complement strand
GCTTCAACCTTCACCCTTGACCCTTGACCCTTGACCGCATCACCCAAGTGTCGGCATATTGAGGCCCGTCGGCAGCGCATTGGCGTCAGGCCAGCGCGAGGTGACCACTTTGCCGCGCGTATAGAAGCGCACGCCTTCCATGCCGTGCACGTGTTGATCGCCAAACAAGGAATTACGCCAGCCGCCGAACGAAAAGAACGCGATCGGCACCGGGATTGGCACGTTGATGCCAACCATGCCGACCTCGATCTCGCGCTCAAACTTGCGCGCAGCGCCCCCTGAGCGCGTAAACACCGCCGTGCCGTTCGCGTACGGATTGGCGTTGATCATGCGGATCGCGTCGTCCAGAGTATCGACGCGCAGCACGCACAGTACCGGGCCGAAGATCTCATCCTTGTAAATCGTCATATCGGTCTTGACGTGATCGAACAGCGACGCGCCGAGGAAATTACCGTCCTGGTATTCGGTGACCTTCAATCCCCTGCCGTCGAGCACCAGTTTGGCGCCTTCGGCAACGCCTTTGTCGACATAACCCGCGACCTTATCGCGGTGCGCGCGGGTGATCAGCGGCCCCATGTCCATATCCTTGCCGTCGCCGGGACCGATCTTGAGCTTGGACGCTTTCTCCTTGAGCTTCGCGACCAGCGGGTCGGCGGACGAACCAACCGCGACCACCGCCGATATCGACATGCAGCGCTCGCCCGCGGAACCATAGGCGGCACCCATCAGCGCATCGGCGGCGAACTCGGTATCGGCATCGGGCAGCACCACCGCATGGTTCTTGGCGCCACCGAGCGCCTGCACACGCTTACCGCTTTTCGACGCGGTCTCGTAGATATACTTCGCAATCGGCGTGGAGCCCACAAACGAGATCGCCTTTACGCCAGGATGATTGAGCAACGCATCGACCGCCTCCTTGTCGCCGTGCACGACGTTGAACACGCCGTCGGGAAGTCCGGCCTGCTTCAGGAGTTCCGCCATGCGCATCGACGCCGAGGGCACCTTCTCGGAGGGCTTCAGCACGAACGTGTTGCCGCACGCGAGAGCCACCGGGAACATCCACAGGGGCACCATTATCGGAAAGTTGAACGGCGTGATACCAGCGCACACGCCGAGCGGCTGGCGCAGCGAATGAGTGTCGACACCGGTGCCGACTTCCTCGCTATGTTCGCCCTTGACCAGATGCGGTATCCCCATCGCGAATTCGACCACCTCGATGCCGCGTTGCACCGAGCCGCCCGCATCCGCGAGCGTCTTGCCGTGCTCCGCGGTGATAAGCGCCGCGAGTTGGTCCTTGTTCTGATCGAGCAGTTCGCGAAAGCGCATCAGAACGCGGGCTCTGCGCAGCGGTGGTGAGTCGCGCCACGCCGGAAATGCGCGCTGCGCCGATTGCACCGCAGCGTCGATATCCGCCGCATTGCAGAACGGCACGCGCCCGATCACGCGTCCGGTCGCCGGATTGATGATTTCGCCGGCGCGCGTGCTCGTCGCCTGTTTATGTTTGCCGCCGATCCACAATGGCATGGTCTGGACATTCTGCATTTCTACTGGTTTATTCATCTCAAATCCTTAATCTAACAGTTTGTTGAAAATCGACTCGTCACCCGGTTTTTCGTCACCCCGGCGTACGCCGGGGTCCAAGCGGTTTCGTATCTCGTATTCCTGGATTTTACTCGCCTTTCCTTTGCGTCCTTCGCGTCCTTTGCGGTTCAGCTCTGTCGCCTTTGCCGTGCGTATATTTCGCGAAAGGTTTCTCCCTGCGGCGCCGGCATGTCGCGGCCCGCCGTCCAGCCACTGCCGAACGGCAGATGATGAATCAGTTTTTCCGCACCGCCCACCCACCTGAGCATTCTGACACCGATTTTCGACACTAGAGCATACATCGCAGGCCGTTGCGCCGCCCAGCTCCAGACGCCCAGCCCGAGACGTTCGTGCCAAGGCCGCAGCCCGCGCTCGAACTGCTTTTCCCTGAGCTTGCGCATCAGGTCCGGCAGTGGAATCTTGACCGGACACACCACGCCGCACTGGTTGCAGAAGGTCGACGCCTGCGGCAGATCGAGCGCGTTCTCGAGCCCGACATAAGTCGGCGTCAGGATAGCACCCATCGGTCCCGGATATACCCAGCCGTAGGCGTGACCGCCGATATTCTGGTACACCGGGCAATGGTTCATGCATGCGCCGCAGCGGATGCAGCGCAGCATCGCCTGCATGTCGCTTCCGATCAGTTTGGTGCGCCCGCCATCGAGCAGAATGATGTGGAAGTGCTCGGGGCCCTCCTCGCCCGGCTGCGCAACGCCGGTGGTAACCGAGATGTAGTTGGTGACCGACTGCCCGGTGCCGTGACGCGGCAGCAGACGCAGCAGCGTCGTCACGTCTTCCAGCGTCGGCACCACTTTCTCGATGCCGGTGATCGCGACGTGCACCCGCGGCAGCGTCGTCACCATGCGGCCGTTGCCTTCGTTGGTGACAATCAGCGTCGAGCCGGTTTCGGCGATGATGAAATTCGCGCCCGATATCCCCATCCCGGCGGACAGGAAATGCGGCCGCAGCATCTCACGCGCCTCGCGGCACAGCTCGGCGATGCCGGTCTTGCGCGGCTTCGCGTGTTTTGCGTGGAACAGGTCGGAAACCTCGTCCTTGCTCTTGTGCACCACCGGCGCGACGATGTGTGATGGCGGCTCGTGCGCGAGCTGCAGGATATATTCGCCGAGGTCGGTCTCGATTACTTCGATGCCTGCGGCCTCGAGCGCGTCGTTAAGGCTGCACTCCTCGCTCACCATCGACTTCGACTTTGCGACCTTGCGCACCTTGTAACTGGCGGCGAGCTCGCACACGATGCGATTGACATCCGCGGCGGTCTCGGCCCAATGCACAATTGCGCCGCGCGCCGTGGCATTGCGCTCGAACTCCTCGAGATAAACATCGAGATTGTTGAGCGCACGGTCGCGGATCGCCGCCGCCGCGCTGCGAATCTCCTCGAAATTGTCGAGCTCGAGCACGCGGTCGGCGCGGCCCCTGACGAAGTTAGTCTGCAGCTTGCGCAACGCGGCCTGCAGCTTCCGGTCGGCGAGTTTCTCGCCAATCCGCGCTTTGAAGTGCATCGAAGCTACTTGCATGGAAAATCCCTAGTGTTTACAACATCCTGTAATGCGCAACCGCATCGTCGCTCCAGGCAAGGCCGTTGCCCGGCCGGTCCGGCACGACAGCAGCGCCTTCGACTATGCGCAATGGCGCGGCGAGAATCGGGCTTGCCCAATCGACGTATTCGAGCCAATGTGCGGTCGGTGTTACCGCCAGCAAATGCGCGCTGATCTCCGGAAAAAGGTGCGACGACATCTCAATTCCCGCAGCAGCCGCCAGACTGGCCGCGCGCTGCCAGCCGCTCACGCCGCCGATACGTTCGAGATCGGGCATGACATAGTCACAAGCGCGCGCCGCGAGCACGGTGGCCATCACCTGCGGGCCTGAAAAATTTTCTCCGATCTGCACCGGGGTAGCGAGTTCGCGCGCGACCGCGGCACAGCCTGCATAGTCATCGTGCCGAATCGGCTCTTCGATCCAGTAGACGCCCTCACCGTCCAACGCCCGCCCGCGCCGTATCGCCTCCGTGCGGCTTAACGCCTGGTTGAAGTCGACCATGAGCGCGACGCCGTCCGGCAGGCACCGCCGCACGGTGCGCACTGCGGCAAGATCGGCTGCCAGGGTCGGATAACCGAGCCGCAGCTTCACTGCGCGAAAGCCGCCTGCGAGCAGCGCAATCGCCTCGTCCGCCAAGGCCTCGGGCGGCATCAGGCCGAGGCCGTTACTGTTGTAAGCATGAACTGCTTTCGGCACGCCTCCGAGAAAAGCCGCAAGCGGCATCCCTGCGGCGATGGCAAGTGCATCCCAGCAGGCGACGTCGAGCCCGGCCAGCGCCATGCGCACGATGCCCTGCACGCCGATCAGCGTGTAGCGGCGCACGAGCTTTGCCCCGATTTCGAGCGGGGCGACACGATCGCCTTTGACTGCCTGCAGCACCTCTTCCAGCACGTGCGCGATGGCGGGAGCGGCGGACGGTACGTAACAGAACAAGTACGACCGGCCGGTGACGCCTTCCTCGGTTTCAAGGTCGATGAGCAGCAGCGGCGCGGCGCGCACAGTTGCGGCGCTGGTGTCGAGGGGTCGCGCCATCGGCACCTTGACGCCGACGGCGCGCATAGAGCGGATGGTAAGAACCGGTGTCGCCATGTCAGATCGCCTTTCGCCCTAGCAGCCTGTCTGACTTAGCAGTCCGTACAGGCTGCCAAAAGCAAAACCGGCTGATCATTCATAATTAACTCACTCAAAGCGGTCAAATATGGGGAAAAGCGCGGGTAGATTCGCATATCTGTTATCCTCTTCTGCAATTCTATTGGCGCCGGTTTTGCATTAGGAGTTTGTCGGGGCTAAGTCCGACAAACTCCTCGGGCGTGAAGCGCCAGGATATCGTTTACGGCGCGATTGGCAGGCGTCGGCACCCCTGCGGCTTTGCCCAGTTCCACGACGCCGCCGCTCAACCACGCCAACTCGAGCGGCTTGCCCCCCCCAAGATCGTGGTGCATGGACGATGTCATGTCCGCCGGCAGGCCATCGCAAAACGCGAGGCGTTTCTCCGCGTAGTCCGCGGCCAGCGCCACACTGTGTGCCCGGCCGACGGCGACCACTTCCTGCATGATATCGAACAGGAATGCGCGCGTTTGTGCATTTGCGCGGATCGGCCCGATCGGCAGACGCATGGTCGCAGTCGTTGCTGACAGGCCGACCAGAAACACAAACTTTTCCCAGATTTCGCGGCGGATATCGCCGCTGAGTTCGGCATTGATACCGCCGCGTTTGCACGCATCCAGCAAGGCCTCGGCGCGCACCGAGCGCCTGCCGTCGTACTCGCCGAACACCAGCCTTTGCATGGCGCCGGTGTGCTTGATCACGCCGGGCTGCCCAATCTTGGTGGCGATGTAGCCGACGCCCCCCATCACTGCCTTGTCGCCGAACATGCGCCGCAGGATGTCGTCTTTCTGCACGCCGTTCTGGAACGATACGATGCCGGTGTCTGGCCCGATGAGCGGCGCGATCGATCCGGCTGCGACCTCGGTATCCCACAGCTTCACTGAAAAGAGCACAAGATCGACCGGCTCCAGCGTGCCCGGATCATCCGTCACCCGCACCTTGGGCAGGCGGATGTCGCCGAGCTGGCTTTCGACTATCAGCCCATGTTCCCGCATTGCGGCCAGATGCGCGCCGCGCGCAATGAACGCCACTTCGCAGCCTGCCTGTGCGAGCCGCGCGCCAAAGTAGCCGCCAACACCGCCCGAGCCCATTACCGCAATCTTCATTCCGCTTTTCCTGAATGCGTGAAAGTTGCGTTACGAAACCACAGACGGACACAGATAAACGCAGACGTAGCATTCTGGAAATTGCTGTTTTTATCTGTGTCCATCTGTGGTTTCATTCAGTCCGTTTGTCCCGCGAGCACTTCAGCCACGTGGAGCACCTTTGTTTTCAGGTCACCGCGGCGGCGCAGACGGCCCTCGATGTTGAGCATGCACCCGAGATCGCCGAGCACGACGGCGTCGGCGCCGGTCGCGAGCGCGTGCTCGCACTTGTTGTCGGCGAGCCGCGTCGAGATCTCGCCGAACTTGACCGAGAAGGTGCCGCCGAAACCGCAGCAGGTTTCGGCCTCGCTCATTTCCTTCAGCTTCAGCCCGGCGACCTTGGCAAGCAGCGTGCGCGGCTGCGCTTTGACGCCCATCTCGCGCAGTCCGGAGCATGAATCGTGGTAGGTCACTGTGCCATTGAACGATGCGGAGATACGATCGAACTTGGCGATATTCAGCAGAAAATCGGTGAGCTCGTAGGTCTTGTCGCACATGCGTTTGACGCGCGCGAGTTCGGCCGGCTGAGCCGAAAATAAGTCAGGATAATGCGTGCGGATCATGCCAGCGCAGGAGCCCGAGGGCGCAACGACGTAATCGCACCCGTCGAACTCGGCGACGACCTTGCGCGCAAGCGCGAGCGCCGAAGCGCGGTCGCCCGAGTTGTAGCCGGGCTGGCCGCAGCACGTCTGCGTCGGCGGCACCACGACCTCGCAGCCGGCGGCCTCGAGCAACCTGAGCGCTGCAAAGCCTATGCTCGGCCGCATCAGATCGACCAGACAAGTCACGAACAGACCGACTCGCATCATTCAAAACCAGTAGTAGCCACGGAAGTCACGCAGAAAAATGAGTATCTTCGATCCCGATGCGCGATTATCGCAGAAAGCCGGCGGTGGCAAGTTCAGAGTTGACTGTTAAGCGCGACCGGCAGGCGGCCTGCGGCACAACTCTGAACCCTGAATTTGTATGTTTATGCCAACCGCAACCGATTTTCGACTGTGATGCAATATCGCAGGCAAACGGTATTGGGCGGCAAGCGCCACAATTCGTCGGCGCTGACTGGTGAACATCGGGTCCGGTGGCCGATCATCATCGCCATAGTCATCACGCTCATTCTGGCGCTGTTCATTCTATTGATGAAAATTCGCGCGCCGTAAGCCTGCACTGCCGTGCTGCGGATCGCCTCAGGGTCCGGCGACCAGCAGCAACTTCAAGTCATTCACATTGGTGCCGGTTGCCCCAGTAAGGATCACATCCCCGAGGCCGACAAGTGCTTCCGTGGACTGATGACTGCGCAACAGCTCCGACAGATTCAGGCCGATCGTGCGCGCGCAGGCCGCGCTCTGGTCATCGACCATCCCGCCTGCATAGTCGGTCGGGCCATCGGTACCGTCACTGTCGAGTCCGACGACAACGGCTCGTGCCGCGCCGTCCAGCAACAACGCAGCGCTCAGTGCAAACTCCTGATTCGGTCCGCCTTCCGCCCGCCAGGAATCGAGATTGACCACGGTTTCACCGCCGCCGATGATGGCGCAAGGAGGCTTGAGCGGATGACCCGAGGCCAACACTTCCCGCGCCACCGCGGCAAAAACGCCGCCGATTTCACGGCTCTCGCCTTCCAGCGCAGTCGACAGAATTAAAGGCTGAAATCCGTCACTGCGCGCTTTCTCGGCTGCGGCCGTGCACAGGCACATGCCATCGGTCAGCACGATGTTGCGCACGCGCCTTGGAGCCAGATCCTTGGGGGTCTCGAACGCGCGCCCTCCTTCCTTCAGGTAGCTGGCAACGGCGGGCGGGGCCTTGTCCCACAAGGCATATTTGTCCAGCGTTGCACGCGCATCGGCCAAGGTCGAACTGTCCGCAACGCCGGGGTCGGTAATGTAATCGAGGGCGTTGCCAATCACATCGGAAACCGTCAGGTTGATGAGGGTCACGTCTGCTGGCGTCGCTGCTGCGAGTTGCCCGCCCTTGATCCGGGACAGGTGTTTGCGGACGGCATTGATCTCGACAATATTCGCGCCGCAGGAGAGCAGCAGCCGGGTCATTTTCTGTTTGTCTTCGAGCGTCAGGCCGGCAACTGGCAGCGGCATCAGCGATGAACTTCCCCCCGTAAATCCACAGATCAGAATATCGCCGGGCCGCACCGCACGGGCCAGGGTCAGTGCTTCGTCGGCGGCCTGCATTCCCGCCTCATCGGGGACCGGGTGGCTCGCCAGCCGGACCTTGATGCGCTCGAGCGTGCCCTGCTGGCCGTGCTTGCAGATGACCAGACCACTGCTGAGCGCATCGCCCAGCGCTTCCTCAACAGCGCGGGCAATGCCGAACGATGCCTTGCCGGCGCCGAGAAAATGGACTCTGGCTGCGCCATTCATCTCCAACGGCTCACCGCCTATGCGCAAGATTCGTCCATCGAACTCGAGTTGCTGCTTCGCAAGGGGATATGAGTCCGTGGCGGCGAGGGCATGCTCGATGATGCCGAGTGCGATCCGGCGCAATTCCACATCGCCATGGGCCGTCAAGGCCGCCGCATTCTGGACATAAGGCATCGGAGATTATCCTGGACTCAATAGCCGCTCGCACGGTCGACTTCGCGCAATAGCGGAAGACCGTTGCGGTAAAGATCGAGGTTGTCGAGAAAAAAAGACGCGACGTCGTCGGGCACGATAGGACCCGAGACGTGAGGTGTCATGTAAAGATTCGGCAAGGTCCAGAAGGCGTGGTCCGTGGGCACAGGCTCCTCGGCGTAAACGTCCAGCATGGCTCCGCCCAGCGCTCCAGAACGCAATGCATTCACCAGTGCCGGTTCGACGATCACCCCGCCGCGACCGACATTGATCAGAAAGCAACCCTGCTTCGCTGCACTCAGAATGTCCGCGTCGAACATGTCCCGCGTCGCATTGGTGAGCGGTAACACGAGCACCAGGTAATCACACAGCGCCACGAATGCCTTCAGTTGCTCGAGCCCGACAAACACCCGATCAAGATCCGGTTCGGCCTGAGGTGAACGCCGCCAGCCGATCACCTTGAATCCATTGGCGACGGCGCGGCGCGCAATCGCTCCGCCGATGTCGCCCAGCCCGGCAACGCCGAGTACACTGCCCTCAGCGCGATCGACCATATAGGGCTGCCAGACGCGCTCTCCTTGCTGCGTCCAGGCAAGGTGAAATTTCTGCGTCCGTGCGTAGATAGCGCCCAGCACATACTCGATCATGCGCGGCGCCAGCAGTACGCCATCACAGCGCGTCAGCCGCACGTGTTCCGGCAGCGCATTCCCCAGCACCAAATCTTCGACACCCGCGCCGGTTTTCTGCATCCAGCGCAAGCGCGTAGCGCGCCGCAACAGCGCAGCGGGAACCTTCCAGCCGAGCAAAATTTCCGCCCGGTCAATGTAAGGCTCAGCCTGTTGCGCACTGGATGCGCTCACAACAGGGGCGCCCGGATGACGTGCAAGAATCAGCTCCCGGTAACGCTCTGCCTGTTCAGGCTCCGGGCAGAAAACGAGGATTTCGGGGAACGCTACGCTCATGATTCCCGCTTCAGAAACAGATGCGGTAGTTATGTCCGGCATAGCGCGCCAGACTGCCGAGCTCGCGTTCGATGCCGAGCAGGCGGTTGTACTTTGAAGTACGTTCGCCACGGACCGGTGCCCCGGTCTTGATCTGACCCGCATTGAGGCCCACGACCAGGTCGGCGATGATCGAATCCTCGGTCTCTCCGGACCGCTCCGAGACCATCACGGCATAGCCGTTGCGATAGGCGATGGTGGCGGCATCCAGCGCCTCGGACAGCGTACCGATCTGGTTGACCTTCCACAACAAGGCGTTGCCGGCCGCTTGACCGACACGCTGCCGAATGCGCTCGGGATTCGTGCAGAAAAAATCATCACC
>PLYS01000129.1 GCA_003153455.1 Betaproteobacteria bacterium | reverse complement strand
TTTTTCGCCACGACTTCGCCGGGCGCGGGTCTGAGATCTTTTTCGTCGATGTCTTTTGCACGCGGTGTCGGCGTGAAATTAAATGCGCTGCCGGCTGGCGCGGCCGCCACCGGCGCCTTGTCTGCGCCGCGATCGTTGGTGAGGTGATTGGTAAGGTCGGCTTCGCGGAACCTGAGGCTGGCATCGCTGCCGGTGCCATCGTCAAGCGCGATATCGGGGATGATACCCGTAAGCTGAATCGAACGGCCATTGGGCGTGTAGTAACGGGCGGTCGTGAGCTTGAGCGCCGTATCGCCGCCGAGCGGCAAAATCGTCTGCACCGATGCTTTGCCGAAGGTCTGGGAACCCATGATTACCGCGCGCTTGTGGTCCTGCAATGCGCCCGCGACGATTTCAGATGCTGACGCCGAGCCCTGGTTGACCAGCACCACCATAGGCACGCTCTTGATTTCAGTCGGCAGTTTGGAGAGATAGTCTTGCGTGTCGCTGCCTGCTAGGTAGTCATCGGGGCTCGCGTTGAGGCGCATTTTTGCAGTCTCGGTGCGCCCGTCGGTGTAGACCACGAGCGAATTTTTCGGCAGAAACGCAGCCGATACCGCGACCGCGCCGTTAAGCAGCCCGCCCGGGTCGTTGCGCAGATCGAGCACAATGCCTTTCATCGGTCCCTGGTTCTGCTGGAACAGGGTCTGGATCGCGGTGGCGAGTGTCTCGCCGGTGTGTTCCTGGAACTGCGTGACGCGGAAATAGGCGTAACCCGGCTCGAGCAGCTTCGATTTCACGCTCTGGACCTTGATCACAGCGCGCGTCAGGGTAAGGACGAGAGGTTTGTTCTCGCCTTTGCGAACGATGGTAAGCGCGATCTTGGTGTCGGGCTTGCCGCGCATGCGCTTAACGGCATCGTTTATCGTCATGCCTTTGACCAGGGTATCGTCAATCTTGACGATAAGGTCACCGGCTTTCACGCCGGCACGTGATGCCGGCGAATCATCGATGGGGGAGATGATTTTGATGACACCCTCTTCCATGCCCACTTCGATGCCCAGACCGCCGAATTCGCCTCGCGTGCCCACCTGCATATCGCGGAGCTCATCACGTTGGAGATAAGCCGAATGCGGATCGAGCCCGGCCACCATACCCGCGATGGCGTCGGTAATGAGTTTTTTGTCGTCAACCGGTTCGACGTAATCGTGCTTGATGCGAGCGAAGACTTCGGTAAACGCGCGCAGTTCTTCGATCGGCAGCGGCCCGGGCGCTTCATTCTGGGCACCGGCCGAAAAGTTGAGAGAAATCATGACGCCCAGGCACATGCCGAGCGTTACTAAACCTGGCCATTGCAATTTGCTATGCATTGAAAGTCCCATGAAAGTCGACGCCGCAGCTACAAGCAAGACCGTATTATAGGGATTAGGTTGCGTCGCGTTAAGGAATTTACAAAAACTTACAAAGACACGCCCGCGCTTAGCGCCATCCAATATGACGTGTGTGCTGTTACACAATCATTGGCCATCGCTTGGGCGGCGCCGACATTCCTTTGAACACCAGCTTTTGCGTAAGGATTGGCTCCAACTGGCGATAATGGATAGAATCTAATCGGAGCTACCGGGTTTTGCCCAAATGGTTGACGTCGCCCAGCCCCTCACCCCTGGATACTTAACGTTCATTCTGCTGGCAGCGCTGCCGCAGATTGCCTGGGCGCAGAATCTTGCGGGCAGTTATCCCAACAAGCCCGTCCGGGTGGTTGTTCCGTTCGCGCCCGGCGCCTCCACCGACCTCATCGCGCGCCTGCTGGGACAGAAACTTTCCGAGGCGTGGAGCCAGCAGTTTATCGTCGACAACCGGGGGGGCGCCGGCGGGGCGCTCGGCGCGGAGACGGTCGCCCGTGCCGAGCCCGACGGCTACACGTTGATGGTCACCAATCCCGGCCCCAGCCTGAACAACATACTCTTGCGGAAAAAACCGCCTTACACGTTCGGCGACTTCGCGCCGATCGTCTATATCGGTTCTGCGCCGCTTATTGCGGTGGCCAATCTGAAGTTTCCGCCCAACGACATGAAGGAGCTTATCGCTTACGCGAAAGCGAATCCCGGCATCGACAAGCTCAACCGCGAAGTGAACCGCGTGCTGCGCCTGCCCGAGGTCAAGCAGCGGTTCGACCAGCTCGGCCTCGACGTTGAAGGCGGCACGCCAGAACAGTTCGGAAAATTCATCAAGTCCCAGGCGGACGCAATGACCGCGCTCATCCGAACCGGCGCGCTGCAACCCGACTGACGTTGTCGCGACTACAAGGTGCTATAACGTGACTACGTTTGAAACGATGCCAAGGAGACGGATATGGCCCAATCACTCGTCAGCATTCGCGAATTGAAGAGCCGGCTGAGCCACTACCTGCGCCTGACCCGGAAGGGCAAGTCGGTGATCATCACCGACCGGGGCTTGCCGATCGGGCGCATCGTGCCGATTGGGCAGGATCTGGACCAGCGCCTCACGGTGATGCGCGAGAACGGGCAAGCGCAGTGGAGCGGTCGCAAGCTTCGTTCGCGAGCGCCGGTGGCGAAGGTGCGTAGGCGCGGCAGCGTCGCGGCCCGGCTGCTGAAAGACCGCGAGTGATCGTCTATCTCGACGCGAGCGCGCTGGTGAAGCGCTACGTCGCCGAAGCTGGATCTGTGGAGGTCGCGTCGCTCATCAGCGAGGCGCAGGCGCTGGGCACGGCGGTGGCCAGTCGCGCCGAGGTCGCCGCGGCGCTTGCGAAGGCGGCGCGTGTCCGGCTTGTCACCAGCGAGGCGGCATTGACGGCGCTCAAGGCCTTCAACGCCGAGTGGGAGCACCTGGTCCGGCTTCAATTTGGCGAACCGCTCGCCGCTCGTGCCGGCACGCTCGCGTGGGAGCATGGTTTGCGCGGCTACGACGCAGTGCACCTCGCTACGGCGCTTTTCTGGCGCGAGATGCTCGGCGAAGCGGTCACCCTCGCAACCTACGACAGGGAGCTGTGGCGCGGCACCCTGGCAAGCGGCCTTTCGCCTTGGCCGGCAGCGATGCCATGAATATCTTCGACCTGCACTCCGTTGCGGTCGCGGACTCCCGCGACTTCGTGCACTCGTTCTTCACGGTTCTAGATGATCGGGCCGCTGCCGGACAGCCGAGAAGAAATGACGATTGCTGGTGACGAGTGAAGGACGAAGTCGATAGTCGCCAGCACCTGCCAGCCGGCTAAGGCATGGAGGCGCTAACCTCCGAAGAGTTAGTCGAGAAAGCGTATGGGCACATTCGGCAGCATTATCGACGTTCATCGTTTTGGGTGAGAACATGACGAAAAAAACCACAACTCAGGTCTCTTTCGACTGGCCTGCGTTTTACAACGAGCTTGCGAAAAAGCTTGTGCACTATCGGAATTGTCAGCCGGAGCTGTTGCAATTTCTTAAGAGTCTGGGGACGGTGGGGACCCCGATCACATCGCTGACCGACACGGACGCGCAGGGGAACACAATTCCCCTCGATGAGATCGATCCGTTTACGTTCTTCGGTTCCTTTAACAGGGGGATCACGGACGCAAACCGGATCTCCATTCTCGAGTCCATGAAGGTGAAGTTCGGCGTGAAAGCTGCATTACCTACCGATTTCCAAGGGGTTAGGCACAATGCGAGCGCAGTGCTGCAGGGAGTGCGCAGGCCGTCTTCAGTGGCATGCAACTACTCAAACTTCTGACAGGTAAAGAATGATCGACAAAGCGAAAAACGTATCGCAGCCGAAGGACTACAAGCTGATCATCGAAAAGGACGTGAAAATCCCGCTGCGCGACGGCGCCGTCCTTTACGCCGACATTTTCCGGCCCGACGGTGGCTCGGAGCGCTTCCCGTCCATCATGAACATCGGCCCATACCAGAAGGACCGGTTGTGGATTC
>PLYS01000139.1 GCA_003153455.1 Betaproteobacteria bacterium | reverse complement strand
TGGTCAACTAGATTGAAGGAGGGTCTTAGTAGCGATGGTCGCGGCGGCCAGAATCGGCAGTCGCTTACCGGTAGGGTCGGGATGTGGCGCGGTGGTAGCTTGGAATCTTGGTTGGCGTAGTATTGTAGGTGCGGACGAATCGTCGAATCCCAACGTCCGCGAAGTTGTTGCGCCAGAACCAAATGCCTGTGCTTTTCAAAGCCTTTTCTCATGGAGGTTCGCCATGCTCCGTCTTATTGCCTGCGCCTCGGATTTTCTGTCCATCGGATTGATTTTATTGTTCGCAATCGGCCAATCTGCATTAGCGTCTGAACAGGGGGACAACGAGATGAACGGGCTGGCTAAGGCCAGCGGCTGTTACATCTGCCACAGCGTTGAGCCGGGGAGACCGGGGGCACAAGAAGTCCTACCGTACGGCCCGGCATGGAAAGATATTGCCAACAAGTATAAAGGCCAGACGGATGCGGTGGACCGGCTGACTCGGATCGTCCTGCAGGGCACGGGCTCCGGTCCCGCCGGGGGCCACTGGAAGGGCAAAGCGGCCGGGGTGGATATGCTGCCAAATGCGGTCGAAATTAATGAAGCAGATGCTAAGAGGCTGGTGAGTTGGATTTTGTCTTTGCACAAGTGACCTGACCGGCCCTATTTGGCAAGAAAGACCTTTACCCCCGAGCAGGGGGTGGCCTACCTGCGGCAGATTGAAGTGCGTTGAATTGTGTTCGGAATTGATCCACATTTGCGTTCAAGTCTGACCGGCAGCAATACCAACAAGTGCTTCAACAACACAAAGTTGTCTTTGAACTCACCGGTCAGCCTAGTGTGCAATTGCGGGTCATACGAAGGAGCAAGTCAACACGCGAAAGTGTTTTCGACTACTTGTTCTTTGCCTTTTCCTCCTTCGGGGCCGTCCCTTGCTTTTCATGCATTTCCTTCTTGAGTGCGGCGATTTTTTCTTTCGCTTCCTGGCGAATCTGCGCAGTCTTCGTCTTCATTTCCTTGTTTGCCTCCGCTAATTTTTGATGCATTTCCCGATTGATCGCGCGAGCTTTTTCCTTTATCGCCGTTTCCCACTCGGCAACATCTTGCTTTATCCCAGCATGTTTCTCTTCTTGCGCACCTTTCGACGGCTGCGCTTGAGACGTGCCAACCGAGCCGGGCGGCGGCGACGGATCGGCCGAGATGGCGGGAATTGACGCCGTTGCTAAAGCAAAACCTGTAACCATTGCTAATAGCTTATTCATCTGTTTTCTCCTTAAAAAGCGGATCCGATAAACCTATTGGTTCTGGTGCAACAAGTTCGCAGATTCAACAGATAACCACAGAAGGTAATTTTAATAGCCCAAAAGCACTCGGACTTGACGTTTGTCAAGGGCTGGCGATGCCGGTTGCGTTTATTATTAAATTGCGTTGCCATCCCCAATCCGCGGCAGGATACAGTCGACGTGCTGGAACTCAAGTTCACAAAATCGCGGCAGACCACGTTACCCGAACGCCGCGCCGCCCGCGAGTGCGCTTGCGCAGTCGGAAGGCAGATGATGCGATGGGCATAGGCGTGGGCTAAATTGCGTAAGCTTTTCTAGATAATTAGCGAAGTGCCGATTACTTTCGCGCCAGAGGGTTTGGCGTGGGCTCCAGTGAAGACTGAAATCTATGAGACGAGCGGATTCGGATTTTGATCGAGATCAAAGTACGTCGCAAATTAGGGTGATCATCGGCCAAATATCGGAGTAATTTGAATATGGCGAAGAACATCATGACGGGCGGGATCACGCGACGAGAATTCCTCAAAGGAACGGGCGCGGCAATTACAGGTGTTGCGGTGCCCGATATTGGATTGTGCACCACTGGAACAGTCGCCGAGGCAGGGACGAATGAAACGGCGACGGGTACGGACCTGGTCACGATCTCACTCAACGTGAATGGCTTGCAACGAACGGTGGCGATCGAACCGCAAGCGACCGTCGCCGAAGTCTTGCGAGGACCGCTCAACCTGACTGGGACCAAGATTGGCTGCGACCGCGGCGCGTGCTCTGCCTGCACCGTCTGGCTCGATAGCGTTCCCGTTGCCTCTTGCATGATGCTCGCCATTGATGTCGGTGAGCGCAAGGTCGTGACGATAGAAGGCCTCGCCCGTGACGACGAGCTTCACCCCGTTCAGTCAGCGTTTATCGCACATGACGCAGTGCAGTGTGGATTCTGTACGCCGGGGCTCGTGATGAGCTGCGTGGCCCTCGTCGAGAATAACCGCAATCCTTCTCTGGAAGATGTTAAGTCAGCGATCAGCGGCCATCTATGCCGCTGCGGCACCTATCCGCACGTGTTCGCGGCAACACTCGATGCGGCCAAAGCCTTAAGGGGCTGACCATGGCGGGAAGCGGCACTCACCTGCAGAAATATCCGGTCGGCATCGACCCGGCCGCGCTTGGCGAGGTGGAGCGCCAGGTGTCCGTCGACGAGGCGCCGCCGCTTCCGCCCAACGCCGGTCTTGTCTGGATCGGCAAGTCGGTGCCACGCGTCGATGGCCGCGCCAAAGTGACCGGCGCGACACGCTTTACCGTGGACGTGAAGCTGCCGGGAATGCTGAATGCGCGCCTGTTGCGATCACCATTGCCGCACGCCCGCCTGGTCTCACTCGATGTCAGCGCGGCGGAGCGGCATCCAGGCGTCCGCGCTGTGCTGCCGATCAATGAATCGGTGGGCCGCGCAGTTGAGGCGCCGGCGGATGGCAGAGCGCCCGCAGGGCCGGGTTCGCGGCGCGTGCTGTATGTCGGCGACGTCATTGCGGGTGTCGCTGCCGCAACACCGGCCGCGGCCGAGGCGGCGTTGCGCCTGATCCGCGCGGAGTATCAGCCGCTGCCATTCGTGGTCGACATCGAGAGCGCACGCAGAAGCGATGCGCCGCGCGTGTTCGATCATCCTGTGCGCGGAGAAAGCTTTGCAGGCGGCGCTGCGAGTGGTGCGACGTTATCGCAGCAAGGCAATGTGCGCGGACCCAACAAGGCAGGCTCCAGGGGCAATGTGACCGAAGGCTTCGCGCAAGCGGACGTCGTCGTCGAAGGCGAATTCCGCACACAGGTGCAGACCCATTGCTGTCTTGAGACGCACGCGGTGGTGGCGGATTGGCGGTCCGACGGCCTCACGGTTTACATGTCGACGCAATACATCGCTGGAATTCGCCGGGAACTGGCGCAAGCATTCGGAATACCGCTCAGTCGTGTCCGCGTCGTCGTGGATGCGATGGGCGGAGGCTTTGGCTCCAAGTCTGGCGCCGGCAATTATGTGCGTGCGGCCGTGGCCCTGTCGCGGAAGGCGCACGCCCCGGTGCGGCTCGTGCTCGATCGCGAGGAGGAGCAGCTCGATAGCGGCAACCGGCCCGCAACGGTACAGCGGCTGCGCATTGGGGCCCGCCGCGATGGCACCCTTTGTGCCATCGCCCTGGATACCTATGGAACGGCCGGGGTCGGTATTGGTGCCGGGGTCGGAAACTTCGCCCAGTCGATTTACAACTGCGCAAACTTCGATATCGGACAGTCCGATATCTTTATCAACGCCGGGCCCGGATGCGCCATGCGCGCGCCGGGCAACGTGCCGGGCGCATACGCGCTCGAGCAGATGATTGACGAGTTGGCCGAGAAGCTCGCCATGGATTCGCTCGCCCTGCGCGATCGCATCGATCCAAGCGCGGTGCGCCGCGAAGAAAGGCGTATAGGCGCCGCTCGCTTTGGCTGGAGCCGGCGACACGCGCCGGGGTCAGATTCCGGCCCTGTCAAGCGCGGAATGGGGATGGCGCAATCCTACTGGGGCGCCAACGTGCATACCAACGCGTCCTGCGAGGTGCGCATCATGCGCGACGGGTCGGTCGAGCTGCTCTCCGGCGTGCAAGACATCGGCACCGGTATCGGCACCGTTCTCGCGCAGGTGGTCGCCGAAGAATTGGGCCTGCGCCCTGAGGACATTGTCGTCCGTATCGGCGACACGGACTTCCCGGCCGGGCCGCCGTCCTATGGCAGCATGACCACAGCGTCGATCACGCCGGCGGGCCGCAACGCGGCACATCGGGCACTGCGCCAACTGTTCGACGCAGTGGCGCCGGCGCTCGGCACGGCGCCGGAAAGTCTTGTCGCGCGCGGTGGACGCATTGCTACGGCCGACAACGCCCGCGGCATGGGTTTTCGCGAGGCGGCTGCATACCTGCGCACGGAGCGCATCAGCGCGGTGGCGAGCCGCTCGGACGACTATGGCGACTTTGGTCAAAGGATGGGCGACATGGGATCCGCACGGAACGCGCTGGGCGGTGTTCAGTTTGCTCAAGTGGCGGTGGACGTCGAGACCGGAGTCGTGCGCGTGGAGCGGATCGTGGCGGCCCAGGACTGTGGCCGCCCGATGAACCCCCGGCAGATCGAAAGCCAGGTGCAAGGCGGCGTGCTGATGGGCCTGTCCTATGCGCTGTACGAAGAACGCGTGCTCGATCGGCACACTGGCTACGTGCTCAATGCCAACCTCGAACAATACAAGATCGGGCGGTCCCGTGAAGTGCCTGAAATCGAGGTCGTACTTCTCGAGAACTATCAGGGCACGAGCGCGACCGACGCTTACGGCATCGCCGAGCCGTCGAACATCGCCACCGCGCCGGCGATCGCCAATGCCGTCTACAACGCCATCGGCGTGCGGGTGCGCCAGTTGCCGATGACACCCGCGACGATCCTGGCCGCGCTCGGCCGGATTCCCGCCAGGGGCCCGCGCACGTGAACCGCTTCGAATGGACGAGCGCCCGCGACCTTGCCGCAGCGGTCCGCGCGGGATCCCTCACGGTCGCAGATGCGATGCTCACGCAAAGCGGCCAGCCCGGAACAAGTGCCGTCATCCTGAAGGCCGGCGGCATCGATTTGCTCGATCTGATGAAGGAAGGGTTGCTCAATCCACGCCTGGTGGTCAATTTGCGCGGTGTTCCCGAACTTGGGCGCATCGTCGAAGAGCCGGGCGGAGCGTTGCGCATCGGGGCCATGGTTACGCTTGCGCAACTCGCCGAACATCCGCTGGTCCGTGCCCGCTACAGTGCGTTGGCACAGGCCGCAGGACAATCAGCCAGTCCGCAGATCCGGCAGGTAGCGACGATCGGCGGCAATTTGCTGCAGCGGCCGCGTTGCTGGTATTTCCGCTCGCTTCATCACCACTGCTTGCGCAAAGGCGGCGAGGCGTGCTTCGCGTTTGCCGGCGAGAACCAGTATCACGCAATCTTCGGCCACAACGGGTGTGCCATCGTTCACCCCTCCACGGCCGCGACGGCTCTGGTCGCTTTCAATGCCAAGGTTGAGCTGGTTAGTGCTCAGGGAACCAAGCGTGTCGTGGCGCTAGAGGCTTTCTTCCTGACATCCGACGCGGACATTGAGCGTGAGAACGATCTGAAGCCAGGCGAAATCTTGACTACTGTGGTACTCCAGCCATCGAAGCCTAGCGTTCGTTCCGCGCACCTGCGGCAGGGCGAGCAGGATTCCTTCGATTGGCCAATTGCAGACGTAGCGGCTGTTGTTGATATGGACACGGATGGCATCTGTCAACGCGCCTCGGTGGTCCTCGGTGCCGCGGCACCCGTCCCTCATCGGGCGAAAGGTGCAGAATCCGCGCTGGCCGGGAAGCGGATTTCCGAAGACACCGCCCGTAGCGCGGCGAACGCCGCCATCGCCGCTGCCGCACCTTTGAGCAAGAACGCGTACAAACTGCCTGTTTTCGAGGCGCTGGTGACAAGGACGATCCTCAGCGCGGCGGGCCGGATATGAACAGGAGACTGATGCAACCCGAGACCCGCGAGGGCTCTCCCGCCTCCGCCGGAGAATGCACGAATAGTGAAGGGCCAGGACCATGAACAGACGAGAAGCGAATGCCGCGTTGCTTGCTGGTGCAGCGCTGGTTNNGCGCTGCCGCCGCAGGTCCTATCCGACCTGTTGTGGGCGGCCTATGGCGTCAACCGCCCGAGCGGCGATCGCACGGCGCCTTACTGGCGCCACATCATGGTTATCGATGTCTATGCGGCGATGGCCGACGGCGTCTGGCTGTACGACCCAAAGCAGCATGCTCTGCGCTCGCATCTTGAGACCGACATCCGCGCGCAGACGGGGCTCCAGGACTTCGTTGCCACGGCGCCGCTCAACCTGGTGTACGTGGCCCACGGCGAGAGGATGAAAGACATCTCGCCCGAGGAACGTCGGCTCTATGGATCGGTTGACGCCGCATTTGCTGGCCAGAACGTATATCTTTTCTGCGCATCGGAAGGTCTAGCCACCGTGTTCCGCGGAGCTGTCGACCACGAAAAGCTGAATCAAGCTATGCGACTCGAGAACGGGCAGTTCGTCACCTTCGCGCAGACGGTAGGGTATCCGCGTTGAGCGAATCGCTAAGCAGCGGCCGCGCAACAAACGATGAGAGCATAACGAAGCATCGATATATGCGCATATCTCGACTTACGAGCTCGTGAGATGAGATTGAATTCAGTCATCACTCGCTTCAATGAGATCAATGCGCGGAGTGATTGCAACGAGATACCGTTGCCATACTGCTAATAAAATGAGCAGCCCAAACGAAATTTAGATTTCACCGCCGATGACGTAAACACTGAAGGCAGATTGTTAACAAGGTTATGAACCTATTTTGTGCACAGCCGGATCAGGAAAGACCGACTGGGCTATGCATTTAGCATAAACATTCTTTGACCACTGATTTGGTGGGCATTGCGTTCTTCAAAGACGAACTACAGCGGCGACCCTTCGCCGCATCAACAGCCGATCATTTCTCCGCGCAACGACGTTGGAGGTATCACGCGCTTCGTCCAGTTGTCTGTTGCAGTGTCGTGGGCGATTGCAGTTCTTTGCAAAGCATTATGCGCAGGGTCGCGTTGCCATTTTGCAATTCGTGCCTATTCGGCTTAAGGCACTGAAAGCAAAGGAAACTGATTTTGAGTCACAGACGATTGGGGACCATATCCAGAAGCGCCGGCTCCTACTCAAACTTACCCAGAAAGCCCTGGCAAGCGTTCTGAAGGTTTCCCAATATTCCATCATCAACTGGGAACGGGGTAACTTCCAGCCCACGAAGGCGTCCACGCTGCACCGTATCATCGAGTTTCTCGGCTACGACCCACTACCCAAAGGACAGACAATTTCAGAGCGGCTTCGGCAACAGCCGCCGACAGATGGGCTGGGGCCAACGGGAGCTTGCCGACTACTTTGGAGTGGATCGCTCACGGTTACCGGGTGGGAACTTGGCGGAACGATCCTCAAGCGCTCGCATCGGTCGATGGTAGCCCGATTCCTTGGCCTGGCTGAGGCGGATCTCACCTGTGAGATGGGATACCGCTGGAACGAAAGCCACAGCAAGCGCTCAGCGCGCAAACCGTAGCCATTCCGCGCTCCGGTATCCCGAGGTGCTTGGCTTAGAGATGGTCCCGATTCGGGAAATCGCGTTTTGAGCGGTCGCCCCGCCAAGAATGAAAATGGGAATTACTCGGTTTGAATTTGAACATCCGCTTTCAGGAACACCCTATGACCGCATTGGGTCGTAAAGCGACCATCGGCGGACAGTCGCTTACCGGTAGAGTCGAGGTGTGGCGCGGTGGCAGTAGGTTTGGTTTGTCTGTTGCCGCCTCTTTCGTCTGGCGGTGCCCGAGTATCCGAAGGCTTCAGCCATTTCGTCTCCTCCATAGCTGCTCCGGTTGCTTCCGGCTGGAGCCGTTGCCGGGTGGGGTTCTCACCCACTGGAAAGCACCGCCTTTTCACGGCGCACGCCAGGAGCGGGCATTCGCGCCCCGTTTGGAGCCTGCGAAAAACGGGTGGAGAATAGGCATTAACATAAGTGAAATATGACAATGCCTTATTATCCTGCAAGGCTATGTTATCAAACGCGTAGTGTCCAAAAACTGAATCGACCATCGTTAAGCGGCAAGCCGATAGCCATGGCGCACTCCTAATTTAGCAACTCGCCATGGACAGGTTCAAACGTCCCCGCAATCCAAGGCGCTCGATGTCATGACCGAAACGCTCCACCCTTCGCTGCACCGCACGTGTTGCCTGCCCTGACACCTTCGCATTGGCTGTCGCTGCATGGGCTGTTTACCGTCACCGGCCTGCTCGTGTATGTGGTGGCCTCGCACGTGCTGCAGCAACGCCGGAATCCATCCGCTGCGATCGGCTGGGTATTCTTCATGTTCCTGTTGCCCTACGCCGCGCTTCCGCTGTATCTGCTGTTCGGCACGCGCAAGCTCACCCGCACCGGCCGTTCACGCGCGGATGCTCGGACGATTCCACATAGCGCCGCTGGGAGTGCCTGGCCTGCCGAGGTGGCCGCTGCGCTCGGGCAGCCGTGCCCCGCGAAATACCGGGCCTTGTGCGTCCACGCCGATGGCTCGGAGTCGCTGCGAGCGCTTCTGGAACTGATCGACGGTGCGCGGCACACCCTTGATGTGTGCAGCTTCATGCTCGGGCGAGACACGGTCGGCGAGGCGGTGATCTCGCATCTGGCCGCCAAGGCACGCTCCGGGGTGCAGGTGCGGCTGTTGCTCGACGGGGTGGGCCGCATGATGGGCGGGTGGCCCGACCTGTCGCCACTAGTGCACGCGGGTGTCCGGGTCGGGCTCTTTGCGCCCCTGCTGCACTTCAATCTGCATGGTCGCACGAATCTGCGCAACCATCGCAAGCTCGCGGTGGCCGACGCTGGCTGCGTGGCCGAGCGGCTGTGGTGCGGCGGGCGCAATCTGGCCGCGGAGTATTTCGAAGCGCAGTCCGGCTGCGCGGCATGGCGCGACCTGAGCTTCGATCTGCAAGGCCCACTCGCTCGGCAGGCAGCCGATCTGTTCCAGCGCGACTGGGTCTTCGCGGTGGGGGCCGAACCGCCGGCGACGGGCGCTGCTGTGGAGGCGGAGGCGAAGCCCATCCCCATCGCCGCGCCTGGCGAGGCCGCGGGGCAGATTATCGCCTCGGGCCCTGACCAGTCTGACGACACCGTGCACGCGCTGCTCGTCAGCGCGGGCTACCGCGCACGCACGCGCATGGCGCTCGTGTCGCCCTATGTCCTGCTCGACGACGCCTTGCTGATGGCGCTGTGTCTGGCGGCAAGGCGGGGCGTGGAAGTGGATTTAATGTTGCCGGCACGATCCAACCATCGCNNTAACCTGGACAGCCGCAGCCTGTTCCTCAATTACGAACTCATGGCGGCGTTTCATGACGCCAGCGATATCGCCCGCTTTTCTGCCTGGTTCGACCTTGAACGCCGTGCGGCCTGCCTCTATGACGCGCAGCCGCCCGGTCTGTGGCGCGACTTCGTTGAAGGGCTGGTGCTGTGGATCGGCTTCCAGCTCTGACTGGCAAGTTATCTCATGGCAACCGATGTGCCGGTGCGGGACGCGAGCGCCGCGGCCACGTATGAAGGAGCCTCGCGCGTGCAGGTGTCGTCACGGGCGGAGGCGCGACCGGCTGGCTAAGTTCGCTACCGCACGGAACAAACCTGGACCTGCGCCCAACCAATACCGTCATGTCGCAAACCGGCCAATAGCTGCCGGTCGCCGGGAGCAAGAACTCCTTGGCAAAGAAACACCGGTCTGCGGTCCTTGGCGTACCCTACGACGCAGTCAAGGACTTCGTGTCCATCATTCTGGTGGGCACTTCGCCCGGTGTGCTGGTGACCCATCCCGCACGGGCGGCTCGTCCATCATTCTCGGCAGCGTGCTGCTAGGCGCGGGGTTGTTTCTATCGTCGTCCATCGGCACCGTTTTCAAGATGTTTCCTCAGAGCGTCCTCAGTGTCATCCTGTTCATGACCGGCTTGCAGCTCGCCCTGGGAAGCCGGCGCAAAAAAAACCGACCGCTTCGTGGTCCTCGCGACGGCGGCTTTTGCGATCTGGAACGTCGGCCGGGCCATTTTGTTCGGCATTCTGGCTCACCACGCATCCCGGCGCGGAAGGCTGCGCACCTGAGTGAACATGAGTGAGCGGCGCTGATTCGGACGCACCCGGGGCTCACTTCGATTCCTGGGCGTTGCCCGCCCAGCCTGGAGGCACCAGAACCGGTCAAGTGGGCAGAACCGCTTTGCGTTATATCAACATCGCAAACCCTGGGGCGTCTAGTATTTGCACTATCCAGCAGCTTCGTTCGGCCTTTCGACTACTGCTGTTCAAAAGCGCTTGCGGACTCGAAAGTGCCGATGCCCGCAGGTCGCTGGGACCCGAGGTTCTGACAGATGAATCCGACCGACAATCAATCTTCGCTTGGCCGCCGGCGGCTCAAATCGGCGTTGATAGTTTTGTTGGCCCTCGCCGCGCTCGGTTTCGCGTCGCGCAACCTGATTTTCGGCAAGCCCGTGGAGGCCTATGAGGCGACGCGCGGCGACCTGGTGCAGACCGTGGTCGCGAGCGGCCGCATCATGACGCCGCAGCGCGTTTCGATCGGGGCGGTGATCACCGAGCGNNGCGAGGTCCTGATCGAGCTCGACGACACGGACGAGCGCGCTGCGCTGGCGCAGGCCCAGGCGAGCGTGGCCCAGGCCGAAGCGAAACTGCGCCAGCTGCGCGAAGTCGCACTGCCCGCGGCGGAGCAGGGCCTGCTGCAGGCGCAGGCAAATTCGCTGCAGGCGCGGCAGGCGTACGACCGGACCAAGACGCTGCAGGAACGCGGCTTCGTCGGTCAAGCGCAGCTCGATGACGCGCGGCGCAACCTGGATGTCGCCGAGAGCCAGTTGCGCGCTGCGCGCCTCCAGGTCGAGACCAATGGACCGGCCGGCAGCGATTTCGCGCTGGCGCAGACGACGCTCGAGCAGGCGCGCGCGAACCTGCGCTCGGCGCAGGCCAAGCTGCAGCAGAC
>PLYS01000293.1 GCA_003153455.1 Betaproteobacteria bacterium | reverse complement strand
CAAAAGAATTTTTCAGAATTCTGGCGAAATATAATCTCAGGGTCGAGACGCCCAACGGGCTGACCGCCGCCTATATCGACGACGAAATGGCCGGGCTCATGATAGCCGCGGGCATGGATACCGTGCAGCTGGCGATCGAATCCGGCACCGAACACATGCTGCGCAATGTCATCAAGAAGCCGCTGCGGCTAAACAAGGTCGCGCCGGTGATCGAGACACTGCACAAGCACGGCCTGTTCGTTCAGGGCTTCTTCGTCATGGGTATTCCGGGCGAGCGCGAACAGGACCGCACGGAAACCGCGCAATTCATCAAGGATGTCGGCCTCGACTGGGGCAGCTTCAGCCTCGCCTCGCCCATTCGCGGCTCCGAGCTTTACGATATCTGCGTCAAGAACAAGTACATCCCCGACAAGATGAAGATCGGCGCATACGAGCTCGGCACCTACATTATCCGGGCGCCGGGTCTCGATCCCGAAACCCTGCCCCAGATTTCATATCGGATGAATCTGGAAGTCAATTTCGTCAACAATCGCCGCATGCGCATCGGCGACTATCAGGTGGCCGCGCGCTGCTTCGAGGACGTGATCGAGCGCTATCGCGAGCATGCCTTCGCGCATTATTTCCTGGCCAAGGCTTATGAAAAGATCGGCGGCAACGCTACGAAGGTAAAGGAGAATATGAACCTTTATAATTCTATCGTTGCAAAGAATGGCACGTGGAAAGGTCATGCAGATTATTTTGGACTGACCGAGCGTCCTCGCTTCGTTGCCCCAGCCAATGCGCGCTATCTCCCTGGCGATGCGGAATTGGTGAGCAGCTAACTCCAGCGCGCGGCAAACCGAGAGCGACGATTGTTCAGTCGGAGGTTGTCCCACTTTCCGGGATCATTTTTACGTACCGGGAAGCCCCTCCAAGAACGGTTACACTCGCTTCAAGAAACCGTCCGGCGCGGCCGTGATCGCGATCTTGTGCTCGATTGTGTGATCGTATTCGAAATGCAAGTCGCCGCCGGCGCGCGCCTGGCGGCCCTCATCTTTAAGACGCCGCATGTATTCCCAGACAGCGGTCTTCGGATTGTTGCCTTTGCCCCAGGGGCGGTCGTCGCTCATGTAATCGGGCAAGTCTTCGACGCCGGTATCCCAGACGACGCAGTACGAGCCCTTGCTGACATAGGGGGCGTAAAGCTCGAGCTCGGCCAGGACGTGTTCGTGAGTATGGTTGGAATCGAGAAAGACCATGACGCGGTCGTAACCGTCCGCATTGGCGGCGATCTGGGTCATGGTCTCCGGCGCGACGGACGAGCCTTGAATGGTGTGGATCTTGTGACGCATCGGATGCGCGTCGATGGCGGCGCGGTTGTGCGCGCGAATGTCGACGTCGACCCCGACCACCTTGCGGCGTCCGGCCTTCGGATCGAGTACGCCACCCGCTTCAGCCGCGTCGCCATAATCGAGCATCGCCAGCATTGACGCACTCATCACCAGCGAGCCGCCATGCGCAATACCGGTCTCGATGATCAGATCGGGACGGCAGGCCCAGACCAGTTCCTGGATGGCGTAGAGATCCATCGGCGTCTGAATGACCGGCCGCCCAAGCCAGGTAAAATTCTGGGCATAGGCGTGCCGGATCGACTCCCGGACCCAGATATTTGAAAGGCCTATGAAGTCGCGGTCTTCNNCACAACTTCAATCTGCCCAGCAATAAAGAACGGTTTCCATCAACTGCGGTGAATGGTGGCGCAGCGCGAATTGGTAGTCCGGCACTAAGCGGGCAAGATAATTTGTAACCTCGGGAATGTCCGTCGGATAGTGATAAACACAAATGCTTATCTTGGGCTTATGGTTTCGAATTGTGGATTGGGCGCCCTTCAGAAGTGCCATTTCCATGCCTTCCACGTCCGCCTTGAGGAAGGTGATACGGTCCCCGCGCAGAAAGCTGTCGAGACTGACTATGTCGACGGCCATGCTGGTTGCGGCAGAATCGTTGCGGATCGTGAAGTTGGTCAATTGCCCGTTGTCGCTTCCCGCAGCAACGGAACAGTCTGTTTCGCCAAGGCCGGCATTGATGAGCTTGATGCTGGCGGGAACCAGCGCCCACTCCTCCATTAGCCGTCCGGTGCGGACCTTCAACGCCGCAAATTGGCGGGGACCAGGTTCGAACGCATATATCTGGGAAAAAGTCCCATTATGGGTCCAGATAAACCGTTCTGCGCTGTCGCCGACAAATGCTCCTGCATCGACATAGACCTCGCTTTCCGAGCCGCAAAATCGCGGCAGGCAGAAATACTGATCTTTCTCAAAAACGGCGGAACAATAGCGCTTTTCTCCAGTCAGCATGCTCATCAGGACAGCGCGCAACACCTCTTTGGACCGATGATCGTGCAGAATGCAATCATGAATGTGACGAAAGGCGGTGAAATCCGATGCCACATGCCAAGCATCATATGACACGTGGGGGACGCCAAGATCGGATAGCATTGTCGACACCGGCTTTACCGCGTGGCGGGCGGCGACGAACAGGAATTCCGGCGGTGTCGTCTTTAGCTGGCTTGGTACATAGACGGGCAAGCCTTCGGCCAATGTGCTTTTCAAGGACTCGTTGGCGTCATAGCAGGACACGAGTCTGACACCGCGCTCTTTTAGTCTGGGGAGAACCCAGCGGCCGAGAAAGCCAAGTCCATAAAGGCCCACGGCAACCTCACCCCGGGTGAGTCCCTCGGGAATGGATTTCAATACGGCATCGGCAACGGAATCTAAGGTATCAAAGCGCGGGATCATGGCGCGCGCCGCTCATTCGGTATGGCGTAGATCACGGCCCCCGTACCGCACCAGGAATGGATGCGAAACAGGAAACGATAGTTGGCGAGCGTTTCCATCAGCCAGCCCGCGGTTTTCCACATGCCGTCGGCATTATGATAGACGGTCGCCGCGATCAACGGGCGGCTGGCGATCAGCGTTTCGTGCGCGCCCTTCAGCGCGGCGAGTTCGCCGCCTTCGAGGTGAAGCTTGACGTAGGTCGGCGCCAGGCCGAGCGCGTCGAGCGGGCGGCATTTGACCAGCGTCCGGCCGGTCGCCGAAAGTTGCGACGCATAGCCGAGACCTTCGTGGAATGGCGCCTCGCCATCGGCCTCGGCCAGCGCGAAGTCGCAGACCGAGACTCGCGGATCGTCCGGCATCGACCTGCGCAATGCCGCCTCGAGCCGAACCCGGTTCGGCCGGTCCGGTTCGATGGCGACGATCTGGCGGAATGCGCCGGACCTTCGTCGCGCAAAATCCTCCGTCACGCAGCCATCGTAAGCGCCGCCGTCCAGAAAGATTTCGCCGCCGCCAAGCAAGCCAAGCAGTTCGGGAATGAAATAGCGGCTGTCACCCGTGAGCGGCGGCGCGGGCTCGAATATCCACTCCTCGCGCAATCTGCGCCATGCGAGAAATTGCAGGTGATGCGCGCGCGAAACGTCGTCGTCCCAAGCCGAGAGAACTTCGGCGGTCTCGTCCTGCTCTTGGGCCGTCAAGGGCGGCGCAAACCAGCCGTTCGACAGCGGGTGCAGGTGGCGAAAGGTTTCCGCGAGGTCGTAGAACGGCACGACATCGATAAAGCCGGTCTCCAGAAGCGATCTTTCAATCGGCACGTAGGCAGACGTCACAACACAGACGGCGAGGCGGACCGCACGCTTGAACTCATCCGGAACGGCGGCGGGGCCCACCGGGCTCACCTCCGACCATTCGCCGATGTCCGCGATCCGGCCAGCGCCGCGGTCGATGACCATGCCGACATCGCGCCCGGCCATTTTGAGAAAATCGCGCGCCAGCAGGCCCATTTTGCCCGCTCCATAGAGGGCGAGCGGCCTGTCGCCGGCGACCGGCGAAAACGCGCACGGCGCGGTCGCCAATTCCGTCAGCAGCGAAGACGCCTGGTCAGGGCGCGGCAGGCGGGCGAATGATCGGGCCTTGTGCGGCAAGTTAAGTCTCGCGCGAGGGAAAACGAATCGGCTACACCCAGTGTTGCCATCACCCTTATCCACTGCCCAGCCGTGGCGCCAAGAATATCCCGCGGTGCGCAGCCGTCGACTTGGCCGCGGGGCCGCGATAGCCTTCTAGTTATGCTGCGAATCAGCGATAGAAAGCGCGGCCTCATTGGCTTTCTGCGCGACGCAGCGGTGATGTTTACACGGTAATCCGATGTGTATTCGCGCCATCCAGGGACAGTGAGGCCCCGTGCAACTCTCGATTATCATCCCGACTCACCGGCACGATCTGCTGGCTTTGTCCCGCATCGCGCAGGCCTGTTCCTGGGCTAGGCCCCAGGTCGAAGTCATCATCCGCGACAATTCCGGCAACGTGGACAAGCGCGAGACGCTGAAGCATTTTCAGCGCAACAATTGCACGATCGTTTCGGTCGATCCGTGCGACCCGCGCGAGAACTTTGTCGAATCGATGCGGCTGGCGAAAGGCGAATTCGTTTTCGTGCTGGCCGACGACGACATGTGCTTCGATCAGGCCATTGCGGCGATGCCCAGCATCATCGACCGGATCGCCAAGGACCCATCCATCGTCGGCATCGCCGGTCCCTATATCGTCGAGGCAGCGGCGGGCTCGGTGGTCATCAATTACAAGGCCATCGATTCCGCCGACGTGACCGCGCGCGTGGCCGGATACCTGACCGAAGCGGGGCCGAACGTCTTGTTCTACGCCGTGCTGCGACGCGACGCGGTCAAGCGCATCGTCGCCTTCATTGACGGGCTGCCGATCGTCTGTTCGTTTCACGATCAGATCCTCAGCCTGCTCTATCTGCTCAACGGAAAATTCCACCTGCTCCCCAGACTCTTTTACCTCTATGACTTTGGCGTCTGGGAGAACACCGAAACCGGACAGAAGCGCGACGTCACTTTCTATACAGCGTCGGGACTGGACCCGGGCTTCAACTTACTGCATTGGTTTTTGTGCGGGTTCGAGGGCGCGGTCCTCGCGCTCCATTCCGACGCCTTTCCGGACCATCCGCCGGCGCAACGTCAGGCCATTGCCAATCTCTGGTTCTCAACCATGTTTGCCCGGTTCAAAGGGCACAAGCGGCTGACCTTCGGGTCGTCCTTCGCGGGTGAGGTGGAAAAGTCATGCGCGAAATTGCAGGCCATGGCGGGAACGGTGACGTTTGACATCATGTTGACGGAAATCAGCGCCGTGATCGGAATTTTCTCCAAAGACAAAGCGCAGGACTATTTTGATTATTGGGATGCGACGCTCAACAAACGCAAGCCTGTCCCGCGTGCTGCCGACGTTTCAAAACTGGAATCAGCTAAGCCCGTGATGCTATGAAAGTCGTCATCCTCGCAGGCGGCCTCGGCACCCGCATTTCCGAGGAAAGCAATCTGAAACCGAAACCAATGATTGAGATCGGCGGCAAGCCGATTCTCTGGCACATCATGAAAATCTATTCGGCGCATGGCGCCAATGATTTCGTGATNNGGCGCGTGACGCTGGTCGATACCGGTGAACACACGCTGACGGGTGGACGGCTCAAACGCGTAGCAGAACACATCGAGAATGAAGAGGTGTTCTGCTTTACCTATGGTGACGGCGTCAGCAATCTGAACATTCGCTCGTCCATTGAATTCCACCGCAGCCACGGCAAGCTGGCCACGATCACGGCGGTGCGTCCGCCCGGGCGCTACGGCGCTCTGGAGCGGGCTGGGGATGCGGTGACGGGGTTTATCGAGAAGCCGCGCGGAGACGGCGGCATGATCAATGGCGGCTTNNCGCGGATTCTGGCAGCCGATGGATACCCTGCGTGACAAGGCCGTGCTGGAAGAGCTTTGGGCTTCCGGGAAGGCGCCATGGAAGATCTGGGATTGACACGCGCAACAAGTGCTTCGTTCTGGCGTGACAAGCGTGTCCTGCTCACGGGTCATACCGGTTTTAAGGGCTCGTGGCTGACGCTATGGCTTCATCGATTGGGAGCCCAAGTGACCGGCATCAGCCTGCCCCCGGCGACCGCGCCCAACCTTTACTCCGAGGCCAAGGTCGACACGGTTTGCCAAAGCCGTTTTTGCGATATTCGCGACGCCTCAGCGTTCGCCGCGCTCATCCAAGCAGCGCGGCCGGAGATTGTTTTCCATTTGGCGGCTCAGCCGCTGGTGCGCGCGAGTTACAAGGAGCCGCGGGCAACATTCGAGACCAATGTGATGGGAACCGCACACCTGCTGGATGCGCTGCGTGACCTCGACGACGCACGTGTGGCGGTGATGGTGACGACCGACAAGGTCTATCGCAATAACGCGTCGCCGCAGCCCCACCGTGAAGACGATCCGCTCGGGGGACAAGACCCTTACAGCGCTAGCAAAGCCGCCAGCGAAATCGTCATTGCCAGCTATCGGGATTCTTTCTTGGCGGGTCAGGGCGTCGCTGTGGCAAGTGCCCGGGCCGGAAACGTGATCGGCGGTGGCGACTGGTCGGAAGATCGCTTGATCCCCGATGCGGTTCGCGCCTGGCAGGCCGGCCAAGCTCTGGAGGTCCGCCGCCCGCAGGCGGTTCGTCCATGGCAGCACGTCCTGGAGCCGCTGGCTGGCTACCTGAATTTGGCGCACAGCCTGTGGCAGCGGCCTGTGCTGGCGGACTCCTATAACTTCGGCCCAGACATCAGCGACGCCGTAACCGTGCGCGAACTGGTCGAATTGGCGCGCCTTGCGTACAGAGCGGGCGCGGCGCGTTACGGCGATGGCACCGAAGGCCCACACGAATCCGCCTGGCTCACCTTGGACATTTCAAAGGCGAAGGCCATGCTCGGTGTCACGCCCACGTTGACGCTGACGCAAGCCGTGAACTGGACGATCGCGTGGTATCGCGCGCAAGAGCAGGGGGCGGATGCGCGGGAGCTGTGCCATGCCGATATTTCCGATTTTGAGGAACGCACGCTGAACCAATTTGCCGCCGCAGATATGACATGAGATTCACACCGATATCGTTAGCCGGCGGATACCTGGTGCACCTCGATCCTCGCGTAGGTGAGCGCGGCATGTTCGCACGCGCCTTTTGCGCGCAAGAATTCGCAGCCGAGGGCCTCGAAACCTTATTCGTGCAGGCGAACATCAGCACGAATACCCTTGCCGGCACGGTACGCGGAATGCACTTTCAGCGCGAGCCTCATGCCGAAGTTAAGCTCGTGCGCTGCATCAAGGGATCAATCTACGACGTTGTCATCGACATGCGCAAAGGATCGGAGACCTATCTTCGCAGGTTCGGCGCCGAACTCTCAGAAGACAATGGATTGATGATGTACGTGCCGAAAGGATTTGCGCACGGCTACCAGGCGCTGACCGATGGGGCCACGACATTCTATATGGTGAGCGCATTTTACGCGCCTGCGTCCGAGGGCGGTTTGCGGTTTGACGATCCGAGATTGTCCATCGAGTGGCCTCGCATTGTTTCCGATGTTTCGGACAAGGACGCCAAATGGCCGCTGCTCCCCCTTTGATCCTGGTGACCGGAGCAACTGGTTTTGTCGGCCGCCAAGTGCTGCACGAGCTTGCCAGGCAAAATTGCTGCGCGCGTCTTGTCACCAGGGAAGGCAAGCAGGACCAGGTGCCACGCTCGGCCGCTATCGAGAACGTCATTGCGACGCCGGATATGTGGTCTGAACCCGCCGCGTGGTGGGGCGATGTCTGTCAGGGTGTCGACACCGTGATCCACATCGCGTGGTATGCTGAGCCGGGCCAGTATCTTCAATCGCCGAAAAACCTCGACTGCCTGGCGGGAACGCTGCGGCTGTCTCAAGGGGCGAGCCGAGCCAAGGTTCAGCGTTTTGTCGGGATCGGCACTTGCTTTGAATACGACCTCAGCGCCGGTCACCTGACCGTTGAAACGCCGCTGCGGCCGACGACGCCCTATGCCGGAGCGAAAGCCGCCGCCTTCATGGCGCTGTCGCAGTATCTCCCCCAACAAGGGATCGAGTTTGCCTGGTGCCGGTTGTTCTATCTGTATGGGGAGGGCGAGGCTGAAGGCCGGCTGGTGCCGTATCTACGCGCCAGGCTTATGGCCGGGGAGCCAGCCGAGCTGAGCAGCGGCCAACAGATTCGTGATTATTTAGATGTCCGTGAAGCCGGCCGAATGATCGTGGAGGCCGCGCTCGGCGCGGTACAAGGACCGGTCAACATCTGCTCCGGTGCGCCCGTAACGGTGCAGCAACTTGCAGAGCGGATTGCCGATGAATACGGCCGCCGCGATTTGCTCCGTTTCGGCGCCCGGCCGGACAACCTTGTCGATCCTCCCTGTGTCGTCGGTGTGCGCGTTGCGAACTAGATCTGCGGCTCGCCTTCTCCCCCTTTGCGGTCGCCCAAAACGTGGTTAATCCCCGTTAACCATTACCCCGTAGGATATCGGTCTGGCGCCGCTCGCCGCAGGAAAACCGTATGAAAGCTCGGCTAGAACCGCGAATCAATCTCCAGGGGCGCACCGCGCTGGAAACGGTCATACCGATCTCCACGCCATTTGTGGTTTTCGCCGACCCGGCGAGTTCCTGCAATTTCAAATGCAGCTTCTGCCCGACCGGCCACCGCGACATGATCGCCGAGACGGAGCGCTTTCAGGGCGTGATGAAATACGACGTGTTCCAGAAGATCGTCGATGATCTTGGAGAATTCGACAAGCCGATCAAAGTGCTGCGCATGTACAAGGACGGCGAGCCGTTTCTCAACAAGCGGCNNATATCGACACGACCACGAACGGCACATTCCTTTCTCCCGATCGCGTCGGCCCTGTGCTCGAAGCTGGAATCGATAAGATCAATATTTCGGTCGACGGCATGACCGATGATTCTTATCTGCGATTTACCGGATTCAAGTTTGACTTCAGGAAATTCGTTGAAAACGTCAAATGGCTGTACGACAATAAGGGCGCTTGCGAAATCGTCGTCAAGATTCCGGGCGAGCTCATTACCGACGCGCAGCGCCAGGAGTTCTTCGACACATTTGGCGATCATTGCGACCGTATTTTCGTTGAGAACTTCGCCCCCTGCTGGCCGGAGTTCGATATTGAGCAGCACACCGGCGTAAAGATCAGCAAGGGAATTTACCAGCAAGATATTGGTGATACTGATATCTGCCCTTATATTTTCTACGGCTATTCGGTGAACGCTGANNGTTTCCTGGATTGGGGCCGCAAGCTTGTAATCGGCGATGTGCGCCAGCAATCCATGAAGGAGATTTGGAATTCTGAGCGGATGAACGCGCTACGTCTGCAGCACCTCGAGGGGCGTCGGCGGCAGAATGGCGTTTGCGGCAATTGCGGACAGCTCAGTCACTGCCTGCCTGACAGCATCGACGCCCACCGCCTGCCGCTGCTGGAAAAATTCAAAAAATTGGTTCCGGTTAATCCGCATGTGCAGGCCCCGGGCGGCAACAATCGCAAGTTCACGACCGAAGCCGCAGAATGAAAATCTTGCATATCACTCCGCATTTGGGCGGAGGTGTCGGCAAAGCTCAATCAGCCCTCAGTGGTGTTTTGCCTAAAGAGGTGGATCAGACGTTTGTCCTGCTCGAAGAGCCTCGTAACCGCCGCTACGTGGATCTGATCGAAAATAGCGGAGCGCGCGTCATTGTCGCGGGCAGCCTCGATCACGTGGCGCATCTGGCAGGCAAGGCCGACATCGTCCAGTTTGAATTTTGGAATCACCCCCGCCTGTTCGAAT
>PLYS01000237.1:3106-3301 GCA_003153455.1 Betaproteobacteria bacterium | reverse complement strand
TGGCCGGTACGCGGCGAAGGTCTGGGCGTTGTCCCGCGTACGGGCCAATGCCTGTGCTACGACGCCGCCGGCAAAGTCAGTTCATGCATCGGCTCGGGTCAGGACGGCGAATTGCGTTACGGCGCCCCGTGGCCTGAGCCACGCTTCGAAATTATTCGCGCCGGCGTACTGGATCGTCTCACCCGCCTGCTCTGG
>PLYS01000237.1:0-3098 GCA_003153455.1 Betaproteobacteria bacterium | reverse complement strand
CGTCCGGGCATCCTTTCGCCGACGTGCAGGACATTTACTGGTCGTCTACCACCAGCCTGTTCGAGCCCGATTGGGCCTGGGCCCTGTACTTGGAAAAAGGCGCGACGGGCATCGGACAAAAGCGGTTCGCACAATTTTCGGTATGGGCGGTGGCAACTTTCGATTGATTCATGGCTATCACTTTAGCCCGTTAGGCCGGCCAGACGCGACGAGAACCATGGCGCAACTAGACTGCGTTTGGTCGCGCTGGAAGCGTGAGCACGACGCGATCCACATCGAACGATGGGGGGTCGCTGACTCCGAGGCGGGATAGTAATTTATGTTTCGCACCGCACTTTGCACAGCGCGCGTACCAAACCTGACCGCTCAGCTGCGGAACTCCGAGCTCGAATGGTTTTTCGCATTTCACGCAGTAGAGCACCTTCATGACGTGCCTCTGGGGTTGCTCCATGTTGGGCCGGTTCGCTGCAGCCAGGGGTCATCTTGAGGAACTGGCACCGCCATAAGCTGCATTAGCGTAACGTCGACGATGCAGCGCCGGTAGTCGGCGTCCGGAGTCAATGCACGCCATGGAACGGCGAAACGCTTTTGTCCGAACCCCAGATACCCTCCAAGCGCAAGCACGGCATATCGAACGCAGCCAGTGTGCACGTCGAGTACGATTTCATCAATCTCGCCCAGAAACTTGCCGGCAGCATCATAGACGTCGTCCTTGATCAGGCTCGTTGTTCCCAAGAGGCAAGCGCTTGTCGTGGAATCGACTGTCACGGAAATCCGCGGTTTGGTTCTCATTTTGTTAAGCATGCGATCATCCTTAATGTCCGGATTACCTCGAGCTTCGAGTACTTTCCTGGCGTGCTCACTCATGGCAGCCTCGCGCTGCATCGTGCCAACCAACCTGAAGTCTGCTTCGGCGCATTTGATCGCGTCGCCGATTGGCGACGACGCATCCGGACTAGCTCTTCTTGAAATCCTCAACAGCCTGCTTGGCATCGCCGACGCCCTTTTGCACCTTCCCGGAAATCTGTTTTGAAAGCCCCTTGATTTGTTGTTCCTTGCTTCCAACCAGTTTGCCCGCTTCTTCCTGGACTTTCCCGACAACGTCTTTCGCCACGCCCTTCACTTGGTCCTTGTTCATGTCAAATTGCTCCTGTTGTAAGCGCAACATTCAACGCGATAAAAAATAACGGCTATATCCTGCCCATCAATAATAAAATCAACACGATCAGGAGAATCAAGCCAACTCCGCCGCTGGGACCATAACCCCATTTCCTGCTGTGAGGCCAGGTTGGAATCACGCCCAACAGCGCCAGCACTAGGATAACCAGAAGTATCGTTCCTATGCTCATTTCGCCACTCCTTACTTCGCCATTCAACTTATACGAACAGCGCAAACTGCCTAGACCCGAGACGGATGCCCTCAGCGATCCATCACTAATGTAATTATCGCCTCTGCAATCAAGCCGGTCTGTGCGTTTGCGTACATACCGCGAAATTGATGAGCCTATAGCAGCGGTCAAATAGGAAACGCTCCGGTTTCCGGCGAGCGGCCGAATTTAAGTGTTGAAATTCTGAAATGCCCTTCATTGAATTTGAGGGGCATTTTTTTGCCAGCAATCCTAGCTCGCGGTGATTTGCGGAAGCAGGCGGACGTATTCGCGTTTCACCACGGCATAACACTCGCAGACGCGTGCTTCCATCTTCGGAGGATCCAGCACGGTGATTTTGCCGCGGCTGCAATGGATCAAACCCGCAGCCTGCAGATTGCCGGCGGCCTCGGCAACGCCCCCGCGGCGCACGCCAAGCATATTGGCGATCAGTTCCTGCGTCATCCTCAGCACGTTCGACGGCAACCGGTCGAGGCTTGACAAGATCCAGCGGCACAGTTGCAGTTCGATCGAATGATACCGATTGCACGCCGCGATCTGCCCGGTTTGCGCAATCAGCGCCTGGGTGTAGCGCAGCAGTAAGTGCGCCAGCGGGCCCACGTGCTCAAACTCGTTTCTCAGCAGATCCGCTCTCAGCCGACAAGCGTAGCCGGCGCTCAGCACCACCGCCTGGCTCGGCGTGCTTTTGCCACCCAGGAACGATGCGACACCGATCACGCCTTCATTGCCCCTGACCGCGAATTCTGCCAACGCCCCGTTCTCCGTCGCATAAAACCGGGAAACGATGCCAGCGGTAAGGAAATAAAGGTAATTTTCCCGGTCGCCGGCGCTGTGAACGGTCCAACGCACCGGCAATGGAACGGGCTCCAGATCCGGTAGCAGACGCTCATAATCCTCCTGTGGCAACGCCGCTAGAAGATGGTTTTGCCTGGGCGTATGTGGTACGGATACGGCACGCTTCCCGCTCCTGGATGCGAAGTGCGTCTCCGGATATCCCAAAGATTCGTTACGTTCAACAGTGCGGTCGGCGGCGCAGCGGTCAGTGGCCTCATCGGCAACCAGGTCGGCAAGGACCAGGGGTAAGAACAAGCAGTGAGGGATGAATGGCGCGTCGACATTATGTCTTCTTGAGGAAACAGGCTTTGAGTACAAAGCCTGTTTCGAGGCATAAGCTGAGTCGGATCGCGGCGATTGCGGGAAACGCCATTCTTAGGAGATCGATACTCGCCGGGTTGTTCGTGTTGTCCGGAAATCTCGCTGCCGCCGACGCACAGCCAATGCGCGACGCTACACGCGGTGAGTTGTTGTACTCAACGCATTGCATCGCCTGCCACAGCGCCCAGGTTCATTGGCGGGAAAAGAAACTCGTGACTGACCGGGCAAGTCTGCAGGCAGAAGTACGCCGCTGGCAGGGAGTTTCAGGGCTTGGGTGGGGCAATGAAGACATTGCGGAAGTTGCGCGATATCTGAATGCTCTCTACTACCGCTATCCCACGCCTGACTGACTGGTCCAGATCACGCGAATCATCATTGTCGATGGAGCACCAGAAAAGGCTCCTGAGATTACGCGTCGATTTCTCAGTCCGCATCGCTGGCCCGTGGATTGCGTCGAACTCGGCGAGCGCCTGGAGCGGACAATCCGGAACAAGTCCACGTTCAAGCATCGCCCGATGGGCAATTCCTCGCAGAATCGAACGGTGTGGCCGGCCG
>PLYS01000186.1 GCA_003153455.1 Betaproteobacteria bacterium | reverse complement strand
CAAGCGCGCCAAGCTCTATCGCGAGTTGCGCACCAAATTCCTCGAACAGGGCGACGCCGGGGCGCTCGAGGCTGCGCACGCTCTGCTCGAAAAAGCGCAGAACCTGGCACTGGGTGATCGCGAACGGCTGTTCGGCTACCTCGAAGGCGGTGGCAAAGTGATCCTGACCGAGCCGCAAACGCTTCTGACCGAAGCATCGAAAATGCCGGGGCTCGACGGCCAGAAGATGTCGANNCGCACCATGCCGACCGACCCGGCGCGCGTCAAGCGTAACGATCCGGGCGACCCCGATAAATGCCCCGTATGGCAGTTGCACCTGGTTTATTCCGACGACAAGCGCAAAGAGTGGGTGCAAAAAGGCTGCCGCAGCGCGGGTATCGGCTGTCTCGAATGCAAGCAGCCGGTGGTCGATGCCGTGCTGGCCGAACTCAAGCCGATGCGGCAACGCGCGCAGCGCTACCTCGAAGACCCGACGCTGGTCAGAAGCATTATCGCCGACGGCTGCGAAAAAGCGCAGAAGCTCGCCGAAGAGACGATGCGCGACGTGCGCGAGGTGATGGGCCTCAAATACACCTAGGCCCGCTCGTCGGAGCCCGTGCAAAAGAGCTCGTGCAGCAATAGGTTTCAACCGCAAATCGCGGTAAAATACCGTATGCTGCAGCGACTTATTGCACCTGGCGATTTTCTCAACTTTCCCAAAAGGGCAGGGCAGTACCTCCACCCATTGTTTCAGGTCGCTGCATGATCGCGGCGGCCGATACCATAACACCGGTCGCGCCGGTCACTCCGATCGCCAAGTTCCGCGGCGAGCCGGTGCTCGAGATGCCGCATGACCTCTATATCCCGCCCGATGCGCTCGAAGTATTCCTCGAAACCTTCGAGGGGCCGCTCGACCTGCTGCTGTACCTGATCCGCAAGCATAATCTCGACGTGCTCGACATCCCGATGGCGCGGCTGACCGAGCAGTATCTCGAATACGTTGAGCTGATGCGGCAGAAAAGCCTGGAGCTCGCCGGCGAATACCTGGTGATGGCAGCGGTGCTGATCGAGATCAAATCCCGTATGCTGTTGCCGCGGCCTGCATCATCGGCGCAGGAGGAGCACGATCCGCGCGCCGAGCTGATGCGCCAGTTGCTTGCCTACGAACAGATGAAGCTTGCCGCACAACGCCTCGACGCACTGCCGCAGGTTGGACGCGACTTCGCGCTGGTGCAGGTATGGATCGAACAAGCAGCCGCGCAGGCGCCTCCCAACATCAACACCGAGGACTTGCACCAGGCGTGGCTGTGGCTGCTGCAGCGCGCGAGCGTCAACAAGCACCATCGCGTGACGCGCGACGAGTTGTCGGTACGCGAACACATGACCCATATCCTGCGCCGGCTGCAGGACGTCAGGTTCCTGGAATTCACCCAGCTGTTCAACCCGGAGCTCGGGATTCCGCAGCTGGTCGTGACCTTTCTCGCGATACTCGAGCTGGCGCGCGAAACCCTGATCGAGCTCACGCAGCAGGAACCCTACACACCGATATATGTGAAACTGACCCATGGACTCACCGTCGTTTAACTTACAGGAAGTAAAACGGATACTCGAGGCGGCATTGCTGACCGCGAGCGAGCCGCTGCCGCTTGCGGACTTGAAGAAACTGTTCGACGAAGAGCTGGGCAACGACGCGTTGGGCAACATCCTCAATGAGATCGCTCACGACTGGGAAGGTCACAGCGTCGAGCTGGTCAACGTCGCAAGCGGCTGGCGTTTTCGGGCGCGTCCCGAGTACCACCGCTTCATCGAACGCCTGAATCCGCAGAAACCGCCGCGCTATTCGCGCGCGGTGATGGAGACGCTGGCGATAATCGCCTACAAACAGCCGGTGACGCGCGGTGATATCGAGGATATCCGCGGCGTGGTGGTGTCGACCAATATCATCAAGGCGCTCGAGGCGCGCGGCTGGATCGACGTCGTCGGGCATCGCGAGGTTCCCGGCCGGCCCGAACTGTTTGCGACCACCCGGCAGTTTCTTGACGATCTCAACCTGCGCTCGCTCACCGAATTGCCGCCGCTCGAAGATCTCGGGCAGTTGGTCGAGACCGTCGCGGCCGGCGCGCAAATCGGCGGCATGCTTGCGCCTGAGGAAGACACCGTCGAAGCCTCAGCACCTGCACCGCAGATCTCGGCCGAGGGCGCGAGCCCAACCATCAATTAGTACCGGCATGACCAGGCTCGCGGTCAACTTTGCCGGCCGTCTCACGAACTGCGGCGACTGCCCAATAGAATGGTTACTTTTTGCCCTTCAACAGGGTCTCGAGATCGGCGAACGGCCTGTAAGTGGCAGGTGACTCTTGCCCGCCGCCGGGCATCGCCTCGCCACGTCCAGCTTCGTCCAGGTAGCGCGAATGCTCATTGTCGTGACAGTAAACGCATAGCAATTCCCAATTGCTGCCATCGCGCGGATTGTTGTCGTGATCGTGGTCCCTGTGGTGCACCGTGAGCAAATGCAGATTCGCACGGGTGAATTCGCGTGCGCACCGCCCACAGATCCAGGGGTAGATCTTGAGCGCTTGCTCGCGATAAGTTTTTTCTCGGATCTCCCGGTTGCGCCGGGCCTCGGCAACGACCCGGTCCAGTCTGTCCTTGCCTGGTTGCGATGGTTTAGATGGCATGTCAGATTGTTCGTCAGATCAATCGGTTAAATCCGCGTGCCTAACCGGCTGCGAGCGCGGGCCGGAGAGCGCCGAATCGAGAGCATCGCTTTCTTACCAATGCGCTGCAACACCTCGGAAAGCTCCCGATCCTCAAGGACGGGGACGATCGTTATTTCCATCAGGTCGCTCCACATCAGAGCAAACTCGGCCAAGGCTTGAGGATCGTCGCTGGGTTAGCGATCCTCCGTTGCCCTATAGTTGCTCCCACGGCCCTCAGAATATACGAGTGCCGGGACTTTTTGGATGCCCCGTCTCCCGACCTCCCGCTTTCTCGAACTGAATTATTACTTCAGTTAAGGTCGATAGCGTATTTCTTGAGTTCCGCGAGCGAAACGTATTCGAGCATGGCTTCGTGCGTCGCGGTCAGCACGACCCGCGGCGCGGCGCCGGCATTCAGTGCTTCGACCCAGAGTGCGGCGCACAGGCACCACTGGTCGCCGGGCTTAAGGCCGGCAAAGCCGAATTCGGGATGAGGCGTGGTGAGGTCATTGCCGCGCGCTAAACTGAATTCGAGGAATGCTTTGGTGACTTTGACGCAGGCCACGTGTACACCAAGGTCGTCGTCTCCGGTGTTGCAGCAGCCGTCGCGGTAAAAACCCGTCAGCGGTCTTTCGCTGCATGGCTGCAGCGGACCGCCGAGCACGTTTTTCGGCATTTCGTCGCTATCGCGTTTCATGGTCTTATCAGCTCGATTATCTGCTCTTCACGGAGCAGCGGCTAGGTGGTCAGCCTCCGGTAGGTGTCGGCGAGCTTGAGCGGCAGCCTGGCGATGTCGTCGATTACGGTGTAGTTGACTGTGCCGTACATGCGCGGCAGGTAGTCGCGTGCTTCGCGGTCGATGGTGATGCAGAATGGATGGATGCCGCTGCGGCGCGCCTCGATGAGCGCCTGGCGCGTGTCCTCGATGCCGTATTCGCCGCGGTAGTTGTCGCTGTAATCGTCGGGCTTGCCGTCGGAGAGCGAAATCAGCAGCTTGGTGCGCGCATCGACCGCGTCGAGCAGCGCCGTCAGGTGGCGGATGGCAACGCCCATGCGCGTATAGTCCTGCGGCAGGATCCCGGCGATGCGGCAGCGCACGCTTTCATCGTAGCGTTCGTCGAAACGCTTGATGCGGTAGATCTCGCAGCGCTTGCGCGTGATGCCTGAAAAGCCGTAGATCGCATAGCGGTCGCCGAGCACCTCGAGCGCTTCGCACAGCATCACCAGCGCTGCGCGTTCGGCGTCGTTGATCCAGCCCTTGGTCGAGCCGCTCATGTCGACCATGAACATCACCGCGATGTCGCGCTCGGCCTTGTGGCGCTTGACGAGCAGCCGCTCCGACAGTTCCATGCCGGAGCGCATGTCGGCGTAGGCTGAAATCACCGCGTCGAAATCGATGTCGTCGCCGTTCTGCTGCTTCTTGAGCAGCTTGTTCTCGCCGCGCAGCAGCTCGAAGGTGCGGCGCAATAGCGTCACCTGCGGCGCGTACTTGGCGAGCGTCGCGTCGATGAAGTCGGGATAGCCGGGACGCACGTCGAGCTCGCGCAGCACGCACCAGTGCTTGCGGTAATGGCGGCGCTTGTAATCCCACTCGTGGTAGAGCACGGCGCCTTCCTCATGGTAAGTGCCTTGCCAGACATCCGCCGCCTTGTTCTCCGGCGTCTTGCTGTCACGATATGCACCGTCGCCGGCGGGCACCAGGTAGTCGTCGGGAATCTCGTCCAGGTCATGCGCGATCGATTGCAGCAGGTCATTGACGCGCTCGGGCGGTGCGACCGGCGCGCCGTCAAGGCTGAGACCGAGATCGCCGCCGGCATCGGCCGGATCGCTGCGATTGACGGTGAACCGCGGCCCGGCGGCGGATTGCGCCTGCCCGGCAGCCGATTTTTCAGCGAGTATTTTGGCAAGCCCGGATTGCAGTTCCAGCTTTTCGCGGGCGATGCGTGCCGCGCGCACCGCTTGTACCAGCTCGGGATGCATTGCTCCCATGTAGCTCAGGCGGGGCAGCGCGAAATTGTCATAGAGCACGCTGACCAAAGCGAGGCTGTCGGTGGCAGTGGCATCCAAATCGAGCACGCGCCGGCAGGCTTGCGGTGGCGGAGCCGCGTTGCCCAGCGCGGCGATTTCGCGCGCCAGCCCCGGCAGCTCGCGGGCGATGATGGCGTCGATGCGCGCGGTTTCGAGGTAATGGTAGAGCGCAAGCGCTCTGCCGGGATCGGGGTAGGACGCGAGTTTTGCCGCCGGATCGACATTGAAGGTGCCGTAGCGCGTTTGCGCCCACAGGTGGGTTGCCATCGCCTTGTAGACGATGAAGTTCTGCTCGCGCGACGCATATTCGGTGCTGCATGCCGGCAGATGAATGGTCTCGGTGTCGGTATAGGCTTCGTTGCCGGCCTCGAGCTTGAGGCGGCGCCCCGACAAGCCGCAGATGAACCATCCGAGCACGTTGCAGGCGTCTTCAAACGCGACGGCCTGGGTCCGGCTGCGGGATGCGGCGATGAAGGCGTCGAGCTTCTTGAGCTCCGAGCTGCCGCGATACAGGCCTTCGCGGTCGAAGGTGTCCATCGCATGGATGATCCACGCTTCAGTCGTAGCGAGGTCGAGCTTGCGCAAGACGTCAGGGGCAAGCGCTGCGAACTGGTATGCCATCTCGCTGCTGGTGCGCGCGATAACGGCAACCCAGTGCAATGTGAAGTCCTGCAACTCGCGCTCGAGTGGCGCAAGCCTCAGTGCCAGCGGCTGGGCGGTGCGGCGCGAGGACAGCACGGGGTCAAGCGTTTCGTCGAGCCGCTCTTCAAGCTGGTGCGTGCCGAGCGGTTCGCTCAGCGCGATGGTGAGACGCGGGTCAGAAGAGGGAGGTTGCGAGCTCATTTACGGCGCGCAGCATCTCGGAATCGTCGGTGAGCGCCTCGGCGATCGCGCCGTTGCACGCGGTGCGCGGCGCAATGCCCCTGACGATGAGCTTGCCGGCATGTACCAGCAGGCGCGTTGATGCGCCCTCGTCCAGCCCGTTGCCTTTGAGATTACGCGTCATCTCGGCAAGCCTGATCAGCTTGTCGGCGCTGTCGGCGTCAAGACCGGTTTCGGTGACGATGATTTTCTTCTCGAGTGCCGCCTGGGGATAGTTGAACTCGATCGCAATGAAGCGCTGGCGCGTGCTTTGCTTGAGTTCTTTGAGTACGCTCTGATAGCCCGGGTTGTACGACATCACGAGCACGAACTCCGGTGGCGCGTGCAGCAGCTCGCCATGCCTTTCCATCGGCAGGATGCGGCGGTCGTCGGCGAGCGGATGGATGACGACGGTGGTGTCCTTGCGCGCTTCGACGATTTCGTCGAGATAACAGATGCCGCCGCAGCGCACGGCGTGTGCGAGCGGGCCGTCAACCCACACCGTTTCGTTGTTGGTGATCAGATAGCGGCCGACGAGATCGGCGGCTGTCAGGTCGTCGTGGCACGAAACGGTAATCAGCGGGCGCTTCAGACGCCACGCCATGTATTCCATGAAGCGCGATTTGCCGCAGCCGGTCGGGCCTTTGAGCAGCGCCGGAATCTGGCTCGCATAAGCGGCTTCGAACAGCGCGATTTCGGAGCCGAGCGGCTCGTAGTAGGGTTCTTTCTCGATCAGGCGCGCCTCGGGCTGCAGCGCGCGCTCGCGCAGCGTCGAGACCTTGTTTGTCGAAGGCTTAGTCACCGAGAGTCTCGTAGATCTTGTCCTGCGCGTCGGCAAGGTCCTCGGCGCGGCCCGTCGACAGTTGCGCCATGCGCTGCTGGTAGCGTGCGATGCGCATCTGCGCCGCGCCGGGCTTGAGTGGAATGCTTTTCTCGCCGAAAAGCACTTGTCTCAGCAGGCGAAAACCGAACCTGAGCAGCTGGACTTCGTCCGCCATCAGTCCCTGCTTGAACGAGGGATCGAGATCGAATACTTCGCCGAACCCGGGGCTGGCTACGAATTCGCGAAAACCGTCAGGATCGTAGCTGGCGAGGAAAAACAGCTCGAAGCTGCGCTCGGACGGACGTCCCACGGTGGGTCCCGACGAGCGCTTCTTGAGGATGATCTGGCGCCATTCGTGATTGATCTCGTCGTAAAGATCGACGCCTTGCTCTTTGCGGTAGTCGCATACCGTTTGCACCACCGGCTCGAGGTGGCCCAGGCAGTGTTCCTCGCGCACGATGAAGTACGAATCCTCGTCACGCGGCGCATCCTTCTTCCGCATCGACACCAGGCCCAACGCGTAATAGCGGCATGCGGCGGGGCGGTCTTCGTATACGCCGCAGCCTTCAGGCGTGAGATTGATGCACGCCGTCGAGTTTTCTTTGGTGCGCAGTTTAAGGCCCGGCGTGCCGTGGCCGTCCATCTGGAAGTCCACGGTGTAAAGGTCGATGAACTCGCGCGAGGTGACGCCCAAACGGTGCTTGAGCCGCACGATGTCGTACGGCGTGAGCATGATGTCGATGTTCTCGCAGCACTTGTTGAAGCACGCGATGCCCTTATGGCAGCGGAACCGGAACTTGTCGTCCAGTCTCAACTGCACCGGGATGATCGGGCTCCGCGGCGCGCTGTCAGGAAGTTTGCTGTTCATATTCCGTTAGAAAGAGCCGAAATTACGACAAAAAAGGGCCTGGACCGTGCCGTCCAGGCCCCGATGATACGCTTATTGCTTCGAGGAAATAACGCCCGGGGTTTTGCCTCAGTCCTTGATCAGCTGAACGTAGGGCACCTTCTTCAGCGCCCACTTCTTGGTGTCGCGGTCATAGCGCGAGTTGACGAAGCATTTCCAGTTCTCGTCGTCGATGTAGTTGTAGTCCGTCCGGTAGTAGTAGCCCGGATAGCGTGTTTCCTCGCGGAACTGGATGTGCTTCATGTGGCATTCGGCGGCGACGATGCGGTGATAGTTCTCCCACGCACGCAACAGCTCGTGCAGGTCTTTGGCGCGCATCTTGAGCGAGTCTTCCTTGATCATCTCGAGCTTCTTCTCGCACATTTCCAGCATCTTGGCGTTGGTCTGGTACCAGGTCGANNGTAATGCGGATTGATATCGATCGCGGTGGTGTAGTCCTTGTGCTGCAGGAAGGTCTTCACCGGGCGATAGATATCCTCGACCAGTTCTGCCACGCTGCGCGCGAGTTCGGGCTTCCAGTCCTTGTTGTCGAGTGCGAACTTGACCATCGCCTTGGCGGCGATGCGGCCCTCGGCGTGCGA
>PLYS01000119.1 GCA_003153455.1 Betaproteobacteria bacterium | reverse complement strand
GCTGCAGCCGCAAAGCGAGCATCCTCACGGACTGGGCGACAAGACCTTCGACGGCCTCTTCACCAGAGACAAGCCCATCATCTTCGCCTTCCACGGCTATCCCTGGTTGATTCACCGCCTGGCCTATCGTCGGACTAATCACAAGAATCTCCACGTGCGCGGGTACAAGGAAAACGGAACGACCACCACCCCGTTCGACATGGCAGTGTTGAACGATCTCGACCGTTTCCACCTGGCCGGCGACGTGATCGATCGGGTGCCGAGCCTGGGTCCGCGCGCCGCCTATGCCAAACAGTTTCTTCGCGACAAGCTGCTGGATCACAAGGCCTACATCGATATCCACGGCGAAGACATGCCGGAGATCCGCAACTGGAAATGGAGCGTGCGGATTCGTTAGCGCACTTGCCGCGCCGGTCCTATCCCTTTGCGATGCCTTTGCGCGAGATGGGATCGGGACGAGCTGCAAATGGCCGGCAGTTCAGTCCGCAAACTCGAACTCCGCCACCAGTACATGGTGGTCGGAGGCAGGCGTCGGCTTCACCGCGTGACGCACCGGCCGCAGGTGCCGGTTATAGAAAATATGGTCGAGCACGTATGGGCGCCTGCGCCAGGTGGCCTCGTTGGTCTGCACTGTCTGGTAACCGACGTCTGCAAACTGCCGCGTCAGGGATTCCGGCCTGTCGACGTTGAAATCACCACCGAGCAGCGTGGGACCCTTCGAGGCGCGCAGCTCATCGATGACGAGCTCACGCTGGCCCAAGTGTTCCTCGTGGCCCGACCTGAGCATGAAAAACGCCAGCAGGTGCGTATTGACGATACGGAGCTCGCGGCCGGCAAGCGTGGTCTTTGCGCCGATGAGCAGGCGGTCAGTGGGCGTTCTTTTCCCGCCGTGGAATTCGAACTCAATTGACGGCGACGGCAGGTCACGCCGCAGAGTGTCGCGCAGGGGCGTTTTCGAGAAAATTGCCAGGCCAATGCCGAAAGGCAGCTCGCGCGGGTCCGATTTGGGGTAGGAGAAAAAACTGTCGTAGGCACCGAGCGCCGCGCGCAGCCGCGTGTAGTTGGGTGGAGGATCGGGTTGCACGCCGCCGGGCCGCGCCTGCTCCACCTCCTGCAGCAGCACGATGTCGGCGTCATGGCTGCGAATTTCGGCGATGGTCAGGTCGAGGTTGACGGGCGCGTGATCGGGATAGGCGTCGTCCCAGCTCTGCCCGAACTGCACGTTGAACTGCAGGACTTTGAACGTGCTCATCTTGGTATGCAAGGAGTGCGGAACTGTGCGAGCCCGCCGGGAAGCCCGCTAAGGAGACCGGTGGGGCAATTGCGCACGCAAGTCGCGTAACTGCGCTTCGAGTTCACGGATGCGAACAATAAATTTTAGAGCCAGTGCGAGCGCGTGCGGGTCGAGTTCGAAATCATTGCGCAGGCGACACGCGGTTCGCATGGCAAACACGCAATCTCCGCTGAAAGTCCACTGCACCGACCGCAGATTGGTCGGGACGAGGGCGCCATAGTCCACGAGTTCGCGCAATTCCGCTTCCGACAGGCCGGACGACTCCGCGAGTTCTAAAAATGAAACCTCGTGATGCTCGTCCAGCCACAGTACATCTGCGCGTTCAGAGTTCATTTCATCTCTCCCGTTGGAAATGACCGCGCGGATTGAATGTTGAACCGTCGGCCAGCTGTTTGTATAACGCCTGCTCGCGCTCGCTAACGACTGTCGGCACCGCAATCTGCACGATCGCGAAGAGATCACCCGCTCCGGAGTGCGGCCTTGGCAGACCACGCTTCGCGAGGCGGAGTTTCTGTCCGGCGTGGGCTCCGGCGGGCACCTTGACGTTTACCGGTCCACCTAGCGTCGGCACCTCTATCAGGGCACCGAGCACAGCTTCCCAGGGGGCAAGCGGGAGGTCCAGGTACAGGTCGTGACCGGTGACACGGAAGAGCGTATGGGGGTGGAGCGCGACATTGAGGTAGAGGTCTCCATCGCGCCCGCCATTAAGCCCTTTGCCGCCCTTGCCAGGCAGACGCAATCTTTGTCCGTCCGTTGCGCCCTTCGGAATGCGCGCTTTGAAGGTGCGAGGCACTCGATGCATAAAACCGTTCTCATCGAATTCCGGAACGCTCAGGCTAAGATCGACTTCGGTCCCGCAATACGCGTCCTCAAGTGTGATATGGGCCGTGACCTCGTAGTCCTGCCCCGGTATCGGGAATTTCTCGCCGTGCCGCCCCGCCCGGTGTCGCCCGCCCGCGAGACCGGCCAACAGATCCGACAAATCAATATCATCGAAAGAGGACTGCGCGTCGCCGAATTGGTTTCCCCAATCCGGCGGCGGCCGGAAATCCTGCCCAGGTTGATGACTGCCCAGCTGGTCATAGGAGGCACGCTTCTCCGGATTCTTGAGAGTCTCGTAGGCTTCGGCGACTTCCTTGAATTTTTCCTCGCCAGCGGGATCCTTTGAGACGTCCGGATGATACTTGTGCGCGAGCTTGCGATAGGCCTTCTTGATCCCGTCGGCGTCAGCGTTCCGCTCGACGCCGAGAATGCCGTAGTAATCCTTGTATTTCATTGATGGCGATCAGAACAATCGGAAGACCAGATATTCATATTGGATTCCCCAAAGCCTCTCGATGTCAAGAATGTGGGCTACATGGCGCGCGCAAGCGCGAGCGTCCTGAAGCGCCCGACCGGCCGGTTCGTAACAAAGTCCCGGGCCCATTATAACGGTGCCAACCGCCGCGCCGTGACAAGATGCCCGGACATCTGCTCGAAGCGCGTCTCGCCGCCCGTCGCTCCCTGCTTGATCATGCTGGTCGCCGCTTTTATGAATACGCAAATTGTCGTATGTGCGTCAGCGCACAGAACGCCTCCCACAAGGTGCGCGATAATTGTCGGAACGGCTGGCAAAGGCCTGATGGAACCTGTTCTGCCCTCTGCGGGCGCAGGAGTAAGGTCGGGCGACGTCATTCATTAACGTAAAGCCCGGTAATTGCAGACAGTAAAACAAGGAGAAGCGAAATGATATCAGCAAAACAGTCCACACAACGGATTCGCGGTATGCGGCCGCAATCCCTTGCCAACATCGCGGCGGGGGTCTTGTTGGTTTTTACCTTGATCGTCCCCGTCGCGAGCGCAAACAGCGATGAAATCGTCCAGACCGTCGGCCGCGTGTCGTATGTATCAGGAGGCGTCGGAACTGATTCGGTTGACCGGCTCAGTTCGCTCGCCAGGGATTTCAATCTCAAATTCGTGTTCGCGCTGAAGTCTGGCGAATACGTGAGCGATGTTAAGGTCACCATCGCTGACGCGGCAGGCAAGCAGCTCTTGGACACCACGTCCGAAGGGCCGTGGTTCCTGGCAAAGTTACCGGCGGGCAGCTATCAAATTAGCGCAACCTTCGAAGGCAATGCGATAAACCGTAAAATCACTGTCGAGGCTGCAAAGCTCAGGACTATCGATCTTCGGTGGGCCGCTGAATAACGGCGTGGAGTTCAGAAAGAAAAAGGCCCTCGGGGAAAGGGGGGGCCGAGGGCCTGGATCCACCAATCGTCTTCAGGGAGGGAAAAGACCAGCGAATCCAGTTTGCATTGTCTGGCTCCCTGCAAATAAGTTCTGTACGCTAGCGCACATTAGACGGACGAAATTTGTGTGATCGTGTTTCTTCCGCTCCGCGCGCCGCGGCGTTACACTTACGGCGTGCATTTCATTCCTGCCTTCGAATCCAAAATCTGCGCACCGGCTGAGCTCGCTGCGTGCATCGCACAACTGCCGCGGCCGCTGGTATTCACCAACGGCGTGTTTGACATCCTGCATCGCGGCCATGCGAGTTATCTTGCGCAGGCGCGTGCGCTCGGCAAAAGCCTGCTCGTCGCGGTGAACAGCGATGCGTCGGTAAGGCGCCTCGGCAAGGGCCCGGACCGCCCCATCAACCCGCTAGCCGACCGCATGGCGCTGCTTGCTGCGCTCGAAGCGGTAAACCTGGTGACCTGGTTCGATGACGATGCGCCGCTCGCCCTGATACGGCTCACCAAGCCCGACGTGCTGGTCAAAGGCGGCGACTGGTCGCCGGACAGGATCGTCGGCAGCGCGGATGTCAATAGCTGGGGCGGCGCCGTACACTCGATACCGTTCATCCACCAGCGCTCGACCAGCGCCACGCTCGCGAAAATAAGGCGGATTGATAACGGGTGACCAGTCAGTATGCCCGTCGGCGGTTTCAGCTTGTTTTTGAGATGGCTATTGGCTCTTCGCCGCCAGCGCGTCGGCGCAGGCGGTCGCTTTGAGCTGGGCGTTGGGAAAATCCGCCGTGAGCCCGGCAATCTTCGCCGCAATCGCATCGCCCGGGTCGCGGATCACAAAAATGCGGCTTATGGCGCCGCGCGGGCCAACCGCCGCCGAACGCAACCCCTTCTGCCTGAGTTGCGCGAGATGGTCGTTGGCCGCCTCCTCGGTCTTGAACGTGCCGAGCGCGAGCGCGAACCGCCACTGGTTGTTTTCCTGCACCACGTATAAATCACCGATGCCCAGCGCTTTGACTTCGCCCGCTTTCCTGTCGGCCTCGACTTTGGTCTTGAGCGGCGGAAGGTAAACCCACCAGCCGGCGTCGCTGACCTCGCGCTGCGACAGCTTGTCGGCAAGATCGAATGTGGCGAGCGCAGCTGCGGCGCGCGGCGCGTCCTCCGCGGCAAAGCTGCCCCACTCAAGGCACGCCAGCGCGGGCTGCGGCGGGGATGACGGCAGCGCTGCGGCTGCTTTATCCTTGCCCCGCGGCTTCAACAGTTTCATTTTCTCCGGGCTGATTTGCAGCAGCGCGTTCTGCGCATCAGCGCCGGCGCGGCTTTCGGCAAAACGGATATAGCCGAACGCGGCGACGTTCGCCAGGAGCAAGATCAGAAACAGCAGTCTCATGCGAGATTTTCCGAACAAGTCTTCGTTTGCACTACCTTCCGGACTTATTCATCGGACTATCCTTCGTGGGCAATCGTGAGCAATCCCTCGAGAACGAGATTATCCACTACCTTTACCTCGAGGTTAAGGTGCGGCTCGATCAGCGCCGCGCCGCCGCCGCTCAGCACGCACGCCGGCTGCCGCTGGCCGGTCTCCGCGAGAAAGCGCGCCATGCGCTCGATCGCGCCGGCGAGCGCGTTGATCGCACCGCTCATGATCGCATCGCCGGTCGTATTGGGAAAAAAACTGAACTTGCCCGGCTGCAGCTTGAGCGCGGCGGTATGGCCGGCGAGCGCCTTGCGCATCAGTTCCGCTCCCGGCACTATCATCCCGCCGACGAACACGCCGTCGCCGGCGAGCGCATCGACAGTAAGCGCAGTGCCGGCATTGACGATTACCGCAGGCCCGCCGTAGAGCCGGCGTGCGCCGATCAGCGCCGCCCAGCGATCGCAACCGAGCTGCGCCGGATGGTCGTAACCGTTGCGGACGCCGCACTGCGCGCGCGTGCTCTTGATCCAGCGCGGCGCCGGCGTTGGCGGCAGTATCTGCAGGATTTTTTCGCGCACCGCGGCGCCGGCGACATTTGACACCACAACCGCCCGCAACGGTGGCGCGCCGGCGAGCGCCCGCTTGAGCTGTGCCGCGCGCGCGGTGTCGACCCAAGATTGCATGAGCCAGTGCGCGCCGTCGTGCGTGCCCCACTTGATGCGCGTGTTGCCGGCATCGATGACCAAAACGGCCCCGTTCATCATTCGTTGTTCGTTGCTCGTTGTTCGTTGTTCGCCCTCACACTCACTTCTCCGCTGTGAAACCGCTGCTGCCCCGTTTGCGTCGCGATCAACAAGGCGCCATCCTCAGCGACGCCTTCGGCTGTGCCGCTCACCTTGCTGCCGTCGGGCAGCGCGATGTTCACAGCCTCGCGCTGATAAACGTGGCAGCGCTGCCATTCTTCGCGCAGCGGCGCAAAGCCATCGCGCGCGAATGCGAGCAGCGTGCGCTCGAGTTCGACCAGCAACACCGCCAGTACGCGGTTGCGGTCGGGTGCCGCACCGCCTGCCTCTTCGAGATCGACCACCGGCTGGTCGATGCGGCTGTGCAGCACGTCGGGCACGCGGCAGTTGAGCCCGATGCCGATCACCGCCGCGCTCGGCCCCAGCATGTCGCCCTGCATTTCGATCAGAATTCCGGCGAGCTTGCGGCCGCGCCACATCACATCGTTCGGCCATTTCAGTCCGGCATCATGAACGCCGAGCGCAGCGAGCGAGCGAGCGATCGCAAGGCCGACGGCAAGACTCAAGCCGGCTAAGAATCCCGCGCCCTGCTGAAAGCGCCACAACAGCGAGAACGTCAATGCACCGCCGAGCGTCGAATGCCAGACACGCCCACGCCGGCCGCGGCCGTGCGTTTGCCATTCGGCGGCGATCACGCTTCCGCCAGCCGCGCCACCGGCCGCACGCTGCATCAGCAGCGTGTTGGTCGACTCCGTGCTGTCAAGTATCTCGAGCGCAAAGCTCGACGCGTGCGCGCCAAGTTCGCGCAGGACTTCGGTCAGATCGAGCAAAGACAGCGGCTGCGCGAGCCGATAGCCGCGGCCGCGCACTTTGTGGATCTCGATGCCGAATTCGTTGGCCCCGCGCAATGCGTACCAGATTGCGCCGCGCGAGACGCCGAGCGTCGCCGCGAGATCCTGCCCGGAACGGAATTCGCCAGCGGCGAGCAGGCTCAAGGTCTTGAAGGTCAAAGGGCTGATCACGGTTGTATAGAATAGACGATACGTGATCGTCGCGCACGCGGCGAACCAAACGCCGTAGTCGCAATAACAGCCCGAGAGGCATGCGGCAAACGTCGGGCGTTCTACGCGACCCGGTATTGGTCCGCGCAGTGCGGCTCGCGCAAGTGGTAGCCATTCCTGCCCGCGGCTTTGGCGCGATACATCGCCGTGTCGGCGCATTTCAGCAATGATTCCGCATCGCCCGCATCGCCCGGATACAAACTGATGCCGACGCTCAGCGTCACCTTCCGCTCGCTTCCACGCAATTCGTAGCAGCCGCTGCAATCCGCAAGCAGTTGTTCGACAACCCTCACCGCAATCCGCGCATCGGCGACATGTTCGAGAATGGCGACGAACTCATCGCCGCCCAGACGCGCCACGGTATCGCTTTCGCGCAGGCTCTGCTTAAGGCGGGACGCTAGCTGGCGCAGCAATTCGTCTCCAGCGGCATGCCCGAGCGTGTCGTTGACGCGCTTGAAGTGATCGATATCGATGTACAGCAGCGCAAAGCTGCTGCGGCTGCGCTGTGCCGTGGCCATAGCCCGGGCTAATCTATCGTTGAACAGATTGCGGTTCGGCAGCCCGGTGAGACTGTCGTAGAACGCCAAGCCGCTCAACATTTCTGTATACTTGAGCGCGACGATATCCTGCAGGAAGTGGATGAAGTGGGTGATTGTTCCCGCTTCGTCGTACAGGGGATAGACCGACTCCATAACATGGCGTGCCTCGCCCTTGTCCGTTCGGAACTGAGTCTCTCCCTGCCAGGATAGCCCGGCAAGCAGCGACTGCCTGATCTCCTCGCGCGCGGGGGCTGCCCCGGCCGCCCTGAACTGCGCCAAATCGACCCTTGGCAATTGCGCCGCGCTTAGACCGAGCAGCCGGCGCAAGCAGGGATTGGCATATTCGATCGTGCCATCCGGCAGGGTAACCGCCACACCGATCGGGATCTGCTCGATCACTCTGGAGAGACTGTGTTTTTGCCAAGTCATTGGGGCGCGCGATTGGGCCGGCAACTGAATCGCTTTGGCCGTGCAAACGTCGTATCGATATGCTACTATCGGTTATCATAATAAGCAACCTTCAGTAACCGTTTGCCGCCCTGCTTGGTGGTAATTTTCCAGGCATGACTCTCGCGGATGAAAGGCAGGGTTTCAGCAAGCGGCTCAAAGAAGCCATGCGCAGGGCGCGCGTGGATGCCGGCAGCCCGACCCGCATCGCCCGGGAATTCAACCTGCGCTATCACGGCGATCCGGTGACGACCCAGGCGGTCAGGAAGTGGCTCGCCGGCAAGTCGCTTCCCTCACAAGACAAAATTCGCGCCCTGGCGCTGTGGCTGGATATGCCCCCGCAATGGCTGAGGTTCGGCGAGGTCGAGCGCAAGGAAGACCGGGCACACATGACGGCAAAGCAGGATGCGGCGTCTTATAAAATAGAGCCCGGTTGGGTGACGAAAAAATTCGAGTTACTGAACGAACCGCACAAAAAAATGGTGCTGGAAATCGTGCACGCGCTGCTGCGGCTGGAAGGCAAGCAATAGCACTGCGTGTGAGAAAATCGCGCAGTGGCACAGTCGAGACCGGATTCGCGCCAATGTATCCCGGCGCCCTTACCGTCTTCGACTTTCAACGCTTTGGGAGGAAAATATGCGTTACGTTTCGCGCTGGTCGTTGGTCTGCGCCGCTCTGTTCACCTGCGGCATACTGCACGCGCAGACCCGTGCGCCTGGTTCAGCCCAGGATTATCCGGCCCGGCCGGTGCGCATGCTCGTGCCCTATACGCCCGGCGGCATTACCGACGTCGTCACGCGCATCACTGCGCTTGAACTTGGCAAGAGCTTTGGCCAGACGTTCGTCGTCGACAACCGGCCTGGCGCCAACAGCATCCTCGCCGTCGACATGGTGTCGAAGGCGACACCGGATGGCTACACGCTCGGCACCGTGATCGCCGCGCACGCGGCGAACCAGACGCTGTACTCGAAGCTGCCGTACGACTCGGTCAAAAGCTTCGAGCAGGTGTCGCTGATCGGCACTGCGCCGCTGATCGTGTGCGCGACCAACTCGCTGGCAGCGAATTCGGTTAAAGACCTGGTCGAACTCGCCAAGGCTAGACCAGGACAGCTCACATTTGCCTCGAGCGGCATCGGCGCCGCCGCGCACCTGACGACTGAACTGCTAATGTCGACGACGGGAATCAAGATGGTGCACGTGCCNNCGGCAAGATCAAGGCGCTGGGCATGGCTTCCGAGAAGCGCGTCGCGGTCGCGCCCGAGATACCGACGCTGATCGAATCCGGTGTGCCGGTGGTCGGCGGCACTTGGGTCGGTCTGCTCGCGCCGGCCGGCACGCCGANNCGCGAAATGGGCGAAAGTGATCAAGACCGCCAACGTCAAGATCGACAACTGAACGGGGGGCCTCAACATTTCTCCCGGCTGGAATCGCGCCCGCAACCCGGCGGCCGCATCGTTTAGAATAAGCGGATTCGCCATCCCGGATGGTCCATGCCTGACAATTCCCGCAATGCCAAGTCCGGCGCCGCACCCGCGCCGCACGTCACGAACTTCATCCGCAGCATCATCGATGCGGATTTGAAAAGCGGCAAATATGCCGGGCGGCGCTGGGGCGGCAAGCCGGGCGCGGCGGCGGAGCACGAGCGCGGCGCCCCCGACGCAGCGAAGATCCGCACGCGCTTCCCGCCGGAGCCGAANNCCAAGTCGATCTGCCTCAACTTCGGACTCGCCCGCGATTACGGCGGCGCGTGCCACCTGCGCTTCGACGACACCAACCCGGAAAAGGAGGAGCAGGAGTACGTCGATTCGATCATCGACACGGTGCATTGGCTGGGCTTCAGCTGGGAACACGCGGGGACTTCGCACCTCTACTATGCCAGCGACTACTTCGAATTCATGTATGAGGCGGCGGAGTACCTGATCCAGTCCGGCCATGCCTATGTCGACCGGCAGACGCCTGAAGAGATGCGCGCCAATCGCGGCACGCTGACCGAGCCCGGCAATAACAGCCCGTGGCGCGACCACCCGGCGGATGAGTCGTTGCGGCTGTTGCGCGAAATGCGCGCCGGCAAGCATGCCGACGGCAGCATGGTGCTGCGCGCCAGGATCGACATGGCCTCGCCCAACATCAACCTGCGCGACCCGGTGATCTATCGCATCAAGCAAGCGACGCATCACCGCACGGGTGACAAATGGTGCATCTACCCGATGTACACCTACGCTCACCCGATTGAAGACGCGCTGGAGCGAGTCACCCACTCGATCTGCACGCTGGAGTTCGAGGACCAGCGCCCGTTCTACGACTGGCTGCTGGGACGCCTGGCCGAAGGGGGTTTGCTTGCCCGGCCGCTGCCGCAACAGATCGAGTTCGCGCGTCTCAATCTGACTTACACCGTGCTGTCGAAGCGCAAGCTGATCCAACTCGTCGAGGAAAAGCACGTCGACGGCTGGGACGATCCGCGCATGCCAACGTTGGTCGGCGCGCGCCGCCGCGGCTTAACGCCCGAGGGTATTCGTCTCTTCGCCGATCGCATCGGCATCGCCAAATCCGATGCGTGGATCGACATGAGCGTACTCGAAGACTGTATGCGCGAGGACCTGAACGAGCGCGCCGAGCGCCGCATCGCTGTGCTCGATCCGATCAAGCTCGTGATCGACAACTATCCCGACGGCAGGGAAGAAGAATGTTTCGCGCCGAATCATCCGAAAAAACCTGACCTTGGCAAGCGCGCGGTGCCGTTTTCGAAAGAGCTGTGGATCGAGCGCGAAGATTTCATGGAAACGCCGTCGAAAGGCTACTTCCGTCTCTACCCCGGCAACAAGGTACGACTGCGCTACGGCTTCGTGGTCGAATGCACCGGCTGCGAGAGAGATGCGCAGGGCGACGTCACCGTCGTGCGCTGCAAATACGATCCCGAAACCAAATCGGGCACGCCGGGTTCAGACAGGATCAAGGTCAAAGGCAACATCCACTGGGTGTCGGCGAAACACGCCTATAAGAGCGAGGTGCGTCTCTACGATCGCCTGTTCAAAGATCCGCATCCCGGCTCAGGCGACCGCGATTTCCGGGCAGACCTGAACCCGGACTCGAAGAAAATCATCAGCGCCTATCTGGAACCCGCGCTCAAGGACGCCAAGCGCGAAGCTCAGTTCCAGTTCGAGCGGCACGGATATTTCATGGCGGACCGGGTGGACTCGAAACCCGGCGCGCCGGTGTTCAATCGAGCGGTGACGTTGCGCGATTCGTGGACCAAGCCCGGCACGCCGCGCTGAGCGGTTCCACCGAGAGAAACTGCCATGCCATACGCCACCATTGACGGTTTGCAAATAAATTATGTTGTGCTAGGCAGCGGCCCGCCGCTCATCATGCTGGCGCCCGGCGGCTTCGATTCGACCACGGAGGGCTGGTCGACGCGCGGCGTGTGGAAGGATCTGCGGCCGCTCGACGCGCTGCAGGGCGATTTCACTCTCATCGCTTACGACCGGCGCGAAGCCGGGCGTTCGGGCGGACGCGTCGAGCCGCACACCTGGCGGTTGTGGGCCAAGGAAGCCGTCGGGTTGCTCGACCATCTTGGTATCGAGCGCGCGTGGGTCATTGGCGGCTGCATGGGCGTGTCAGTAGCGACAGCAATGGCGGCTCATTTTCCGGCGCGCTGCACAGGCCTGCTCCTGCATTGGCCCGTCGGCGGCTACCGCTGGCGCGCCAAGGGCCGCTCGAACTTCAATAAGCACATTGCGTTCGCGCACGCGCACGGCCTCGCTGCGGTCGTGGAGCGCGCGCGCAAAGCGACCGGCTTCTGGGCCGATCCGGAAGCGGGTCCGTGGAGCGCGGTGCTCGGCCACGATGACGCGTTCGCCGCGAATTACGTCAAAAAAGAACTTGGCCAGTACCTCGCCATAGTGTCCCAGAGCCGCGACCTGCTGTTCGACGACACCATGCCTTCGGGGGCGACGGGCAAGCAGTTGATGGCGATCAAGACGCCGTCGTTCATCATGAGCGGCGATGATGCGTCACACTCGACGTCGGGCGCGCACGCGCTGCGCGAACTCATTCCCGGCTCAGTGCTTTCCCCGCTCATGCCGCCACAGCAGAATTCGGCGAGCGTTACGGCGTGGATACGCGAGTCTGTGGCCACGGTCGCCAAACGCACTGGCTAATGGCCCTTTGACCTCGCTGTCGCCGCTCGAACTCGCCTATTGCGCTGCGGTAATGTTGCTGGCCTATGGGCTGCGCGGCAGCACCGGCTTCGGCGGCGCGGTCGGTATGCCGCTCCTCGCGCTGGTGATACCGATCAAGACCCTGGTGCCAATGTGGACCCTGCTTGGGTTCGCGTCATCGGTCGCCATACTTGGGCGCGATCGCAGGCACGTCGCCCGCGACGACTTCGTCGCCTTTATCCCGTGGTGCCTGCTCGGCGTCGCGGTCGGGCTTTACTTCTTCAAGACGCTCGACGCGCATACTTTGGCGCGAGGTCTGGGCGTGCTGGTGCTGAGCTACGCGGGCTATTCACTGTGGACCGCGATGCGGCCGCCGACGAGCGAGCGCCGGTTGCCGCGTGTGATCGGCCCGGTGGCGAGTACTCTCTCCGGGGTGGTGGGCACGCTGTTCGGGACCATGGCGAGCGTGTTTTTTGCCATGTACCTTGATGCCCGGGCTCTGGCGAAGGTCCAATTTCGGGCTACCATGTCCGCGATGCTGCTCACATTGAGCGCGGTGCGCGGCATCGGCTACTTCGCAGCAGGCGAGTTCACCCAGGAGGCATGGCTCATGTTCGCGGCTGCGTTTCCATTGATGCTTGCCGGTATCTACATCGGCGACCGCATCCACGTCAGCCTTAGCGAACAGACCTTCAGGCGGCTCGTGTGCGTCACGCTTTTCGTGTGCGGAATTCCGTTGCTGCTGAAGTAGCGAAGCAAGTAACTGCAGTCCCCTGATCCTTGACACTACCGCTGGCAAGGCGGAAGCTTCCGCAACGCGAGTCGAACCACGTTGACATGGCGTTTTGGAAATCAGGAACAGGCATTTCCTATGCACATTGACCGGGAAATCAAGCTCGACTTCAACGACGTTTTGATCCGCCCGAAGCGCTCAGCATTGCCTTCGCGCGCGGAAGTCGACATCACCCGGGAATTCCGCTTCAAGCATTCGGCGAACAGCTATCGCGGCGTCCCGATCATCGCCGCGAACATGGATACGATAGGTACGTTTGAAATGGCGCGCGCGCTCGCACCGTTCGGTCTTTCGGTAGCGCTGCACAAGCACTATGGCGTGGACGAACTCGCGGCGTTCTTCAAAGCGCTGAAGGTGAAGTCGAACGCGTTTTATGCGATGGGCATCACAAAGAACGACCGCGACAGGTTTGGGCGCGTAAGGCGGCGCGCCGGCGAGGCCATCCAGTACGTGTGCATTGATGTGGCCAACGGCTATACGGAAAGTTTCGTAAAGTTCGTCGAGAAGTTCCGCCATGCGCACCCGCAGGTTACCCTGATGGCCGGCAACGTCGTCACCGGTGAAATGACCGAGGAGCTGATTCTTTCCGGCGCCGACATTGTCAAGGTCGGCATCGGCCCCGGTTCGGTTTGCACCACGCGCACCATGACCGGCGTAGGCTACCCGCAGCTTTCGGCAGTGATCGAATGCGCGGACGCTGCACACGGTCTCGGCGGACTGATCTGCGCTGATGGCGGATGTACTGCGCCGGGCGACGTAGCCAAAGCATTTGGCGGCGGGGCGGACTTCGTGATGTTGGGCGGGATGCTCGCCGGCCACGCCGAGTGCGCGGGGGAAGTCGTCGCAAAGGACGGCCAGCAATTCAAACGCTTCTACGGGATGAGTTCGCGCGCCGCGATGGAAAAGTACGCCGGCGGGGTTGCGCACTACCGTGCGTCGGAAGGCAAAGAAGTCCTGTTGGCGTATCGTGGCCCGGTTGCCAACACCGTACAAGACATCCTGGGCGGCCTGCGCTCAGCCTGTACCTACGTTGGCGCGCGCAAGCTGAAAGAGCTTACCAAGCGGACCACCTTCGTGCGGGTAGGGATGGAGACGAACGAGGTCTTCGGGGAAAATTGAGCGTCGTTCGAATCCTGCGTTTATCCCGTCACACCGATATTCCACGGCACGAACTCGTGGTCGCCGAGGCCGAGGACCTCGCCCCTGGTCTTCTCGCCTGACACGACGCGCAGCAGCAGTTCGAAGATCTCCTGACCCATCTGCTGCAGCGTGGCCGTGCCGTCGAGTATCCCGCCGCAGTTGATGTCCATGTCGTCCTTCAGCCGGTTGTACATCGGCGTATTGGTGGCGAGCTTGACTGACGGCACCGGCTTCGCGCCGAACATCGAGCCGCGTCCAGTCGTGAACATGATGACGTTCGCACCGCCGGCGATCTGCCCGGTGGCCGAAACCGGGTCGAATCCCGGCGTGTCCATGAATACGAGGCCCTTCTGTTTCACCGGCTCGGCGTAGCGGTAGACCTCCATCAGCGGCCCGGTGCCGCCTTTCATCGACGAGCCGAGCGATTTCTCGAAAATGTTCGCGAGCCCGCCCGTTTGGTTGCCCGGGCTCACGACGCCATTGATCTGCGTGTCGCGCCCGACGGTGTATTCGTCTTTCCACCACCGGATGCGCGCGATGAGTCTCTCGCCGACTTCGCGACTGCGCGCGCGGCGCGTGAGCGTGTGCTCGACGCCGTAGATTTCCGGCGTCTCCGACAGGATCGCCGTGCCGCCGTGGCGCACAAGGATGTCCATCGCCGCGCCGAGCGCCGGGTTCGCGGTGATCGACGAGAAGCCGTCCGAGCCGCCGCATTGGAGGCCCACCATGATGTGGCCGGCCGGGACCCGTGTCCGGGACACGCGGTTAGCTTCCGGCAGCATCTCTTTCACCGCAGCGACGCCCGCCGCGATCGTTTTGGCGGTGCCGCCTTCGTCCTGCATTACGAACGAGCGCAGCCGCGAACTCGGCTCCAGGCCCTGTTCCTTGAACAATTTGCTGACCTGGTTGCGCTCGCAGCCGAGGCCGACCACCAGCGCGCCGGCGAGATTCGCGTGCAGCGCGTAGCCGGCCATCGTCCGGCGCAACAGATCCATTGGCTCGCCCGTCATCTCCATGCCGCAGCCGGTGCCATGCGCGAAGGCCACCACGCCATCGACGTTCGGAAACTCCGCAAGCCGCTCCGGCGTGAACCACTCGGCGATCTTGTGTACCACGGTGGCCGAACAATTCACGGTGGACAGCACGCCGATGTAATTGCGCGTGGCGATCTGTCCGTTCGCGCGAACGATACCCATGAAAGTTGCGCGTTCGCTTTCAGGCAGCAACTGCACGGGACGATAATCCTGCGCGTAAGCGTAGTCGCGGTCGAACTCGCGAAACTCCATGTTGTGCGAATGCACGAACGTTCCCGGCGCAATGTCCGCGGCGGCAAAGCCGATCGTCACGTTGTACTTGAGAATGGGCTCGCCCTGCTTGATGGCGCGGGCGGCAATCTTGTGGCCGGAAGGCACCTGGCTGCGGCAGGTGAGCCCGTCACCGAGCTTGGCGCCGATTTCCACGTTCGAGCGTGCGATCACCACGTTGTCCGCGTTGTGCAGGCGGATCACCGGGCCGGCAGCGGGTTTTTCCAGAATCTCGATCATCGATGCTTCCTTTTCACTCGCCCTTGATGCCGGCGGCCTGAATCACCTTCGCCCACTTCACGATCTCGTTTTGGATGAATGTGGTGTACTGCTCGGGCGTGTTGCCGACCGGGTCCGCGCCCTGCGACGTCAGCCGCTCGCGCAGGTCCGGGGAATTGAGAGCCCGCACGATCTCGCCATGCAGCCGCTCGACGATGGCGCGCGGGGTCTTCGCCGGAGCGGACACACCGTACCAGTTAGTCACTTCATATCCCGGAATCCCGCTTTCCGCCACCGTCGGGATATTCGGCACCGCGGGCGAGCGCTTGGCCCCAGTCACCGCGAGCGCGCGCAGCCTGCCGCCGCGCACGTACTGGATCACTGTAGGCAGATTGCCGAACATCAGCGAAGTCTGGCCGGCGAGCAGTTCGACCGCCGCCGGACCGCCACCCTTGTATGGTACGTGCACCCATTTGACGCCGGCCATGTACTGGAACAGCTCCCCGGAGAGGTGGACCGTGGTGCCGGTACCCGAGGATGCGAAATTGATCTCGCCCGGCCGCCGCTTGGAAAACGCGATCAGCTCCAGCACGTTCCGCGGCGGAAATGATGGATGTACCACCAGCAGGTTCTGCGATTCCACCATCAGCGAGATGAAGGCGAAATCCTTGATGGGATCGAAGCTGAGCTTCATCAGCGCGGCGTTGGTTGCGTGGCCCGGTGCATTCAGCAGGATGGTGTAGCCATCCGGCGCGGCGCGAGCCACCAATTCCGTGGCGATCGCGGTGTTGGCGCCGGCCCGGTTCTCGACGACGACCGGCTGACCCATGTTTTCCGTGAGCTTCTGCGCCACCGTGCGCGCAATGATGTCGTTCGTGCCGCCGGGGGAAAAGCCTACGAGGAAACGGATCGGCTTGGCTGGATACGGTTGCGCGACCGCTGGCGCGGTGAACGACAACAGCAGAATAGCTAACGCGAGGCCTGTAATTGCGGTTATAGTTTTCATGGCGCCTCCTCCTGGCAACTTGCCGCATTGTAGTTCAATACCTATGTGCAGGAGGAAATGGCGAAATGGGCGAAGGTGGTCAAGGCTTCGGGCGCCAAGCCCGATTAAGCGCGCTACCACAGGCTCTTGAGCCTGCCGCCGTCCAGATTGAGCGATACGCCCGTGATGTAGCTCGCGCGCTCCGAGCACAGAAACACGATCGCGTTGGCAAGTTCCTCCGGCTTGCCGAAGCGGTTGAGCGAGTTCTTGCGCGCCGCAAGCCGTCTCGCCTCCTCCTCGCTTTTTACTTCGAGTTCCGCCGCCAGCCCCTGCGCGTTGCGTTGCCAGAGGTTGGTGTCGACCCAGCCGGGACACACGGCATTCACCAGCACGTTGTCTGCGCCGAATTCCGTCGACAGCGACTTGGTGATGTTTAGCAGCGCGCTGTTGGTGATCCCGCTGCCGAACATATAGGGATCGGGTTCCTTGCCGGCGCCGCCGATGATGTTGACGATGCGGCCCCAGCGCTGCGCCTTCATGATCGGGTAGACGAACCGTATCGCGCGCATAAAGCCGAACAACTTGGTTTCCAGCTGCTCCTTGAGTCCGGCATCGTTGAGCACGGCGAACCGCCCTGAGTACATCTGCCCGGCGTTGTTCACCAGGATGTCGACGGTGCCGAACCGCTGCTTCGCGCTGTCGACCAGGCGCGCGATGTCCGCTTCCTTCGTCATGTCAGCCACGACCGCGTGGATTTCGCCGCCGGTCGCCCCGGCGAGTTCGGCGCGCGTGCGCTCCAGCGATTCGGCGGTGCGGCCGCAGATCGTGACGCGCACTCCTTCCTCGAGGAACTGGCGCGCGGCTTCCCTGCCGATGCCGCGGCTGCCGCCGGTCACGATCGCCGACTTGCCCTTGATTCCCATGTCCATACGTCTTGAATCCCCCTTATTCGATTTTGATGCCGGCAGCACGCGCGACTTCGCTCCAGACACCGCATTGTACTGTGCTTTGCCGAATTGGAAGCGCGTTCGATCGCTTCGGAAAAACTAACCTTGCATCCACTCTGTGGTATCCAGCCCCCGAATTTAAGATGCGGTCTTACTTTTAGCAGCCTGTCGGACTGTTAAGTCCGACAGGCTGCTAGAGGTTTACAATGCTCGCTCATGAGGTAGTGCCATTGGGGTCCGTCCTGATCATAGGATGACGTTTATGCACATTTGGCTGAAGCGCACTGCGGTCTTCACGTTCGCGACGGGCATGCTGGTGTACGTGCATTGCGCGCTCGCGCAGCAGTATCCGGCGCGGCCGATTCGCATCGTCGCCGCCAGCTCTCCGGGCTCGGGACCCGATGTCATCGCGCGGCTGATCGCGCAGAAACTCACCGAGCGCCTCGGACAACAGGTCGTGGTGGACAATCGCGCGGGGGTGGGCGGTAATCTCGGGGCCGAGGCTGTTGCACGCGCCGCGCCCGACGGCTATACGCTGCTGCTCGCGATGGCAAGTCAGGCGATTGGCATGACGCTCTACAAGAAGCTGTCCTACGATCTGGCGCGCGATTTTGCGGCGATCGCGCCGGTGGCTTCCACGCCGTTCATCCTGACTACACATCTGAGCCTGCCGGCGACCTCGGTCAAAGGACTGATTGCGCTCGCCAAAGCGCGGCCCGGCGAACTTCTGTTGGGCAGCGGCGGAGCGGGCACTCCGCCGCATCTGTGCGCGGAAATGTTCAAGGCTCACGCCCGGATCTCATTTGTGCACGTGCCTTACAAGGGCATCACACCCGCGCTTACCGACGTTCAGAGCGGACAGCTTCATTTCGCGTTTTCATCCGTGCCTGCAGCAATGCCGTTCGTCAGGAGCGCGCGCTTGCGCGCGCTGGCCGTCACTACGCTGCAGCGTTCGGCGCTGGTGCCGGACGTGCCGAGCGTAGCGGAAACGTTGCCGGGGTTCGAAGCGCTCGGCTGGTACGGATTGGTCGCGCCCGCGGGAACTCCGCAGGCGGTGATCGAGCGTCTGCACGCCGTGACGCAAAGCGCCGTCGGTGCGCCCGGTCTGATCGAGCAATTGAGAAATCAGGGGGCCGAGCCGATGCAGGGCACTTCCGCGTCGTTCGGCGCATTTATCGGCGCGGAGATAAAAAAATGGGGCGACGCGGTGAAAGACGTCGAGGCGGGCCCCGAATAGCCTCGAATCCCTGCGGAACACTTGAATCGAATTGGGGCTAGCAGCCTGTACGGACTTAACAGTCCGTACAGGCTGCTAAAAGCAAAACCGGCTGACCATTCATAATAAACTCATTCGAAGCGGTCGAATTTAGAGAAAAGCGCGGGTAAATTCGCATATCTGTTATCGTTTTCCGCAATTCCACTCGCGCTGGTTTTGCATTAGGAGTTTGACGGGGCTAAGTCCGACAAACTCCTAGATCAATCATGTTTGCTTCTACTATCAACCAGGCCATATTTTTTAGGACACGCGCATGAAACCTTCGGATTCCATCCTTACCCGCACCGGCGGCCAGTTGCTGGTCGATGCGCTCAGAGTGCACGGCGCCGACATGGTGTTTGGCGTGCCGGGTGAAAGCTATCTTGGCACGCTGGATGCGTTCTACGGCGCGCGCGACGCAATCAAGTTCGTGATCTGCCGTCAGGAAGGCGGCGCCGCCAACATGGCCGACGCCTACGGCAAATTGACCGGCCGCCCCGGCATCTGCTTCGTCACGCGCGGCCCGGGCGCGACCAACGCGAGCATCGGCATTCACACGGCATTCCAGGACTCGACACCGCTGATCCTGTTCATCGGCCAGGTCGACAACGAGGTGGCCGAGCGCGAGGCATTCCAGGAGATCGACTACCGGCGCATGTACGGCCAGATGACGAAATGGGTCGCTCAGATCGACCGCCCCGAGCGCGTGCCGGAGATGGTGAGTCACGCGTTCCACCTTGCGGTGTCGGGACGCCCCGGACCGGTGGTGCTCGCGCTGCCGGAAGACATGCAAACTGCGACCGCGATGGTGGCCGACACCGCGCGTTACCAGCGAGTTGCCGCGCATCCCGGGGCGGACGACATGAACAAGCTGCGCGACATGCTCGCGCAATCCAGGCGGCCGTTCGTGATGGTGGGCGGCGGTGACTGGAACGCGCAGGCGGGCTCGGACATTCAGGCGTTTGCTGCAGCCAATGCCCTGCCGGTCGGCTGCAGTTCCCGCTGCCAGGACCTGTTCGACAACCGCCATCGGAATTACGTCGGTGACGTCGCGGTGGGTCTCAACCCCGCGCTCGAGCAGCGCATCCGCAATGCCGATCTGCTGCTGGCAATCGGCCCGCGCCTCGGCGAATGGACGACGAAGCACTATACGCTGATCGATATCCCGCGGCCGCAGCAGAAATTCATTCACGTTCACACCGGCGCCGAAGAACTCGGCCGCGTTTATCAGGGCGATCTGCTGATCAACTCAGGCATGCCGGAATTCGCCACCGCGGCGCGCAAACTCGCACCGGTCAAGGCGCCGTGGGCGGATGCGACGAGAACCGCGCGTGCCGAGTACGAAGCGTGGCAACAGCCGGTGCCAGCGCCGGGCACGCTCAACATGAGCGAAGTATTCGCGTTCCTGCGCCGGCGCCTGCCGCCCGAGACGATACTCACGTGTGGCGCCGGCGCTTACGTAGTCGCGTTGCATCGCTTTTATCAATACACCGGCTTTCGCACTTATCTCGGGCCGACCAGCGGCGCGATGGGGTACGGCGTGCCAGCGGGTGTCGCCGCCAAGCTCGTGCATCCCGAACGCCCGGTGGTGTCGTTCTCGGGCGATGGCTGCTTCCTGATGAACGGCCAGGAACTCGCGACCGCGGCGAAGTACGGCGCCAACGTGATTTTCATCGTCATCAACAACGGCAT
>PLYS01000190.1 GCA_003153455.1 Betaproteobacteria bacterium | reverse complement strand
CCGCCGGTCGAACCAATGCAGATAAAGGTTAGACAGCAGCGGCGAGATCACGCCCCCTTGCGGGGTGCCTTGCTTGGCACGCTTCACGCTTCTCTGCCCGCCTTCACCTGCCTGCGGTTCCACCACCGGCGCTTCCAGCCACAGCCGTATCAGCTTGAGCACCAAACGATCGGTTACCCTCATGCGCAAACAGGCCATGAGGCGCTTAGGCGGGATCGAATCAAAGTAGCTCTTCAAGTCCGCGTCATACACCGCCTGATAGCCCTGCTGCAGATGCCCTCGAATTTCCGCCAGCGCCTGATGCGCGTTGCGCCCTGGCCGAAACCCATAGGAGCAATCCTCGAAGTCCGCCTCGAAGATCGGCTCCAGGATGAGCAACGCCGCCATCTGCACCACGCGATCAGCCACCGTAGGAATTCCGAGGGGCCGCAGCCGGCCATCGTCTTTCTCGATATAAACCCGCCGCACCGGCTGCGGCCGGTAGCCGTGCGTGCGCAACTCCGTGTGCAACCGCGCCAGCAGCGTCTCGACCCCTGCTGCTTCAATCTGGGCAATCGTCACGCCATCGACTCCGGCTGCACCCTCATTGCTACGCACCCGCTTCCAGGCCGCCGCCAGCACATCAGCTCGATACACCCGGTCATACAACGCATAGAAACGAAACTTCGGCTCCTGCACCGCTTTACGATTAAGCGTCAGTCTCAGCGAGGAAACGCTCTCAGGCAGCCCGTCACCGAGCACCCGATTCTCCGTAGTGGGATTCTCATCCAAGCGGGTTTCCCCTCCTCTTACTCAAGCACTCTTGCATTCAGGCCCCTTCGCTCCACGGTCGTTACCCGCTTCCTCGCTACTATGAGCCTGTCCGACTCCCGAACCCAGCCGAGATGCGGTTATGTCTTCCCGCACCCCGTTGGTGGCTCTCCCACCACTGAGACGGGTCTCCCAGGTTCCTTGACTGATCTATCCACGCGCGCTGTCCCCTACCACCCCGGGAACTCCGACGAATGCAATCGCCCGTTGCTTCTTCGTCGGTGGCAGGCTTCAGCTTCTTCGGCAGAATGGCCACTCCCAATAAGCGTAACGAGGCCGAAATGGGTTCGCTTGCGCTACGGCTCGCGTGTTCGCCGCACCAGGCTTCGCACCACCGATTGCTCGGTACCTGCGCTCGATTGGCTACCTGATGAACGGGCAATTTACAGGATGAACACCTCTCAGTTCACAAGATCAGCCAGGCTTGGCCTGGCGCACCAAAGGACGCAAAGGTAAGAACACCGAAGGAAAAGAATCCTGAACGAGAAAGTCATGCAAGGTTTACGCAACCGCCTTCAATCCGACGATTGAAGAAACAGCGCATCACAATTGTATCGCGATGTCCCCCTGTCCTCACCTGATTCCTTCCCTTATCTGGATTCCCTTGTGTTTTTCCTTCGCGTCCTTCGCGTCCTTCGCGGTGGAAGGTTTATGTTTTTTTCTGTCGTTGTTTGGCGACGCGTGCACGGCGCGCCGGGACGAAGGCGGGATCGCCGTAAGCCTCGAACAGCGCCTGCGTCACATCGAAATGATGCGCGAGCCCGGTGCGCTCGAGCAGCGCGATCGGGCCTTCGGGATAGCCGAGGCCGAGCTTCAACGTGATGTCGAGATCGTCGGCAGTCGCAAGCGCCTCGTCGAGCCGGCGCAGTGCGGCGTTGTAGTACGGGCGCACGAGGCGATCGATGATGCGGCCCGCAAAATCACCGCACACCGCAACCTGCAGTCCCGCCGCCTCGAAAACCTGCTTCGCCGCAATCAGCGCCACGTTGCCGGTGCGCGGCTGGCGCACCAGTTCGATGAGGTTTGATGGCTCGCCGTCGCCGAGACAGAAGCGCGCAAAGCCGATTACGTTCGAGCCCTCCCCGCCGCGGCTCTCGCCGGTGTAAACGCCGAGGCATTCGGTGCCAAGCTCGAGCAGCACCGCTCGTTTCGACTCGCGGTCGGCGAGCCGGCTGAACTCCGCGCCCACGGCGCTGCCAATGACGACGACGACTTCGCCGTCCCCGGCCGCACCCCTGGTAAATGCGTGTTCCGCCGGAAACGAGCGGCTGCCGCCGGTATCGATGATCGTATATGCCATGATGTCAACTGCTCCTATTCAGGCTGAACGCCAGCGCCAACGGCGTTCAGCCTCCGAACATCGCATTGCCGGAATAATTGAAGAAACCCCGGCCTGTCTTGCGGCCCAGGTGCCCGGCGGCGATCATGCGTTTCACCAGCGGTGGACATGCCGCGCGTGGATCGTGCGTAACGCCGTACAGCGCGTCACACAGCAGCAATTGCGTGTCGAGCCCTACCAGGTCGAGCAGTTCGAGCGGCCCCATCGGATAGCCGAGCCCAACTTTGATCGCGCGATCGATGTCGGCGGGCTCCGCCACACCGGTCTCGACCAGGCGGATCGCGTCGTTGTTGAACGGCACCAGAAAGTAATTCAGGATGAAACCGGGGTTGTCCTTGGTCCTGACCGGCGTCTGCCCCATCGCTTTGCAGAAATCCCACGCTTGCTGGAACGATTCATCAGCGGTCCTGATCCCCGGCGACATCTCGACCAGCTTCATCAGTTGCGCCGGCAGGCAGAAATGCATGCCGAGGACGCGGTCGTCGCGCCCGGATCCCGCGGCAATCTCGGTGATCGACAGCGTCGAAGTGTTGGAAGCGAACAGCGTGTGCGGCGGACAGATTTTATTGAGTTCGCCGAGCACCTCGTGCTTGACCTTGAGGTTTTCGAACACCGCCTCGATCACGATGTCACAGCCAGCCATATCGTTGATGCGGGTCGTGCCGGTCAGATCGCCCATGATCTTGTCGACCCGCGCTGGCGTGAGCTTCTTGCGCTCGACCGACTTGGCAAAAAAGCCGGCGGTCTGCGTGCGTGCGCGGTCAAGCGCGTCCTCATGCGTGTCGTAAATGATGGTTTTGAAACCGGCACGCGCAGCGACGATCGCGATACCCGCGCCCATCGTGCCGCTGCCGGCGATGCCTACGGTTTTGATTCCTGTCGTCATCAAAGCCCCTGATATAAAGCGTGAACGAGTGAACGGGTGAAATGTGATCCCCCTCACCCCGGCCCTCTCCCCCGGTAACGGGGGAGAGGGTGTCCTTTCACTCGTTCACCCGTTCACTCATTCACTCGTTCACTTCCGAATAAAGCTTCTGCCAATGAACTGGCGATGGATCTGATTGGTGCCTTCCCAGATCTGGGTGATCTTCGCGTCGCGCATCAGCCGCTCGACGCGGTAGTCCTTGCAGTAACCGTAACCGCCGTAGAGCTGCACCGCGTCGGTAGCGATGCGCATCGCGAGGTCGGAAGCGCGCAGCTTCAGCATCGACGCCTCGACGCCGAAATCCGCGGCGCCGCAGTCGACCATGCGCGCGACATGCCACAGCCATGCTTCGCACATCGCCAGATCGGTCGCCATGTCAGCGAGCATGAACTGGATGCCCTGAAACTCGATGATCTTCTGGCCGGATTGCCTGCGCTCGTTGATATACCCGACCGCATCCTCGAACGCGGCGCGCGCGATGCCAAGCGCGTGTGCGGCAACGCTGGGGCGCGACCTGTTGAGCGACGCAAGCAGTATCTTCAGTCCGTCGCCGGGCTTGCCGAGCAGATTGGCGCGCGGCACGCGGCAGTTATCGAACGCGAGTGCCGCGGTGCTCGACGCGCGCAGACCCATCTTGTCCTCCTCGCGCACCACCTTCAGGCCGGGTGTGCCCTTCGCCACCACCAGCGCCGAGATTGCGCCTTTACTGTCCGCGATTCCGCTCCATTTGCCGAACAGCATGTAAAGATCGGCGTGCGCGCCGTTGGTGATGAAGGTCTTGGTACCGTTGACGACGATGTGGTCGCCGTCGGGCCTGAATTCGGTTTTCATGCCGGTCGCGTCCGACCCTGCCGCGGGCTCGGTGATGGTGAGCGACGCGAGCCCCCCGTTCAGCATCACGGGCAGCAGGCGCTTCTTCTGCTCCTCCGTGCCGAAATCGATCAGCGGCCTCACCGCGTGAAAGTTGGTGGCCCAGATCACGCCGGTTGAAGCGCACGCCTTGGAGATCTCGCGCACGCATTCCAGATACGCCATATACGACATCTCCGCGCCGCCGTAGGCCGCGGGTATGAACATCGCATTCAGGCCAAGATCGTTGATCGCCTTGACGTTGTCGAACGGGAATTCGCCGCTGCGGTCGTAGTGCTCGGCACGCGGCGCGATCTTGTCGCGCGCGAGCGCGCGCACGCTGTCGACGAGCATCCGCTCTTCGCTCGAAAGCTTGAGCGTCGCGTCGAGACGGTCAAATACGTTCATTTAGTGATTAATGCCCTGCGCGCCGTCGAGATATATCGTCTCGCCCGACAGGAACGGAATAGCTTCACTGAAAATCGCTGCCACGAGCTTTGCCACGTCGCTGGTCGTGCCCGTGCTGCCGCCGGGAATGCGCTTTTTCAGGTATTCGGCGAGCGGGCCCGTGGTCATGGCTTTGCGGTTGAGATCGGTCACGATATAGCCCGGCGCGACGTCGAGCACGCGGATGCCCCGATTGGCCCATTCGACCGCGAGGCAGCGCGTAATCGCACCGACAGCGGCTTTCGAGGCGCAATAGGCGACGTTACGCTTGACGCCGATCTTGTCGAAAAACGAGCCGATGTTGACGATAGTGCCGCCGCCGCTCTTCACCAGATGCCGATATGCCTCGCGGCACCCGGCAAATGTCGCGGTCGCGTTGGTCGCCATGACCTTGTCGTAAATCGCCGTCGTCAGCTCGTGGCTCGCGCCGTCGAGATGTATACCGGCGTTGTTGACAAGGCCGTTGAGCCCGCCGGTCTTGTCGGCCAATTCAGCAAACGCGGCCTTGATGCTCGCCTCATCGGTCACGTCGCACGCGACGTTGACGAAGCGGCGCGTGAACTCCACGGCTTCCGGTGCTTCGGGGCCCTTGCCTTTGCGCGTGAGGCAACCGACAGTGAAGCCGCGGCGCGCGAGTTCGAACGCGATCGCGGCGCCGATGCCGCGGCTCGCGCCAGTGACTGCAATTACTTTTTTTGTAGTCATCAAAACATCCAAAATGCGTTTGCCACAGAGATAATATTCGATTCACTTCGCACTTTGTTTTTCCTCTGCGTCCGCCTCTCCCCCGACCCCTCTCCGCCCGGCGGAGAGGGCAGCAGATTGTTCCTCTCTCCCTTCAAGGGAGACAGGATAGGAGAGAGGGTTGGCGTTCTTGGCGGCAAAGCTTTAGTTCATTTATCTTTGAACCGCGGCTTGCGCTTGGCGATGAACGCGTCCATGCCCTCGGCCGCATCTTCGGTGCAAAACGCGAGCGTCGACAGGTCGGCCTCGATCCTGAGGCCTTCGCTGACTGGGTTGTCGAGCGCGCGCTTGACCGCTTCGCGCGCAAAACCGAGCACCGGCAGGCTGTAGCCCGAAAACTCGCGCGCGAAGGCGATGCCCTGCGCTACCGCATCACCGTCGATCAGACGGTTGACGAGACCGATGCGGTGCGCTTCCTCGGCATCGACCGTACGTCCGGTCATGATCATCTCGAGCGCGCGCGCTTCCCCGACTACGCGCGGCAGACGCTGCGTACCGCCGTAGCCGGGAATCAGGCCGAGCTTGATCTCGGGCTGGCCCATCCTGGCGTTCCGCGTCGAGATGCGGAACGTGCACGCAAGCGCGAGTTCGAGCCCGCCCCCGAATGCGTAGCCGTTGATGATCGCGACCGACGGCATCGGCAGGCGGTCGAGCCTGGCGAACGTCGCCTGTGCGATTTCAGCGTCGTGCTTCTGAGCCGCCAATGAACGACCGGTCAGCTCCTTGATATCGGCGCCGGCGCAAAACGCCTTACTACCCGCACCGGTGATCAGCAGCGCGCGCGCGTCGCCTGCCGCGACTTCGTCGAACGCGCGCCCGAGGTCTCGGATCAACGCGAACGAGAGCGCGTTCAACGCCTGCGGGCGGTTTAGCGTGATCAGCGCGAATTCTTCAACGCGCGTTAATTCAATAGCCATGATTACCTACATTATGTAACAAATCTTTATGCTTTTTGTTTTTCCGGACTGACCCACCGCACCGCTGCAGGCCTGATCCTGCCTGCTTTCGCCCATTCGACCAGTTCGCGTTTGAGTATCTTGCCGCTCGCCGTCTGCGGGAATGCGTCGAGACAAACGAAATATTCCGGCATGTCGTATTTCGACAGCCCGTGCTCGTTCAGATGATCGAACATCTGGCCGGCATCGACCGTGGTGCCGTCGCGCGTGATGATCGCGAGGCACACGCGCTCGCCTAACCGCTCGTCGGCAACTGGGAATGCCGCGGCCTTGAGCACCGCTGGGTGTTTGACGGTCAGGTTCTCGATGTGCGCCGGATAGATGTTGTGGCCGCCGCGGATGATCAAATCCTTCTTGCGTCCGACGATCTGCAGATTGCCCCTGGCATCGCAACGCCCGAGATCACCGCTCATGAACCAGCCGCTCGCGTTGAACGAATTCTCGGTCGCGGTCTGGTTGTCGAAGTAGCCGAGCGTCAGCAGCGCGCCACGCGTTCCGATTTCGCCGATCTCGCCAGGTTTCGCCTCGCGGTTGGGACTTTCCTGGTCCCACAGGCGCGTCTCGTAGCCGTGGCATGCGCGGCCGCAGCTTGCGGTGATGGTTTCGACGTCGTCATCAGGCATGGTGTATTGGTGCGAGCCGTTTTCGGTCATGCCATAGATGTTCTGCGGCTTGATGCCCATCTCAAGAAACGCCTTCGCGGTCTGCGGCGGGATGGTCGAGCCTGCCATGTAGAAGATGCTGACCTTGCCAAGCTTGTCCATGCCGCGGCGTTTCATGTCGGCGAGGATATCGATTGCGTGCGTCGGCACGCCCATCACATAAGTCGCGCCGGTCTCGATGATCCAGTCGAGCGGCTTCCTGCCGGGCGGCAAATCGTTGACCACGACCTCGAAGCCGGCGGCCAGGCTTTGCTCGATCGCAACCGTCCCGATGTGATGGCTCAACGGGCTGTGGCTGTACAGGACCGTCTGGTCGTTGTGATGCCAGTCTTTCACCATCGCGCGGCCGTTGGCGAGCAGAGTGTTGTCCGAGTGCAGCACGCCTTTGGGCATGCCGGTGGTGCCGGACGTGAACGCGAGATAAACGATCTTGTCGGGATTCAAATCCGGATCGGGAAGCGCGCCCGCAAGCGGCGTCTTCCCGACAGGGGGAAATGCACCATAGTCTCCGCGAGCATCGTCCGAAGCGCCGCTTGGCGCAACCCAGTAAATGCGCTTCATGCACGCCAGCGAGCGCGCCCGCGCGAATACGTCGGCCCGGTCGGCATCTGTGCCGTAGCCGGGCTGCGCAAACAGCGCCGCCGTCTGTATACGCTCGATCAGTTGCACGATTTCACCGACCGTGTAGTTCTGGTGCAGCGACGGATTGCATGCGTAGCCGTTGCGCGAGCATGCGAGCAACACGACCACCGCCTCGACGCGGTTCGGCAGCCACACCGATACGCGCTGGCCGCGCTTCAGGCCGGCGGCGTGCAGATCGGCCGCAAGCACATCGACCCACGCGAGCAACTGCGCCCATGTGATGCGGCGTGTGCTGTCGCGCAACGCAAAAGCCCGTGGTCGGATCTGCGCATGCTGCGCGAGCAGCATATACATCGTGTCCATGCGCCACGCACCGCTCGCGTAATACCCGCGTGCGGTCTGCGGGTCGTGCAGTGTCAGTATCGTGCTCATTAATGCCCGAACTTGTCCGGATCGGGCTTGCGACGTTCGCGGAACGCCGCGCCGAGTTCCTGCGATTCCTCGGTATCGAGGTACAGCCGCAGCAGCAGATCGTGCGACATGCGGCCCATGCCCGACACACCGCCGTGGCGCGCGGTGAACGCGGCTTTGACCGACGCCAGCGCAAACGCGCCGCGCTCGGCGATCTCGAGCGCCATCTTGCGCGTCTCTTCCCTGAGCTTGCCGTCTGGCACTACCTTGTTGATGAGCCCGATCGCGAGCGCCTCGCGCGCCGAGAGCTTGGGGTTCATGAACCACAGCTCTTTCGCTTTTTTCTTGCCGACCAGGTCCTCGAGATACCACGTGCCGTAACCGGCGTCGAAGCTTCCCATCATGGGCCCGACCTGGCGGAACACCGCGCTCTCTTTCGCGATCGTGAGATCGCACATCACCTGCAGCACCTGCCCGCCGCCGACCGCGAAGCCGTTGACCGACGCTATCACGGGCTTCTGCAGCCGATCAATGCTCTCGTAGATTTCAAGCGTCGGCAGCATACCGGCGTAGAGCGTGCTGTCCTCCATGCCTTCCTTGCGCCCGCCGATGCAGAAGAACTTATCGCCGGCGCCGCCGATCACCAGTACGCGCGTGCGTGTCTCGCGCCGGATGTCGTTGATGCAATCGCGGATCTCGTGGCACATCTGCGAGGTGAACATGTTGCCATCGTCCGGGCGATTGAGCGTGAGCCAGCCGATCGGGCCGTCCTCTTCGTACAGGATAGTCTCGAACGCCATGAGGATTACCTGATCGTTGCGATGTAAACGGTAAACAACGACCACGCCAGCGCAATAAGTGAGAGATAAATCTGCAAAGACCTGCTTTTGTCATAACCGTCATAGATGAGATAAAACGACGCCAGCACAATGACCGGTCCAAGCGGATAGTTTATTGCGATTTTATAGATAAGCCCAGCGATCTCGTGAATGCTGTCCATTGGAAGTTTTTGTCCCCTAAGTTGTTAAACTCGTCTTTCTCAGAACGCTCGCGGAATGAATCATGTCTCGATGAAAAGCTGAAAAAAGCAATGTGCGGGATTGCAGCCAATTTGCACGCGACAGCACGGCTGGCATAAGATATTATGTGAACGTGTATTGAAAACCCAAATACACAGTCAAGAATTTTGAGTTGGATTGTAAAACCCTGATTGGGTGGTTAGCTCAGCGGTAGAGCACTGCTCTCACACAGCAGGGGTCGCTGGTTCGAACCCAGTACCACCCACCATGAATCCGCCTTGACCGCGGCAGAAGTATGAAAAAAGTATGAATGTTCAGCAAGCCGCTTTGATTGGTATGGGTATTCTTTACTCATTGTAGTTCAAGGAGCGACAGCGAGCCAGCAAGCTGTTCAACGCAGGGCTAGTAGTCGATGCTGTGCGTGATCCTGAAAGCGGTCACGGCATCGTGCGCAGCCGCGGCGGCTGGCAGGGCGGCGCCGATCCTCGACGCGAGGGCATCGCCAAAGGCCGCTACAATAGCGTCGCTTTACATTTCTATTTCCGAGGATGTTTCATGAAGATTGTTTACGCATTGATGGCTGCTGTTTCCGTTTCCGCTTTTGCGCAGGACGCAGCCAAGACCGAAACTACGGCACCTGCTGCCGCCGCCGTGCCTGCCGAGCCCGCGCCGCTGCGCCTCGGCACCAAGGACAAATTGCCCACCACGGTGACGCAGCTCATCACCATCGACCGCGAACCGGGCGATCCCAAGGCGCGCACCGCGGCACCGCGCAATGCGGTGTTGATGCATTACACCGGCTGGCTCTATGACCCGTCCAAACCCGACGGCAAAGGCACGCAATTCGACAGCTCAGTCGGTCGTGCGACGCCGTTTGGCTTCATCATCGGCGTGGGCCGCGTGATCAAGGGTTGGGACCAGGGCGTTCCCGGCATGAAGATCAACGGCAAACGCACCCTGGTCATCCCGCCTTCGCTAGGGTACGGCGAGCGCGGGGCCGGCGGCGTGATTCCGCCCAATGCCACGCTGATTTTCGACGTCGAACTCGTCGACATCGTCAACTAAACGGTAATCCCGCTCAAGACCCGCTCGGATTGCGGTCGTCACATGGGGAGGAGGAAGCAAGCATGAACATAAGGCCCCTAATGCGCATTGCGGGATCTCGTCCGCACCTGCTCCCGGCACCTCGGCTCAGCGAACCGGGATTGCGCCAGGATTGAATTTCTATCACTGCAGTGTTGCATAGGCACAGGATGCCGACAACAGGCGCGTTGATTTTCCTGTTTCATTTTCCTATTTCCCGCGACAAAAACGGCGTTCGTAATGGAGGAGCATCACGGTGAGACAACTCTTTTTTGCAGGTGTCCTGCTGTTGTCGGCAGCATTGGCATATGCGCAGGAACAATACCCCAGCCATGCCCTTACTATGATCGTTCCTTATCCTCCGGGAGGCGTGGTTGATCTCGGTGGGAGACCCTTGGCAGCCGCCATGGAGAAAGTTCTGAAGCAGCCCGTCGCCGTATCCAATCGTCAGGGTGCGGCAGGCGCCGTGGGGATTGCTGCCGCCGCGAATGCCAAACCCGATGGCTATACGCTGCTCGCGACAGCATCCAGTATTTCCGTGATCCCGGAGGCGGACAAGCTCTTTGACCGGAAGCCAGCTTACACGACCCACCAGCTGATTCCCGTCGCACTCATTTCGGCCGACCCGATCTACTTTGCCGTACGTAGCGAGAGCCCATGGAAATCCGTCAAGGAACTGGTCGCCGAAGCGCGACAGCGGCAGGGCCAGATGTCCTTCTCATCTTCGGGCATATACGGTGCGGTGCACCTGCCTATGGAGATGTTTCTCCATGCGGAAAAACTTAGGATGCGTCATGTACCGACGAATGGCGGCGGCCCAGCGATCACCGCATTGCTGGGGGGGCACGTCGATATGACCGGCGGTGGACCGGCATCGCTCAGCACGTATATCAAGTCGGGAAAATTGCGTGCGCTCGCCGGTACTGGCAAGCAGCGGCACGAGCTGCTGCCCGAAGTGCCGACGCTGTTGGAGCTCGGCGATGACGTCGAGTACTACATCTGGGTGGGATTGTTTGCGCCGGCAGACACCCCGCAGGGTCCCATGAAAGTGCTGCGGGAGGCCGTTCGCAAAGCCGTGCAGGACCCCGATTTCAAGGCAGCCTTGGCGAATCTCAGCACACCAATCATGTATCTCGATGCACCGGAATTCCAGAAATTCTGGGATCGTGATGCTAGGCGTCTCGCGGGAGTCGTCAGAACCATAGGGCGTGTCGAGGAACAGAAGCAGCAATGAAGCTGTCGCGGGGAATCTAGGGCATGGAAGAAGCATTCGTTCTGAACGCGGATCAGCGTGCGATACTCGAGACGGTTGCTCGTTTCGTTGAAAAGGAGGTGAGGCCGCGCGCTGCGGCCCTTGATGCTCACGCAGATCCACTGGACTGCTATTGCCCGGAAATCATAGAGAAGGCCCACGAGCTCGGCCTGCGCACAATGACTCTGGAAGAGAAATGGGGGGCTTGCGCTCGACGCTCACGACGGCGATGGCAGTCGAGGAAATTGCCACTGGGGATATGGGCATAGCCGTCGTGCTGGCTCAGACGTTCAAGATTGCCCAGATCATGCAGAANNACGACCTTTCAGACCAGCGCGGAGCGCACGCAGGGTGGCTGGATCATCAACGGCATGAAGCACTTCATCTCGAACGGCAACCGCGCAAGCCATTATCTGGTGATGGTGCAGACCGACAGGAAGAAAACGCTGGTAGACGGCGTGAGCTGCTTCCTGCTGGAAAGAGGGCACCCGGGTTTTACGATAGGCCGCGTCCACGACAAGATGGGGGAACGGCTGGCGAATAACGCCGAGCTGGTATTCCAGGACTGTGTTGTCCCTGATGCAAACCTGGTGGGCGAACTGAACCAGGGCTCTGCCATATTTGCTCAATTCTCACGCCAGTCGAACGCTTATGCGGGGGCAACGGTGCTAGGCGTTGCGGTCTCGCTCTACCGCAAGGCGATGGAGTGGGCGCAGTTGCGTAAGCAGGGCGGCAAGCGGCTATTCGAGCATGATGGTATCCGCGCCCAGCTTGCAGAAATGCGCATGCTCATGGACGCGTCCCGTTCCTACATTCACCGGGCTGCTTGGCTTGCGGATCATCCCGACAAGGGCTGGGATAACACTCTAGGTTGCCTGCCCAAGGCCATGGCGGCCCAGGCAGCATGGAAAATCGCGACGTGGTGCCTCGAGATTCACGGCGGCCACGGGTATATGAAGGAGACGGGCGTCGAAAAACTCGTGCGTGACGCCGCGGCCTTCCTGCACTCGGACGGAGTCAATCGGACGCTGTTCCTCAAGGCCGCGAAATCGATGTTCCCGTGCACCTGAAGTGCTCAGTCTGGACCGGCTGCGGCCGATTGCGATACAACGGCGCAGCGCATAAACCGGGCGAGTAGGTGCTCGCGATCCATCTTCTGTCCCAGGAAAACCACGCGGCATGTGCGTACTTTATCTTTCCATGGCGCCCTGTCCGACCGACCGAAGAAAACGACCGAGATGCTGACTCCCTCAGAAATCGAGCAACTACGGCAAGAGCAAAATGCGCAACTCGCCTCGCCGCAAAAGGAATTTCCGAAGGCCAAGATCGTCCGCTGACCGTGATATCTCAGTAACTCGACGACCAGATGGTGAACGTCTCCTCCTGCTTCGCTGCTTCATAAAGCGACTGGACGCCGTCCTCGGCAAGCGCGAAGCGGCCGAGCACACGCCCTGTCGCCGCGGCGGGGGAAGTTCAATCGAATTTCGGAAAGGCGCCGCGCTCCACCTCGCCGACGACGGAGGGGATGCGGGTTTCGTCCCAATCCGCCTTGGCTTGCGCGATGCGATCGGCTCGGCTGCTCACCACGGTCGACCATATATGGCGCCGGCCCAGCGGCTCGCCGCCGAGCAGCAGAAGCCGGGCCGACGAGCGCGCTTCGATCACGATCTCCTTGCCGGGCCCGAAGATGACGATCCGTTCGGGGCCGTAACTCTCGCCGCCGAGATCGATCTCGCCCGCAACCACATAAGCCGCGCGCTCGCGATGCTCCCCGGCCGAAAGCGCGAGAACCGCGCCCACCGCAAGTTCCGCATCGACGCACAGCGTTCCGCTGAGCGTGCCGACCGGCGAGCGCGTGCCGGCAAAGCTGCCGGCTACCACGCGCAGGCGCTTGCCTTCGCCTTCGATCACCGGCAGCACCGTATGATGCTCGAAGCGCGGCGCGTCCTCCTCATGCGCCGCCGGCAAGGCGAGCCAGAGTTGCGCGCCGGCGAGGCGCGATTCCTGCCGCCGATCCTCTTGCGGCGTGCGCTCCGAATGCGCCACGCCGCGCCCGCACACCATCCAGTTGGCGCCGCCGGGGGCGACTACCGCCGCGCTGCCGATGCTGTCGCGATGGAGCACGCGGCCCTCGAAGAGATAGGTGAGCGTCGCCATCCCGACATGCGGATGCGGCCCGCCATCGAGGCCCTGGCCCACGCCGAATGTCACCGGGCCGAAATGATCGAACAGCACGAAGGGCCCGACCGCGGGCGCGTTGCTGAGGACGCGCCGCAACTTGAAGCCCTTGAACCGCTCATAGACGCGAGGTTCGAGCACGCGCTCGACCACGCCGGATGAAGATCGAAGATTTTTTGCTACGCTCATGCCGCTCTCCTTTCACCTGCTCGATGGTTGACGAAGATCCACACGATCGACTCGTTGGTTCAACCGACATTCCCCANNTTGTTGCGTACTGAATGCTTCAAACTCCGCTCGCATCGCGCGAGCAACTCTGCCGTCCCGGAGGTACCTTACCAAATTGTGCTACCAATCATGAGTTCATGTGACCCTACTGAGGCGCTTTTGTGTCTCAAGACACTTCGCAACAGGGGTTCATAGGCCCAGGTAGTCGCCCTTGCCCGGGATCACGTTCCTTATGCCGCCCCGTGGATTTGCAACATCGCCGCTGCGTCGTGGTATCAGATGAAAGTGGCAATGAAAAATTGTTTGCCCGGCTGTCGCCCCCGCGTTGATCCCGATGTTAAACCCCTCAACCGACGTGTCCTGGGCCAGCACCATCTCCCGAACGCGACGCATCAAGGCATCGCAAGCCAACAGATCGTCATGGGTGAGGCTAAAGTAGTCGACGACGTGGCGTCTGGGAATCACGATGGTATGAAGAGGCGTGACCGGGAATCCATCGCGGAGTGCATAAGCAAGCTCGTTACTGACAATCGCCCGCTCCGGTGGCATGGGGCAGAAAAAGCAGCTTTCCATATCTTGCGTCATGGGCAACTCCTGGCGCAAGAATATCACCTTTCTTTCGCCACGGTACCGTAGAGGCCGAAACTGGCGCTTTCAGTCGTCGGAGCGCTGAGCCAGTAGACGTAACGTGTTAATCTAACGACGCGAACGGCTATAATCTGGTAGCACACCAGGGGTCACTGGTCCTGTACCAGTAGAGACCGCCAATCTCCTCGGCTCGACTGACGTTGCAGATAATTTAACCATGCCAAATGAATACCAGCCCTTGGTGACCCCACCCGCCGAACGCAACGAGCCGGCGCTGTGGTTCGCATTCCATCGCGGTGAAATGCTGATCGTGCAGTCCGAAGACGAAGCGCAACTGCCGTGCTGCCTCGATTTGTCCGAGCTCGGCCTCAGCACTGTGCGCAGTCTCTACCTCGGCACCTACGGCGGCAAGCATTGCTACGTGTCCGAGCTTGAGCACGCGAATGCGCTGCCGGACGGCCACGAGTTGCAAGGCCTGCGCGCGCTGTTCGGCAACGTCGATGAAACGCTCGCGGCGCTCGCCGGGCGTGCCTTCCAGATCATGGAGTGGGACCGCAACCACCAATACTGCAGCCGCTGCGGCACGCCGACCGAAGCGCGCCGCGAAGAGCGCTCGCGCGCGTGCCCCAAATGCAAATACACCACCTATCCGCCGATTTCGCCGGCGATCATGGTCCTGATCACGCGCGGGCGCGAGATTCTGCTCGCGCGCAAACCGGAGTGGGTGCCCAAGCGCTTTAGTGCATTGGCGGGATTCGTCGAGCCCGGAGAAACGCTGGAAGACACGGTGCGGCGCGAAACGCGCGAGGAGGTCGGCGTCGAAATCGAAAATCTGCGCTACTTCGGCAGCCAGCCGTGGCCGTTCCCGCACTCGCTGATGATCGCGTTCACCGCCGACTATGCAAGCGGTGAAGTGCGGCCGGATGGCGTGGAGATCGAGGAAGCGCGCTTTTTTGACGTCGAGCAGTTACCGAATCTGCCGCAAGGCATCAGCATCTCGCGCCGGATGATAGATACCGTCGCAGCCAAGCTCGCGCGCGGAGAAAAAATCTAGTTTCGGGTCATATGCCCCTGCCCGATTATCACGGCGGCAGCATCGTCAATTTGATGAGCACCATCGCTACCGCGTGCGGCGGCGCCAGCCCGTACGCTCCGTTGCGCGGGCTCGATCCGGCGCAGCTCGCGACGAAGCGCAACTTGGTGCTGCTGCTGGTTGACGGCCTCGGCTACAACTGGCTCAGCCGCAACTGGCCGGACAGCGTGTTCTGCCGGCACTTGCAACAACGCATCACCTCGGTATTTCCCTCGACCACTGCGACCGCGATTACGACCGTGATGACCGGGCTTGCCCCGCAGCAGCATGGGCTGACCGGTTGGCACATGTATTTCCGCGAACTCGATACCGTCGCGGCGGTGTTGCCGTTCCGCACCCGCGCCACCAACGAGCCGCTGCACCGCATCGGCGCCGACCCCGCCGTGCTCTTCGATCACGCGCCCATTTACGACGGTCTCAAGGTGCCGGCTCATGTGGTCGCGCCGCAGTCCATCATCAATACCGAATTCAACCTCGCGCATTCCGGCCGCGCCGCGCGCCATGGTTACACCAAGCTGCCGGAGCTTTTTGAAAACATCGTGCGCGTGCTATCGACCGGTTCCAATCGCAAGTTCATCTACGCCTACTTTTCCGAAATCGACGCGTTGGCCCACGTGTTTGGTATCGCGAGCCCCCAGGTTGCCGCCGAGTTTGCGCGTCTCGACTCCGCATTCCGCGATTTCCTGACTCATATCGCCGGCAGCGATACCACGCTCGTCGTTACCGCCGATCACGGCTTTGTCGATTCGCCGCCCGCATGCCTGACCGAGCTGAACTACCATCCAGAGCTCGCCGCGATGCTGGCACAGCCGCTATGCGGCGAGCGCCGGGTGGCTTACTGTTACGTGCGGCCCGAGCGCCATGCCGATTTCGAACGCTGCGTCACCGCGAAGCTCGGCGCTCATGCGACGCTGCATCGCAGCGCCGATCTGATTGCGCAGAACTGGTTCGGTCCCGGCGCACCGCATTCGCGGCTCGCGGAGCGTGTCGGCGATTACACGCTGGTGATGAAAGACAACCGCACGCTCAAGGACTGGCTGCCGAACGAAAAGCGCCACGTCCATATCGGCGTGCACGGCGGCATCAGCGATGACGAGATGTACGTGCCGCTGATCACGCTCGCGGCCTGAGCGCAATCGCCCGTGGCGAGCCGTTTCAGCCATGTCGTCGGCTTTGATCAGTGATCTTCCAGCCTGGGAATGCTTTCCTCGGCGGGCTCTCCGGTCTCAGGGTCGATCCATTCGGCGATCCCGAGATCCGCCTCGGCTTCCTTGACGGTTTCGCCCGGTTCGGCTTCGGACTCATCCTGGTACTGCATGTCCTGGACCGCCTCGATCAGAGTGGGAAACGGCCCTGCTTCGCGGCCGTCGGTCTGGGACTGCCAGTAAAATCCGTCGGGGCGCTCGATGATGCGCGTCTTGTCGTAATCGGGGGACGTTTCTGGAATTTTCCGGGTCATGTTCCAACTCCTGGCTTCGAGTAGGTAAATGCTATCACGAGTTCAAGCTGCAGCGATGAGATCGCGGTACAAATCGCAATAGCGTTGGGCGCCGGTCCGCCAGCTAAAATCAAGGCGCATGCCATTGCGTTGCAGCTCGCGCCAACGCGCGCGGTCGCGCCAGGCAACGCTCGCCCGCGTGAGCGCCGCGAGCAGCGCCTGTGGCAACGGCTCGCTGAACACGAACCCGTTCGCCCTGCCCGAGGCAAACGCCGCTTCGTCGCAGTCGACCACCGTGTCAGCGAGCCCGCCGGTCGCGCGCACCACCGGCGGTGTGCCGTAGCGCAGGCTGTACATCTGATTCAGGCCGCACGGCTCGTAGCGCGATGGCATGACGAAAATGTCCGCGCCGGCTTCGATCAGGTGCGCGAGCGCCTCGTCAAAGCCGAAGACTGCCGCGCAGCGATCGCGATGTGCGCGCGCCAAAGCGGCAAATTGCCGCTCGAGCGCCTTATCTCCCGAACCCAGCACCACGAGTTGCGCCGGCAGGTTCAGGACTTCGCGCGCGGCCGCGAGCAGGAGATCAAGCCCCTTCTGAGGAGTGAGGCGACTCACCACGCCGAGCAGCGGCATTTCGTCGTTGACCGCAAGCTGCAGCCGTTGCTGCAGCGCCGACTTGTTGGCGGCCTTTGCCTCGAGCGTCCCGCTGTCGTAGCGCCGCGCGAGATATGCATCGGTCGCGGGATTCCACTGCCCGGTATCGAACCCGTTGAGAATCCCCGTCAAGACCGGGGCGCGTTGACGCAGCAGCCCTCCCAGCCCGAAGCCGAGCGCCTCGCCCTGGATCTCGCGGGCATGGGTCGGACTCACGGTGGTGAGCGCGTCGGCGTACTGGATCCCCGCTTTCAGAAACGAGAGCTTGCCGTGATATTCGACGCCGTCCATCGCAAAAGCGCGCGGCGGCAGCGCGAGCTCTTCAAGCGTGTCGAACGGGAAGATGCCCTGGTAGGCTATGTTGTGAATCGTGAACATGCTGCGCACTTTCGCAGCGCCCGCGAAATGCAGATAGGCGGGCGTAAGGCCGGTGTGCCAGTCGTTGCAATGCACCAGCTGCGGCGTCCACTCGAGCCCAGGCAGGCCGAGCGCAATCAACGCAGCGAGCTTTGACAGCAGACCGAAGCGCAGGTGATTGTCCGGCCAGTCGCGGCCCAGGACATCGCAGTAAGGGTCGCCACTGCGCGCATAAAGCGCCGGGCAGTCAACCGCGAATACGGGTACGCCCGCTGCCGTACTGCCGGAGAGCACCTGCGCTGGCGGAAACTTCCCCCCCGGCTGCGCGACTTCGGCCATGGCGTGCGTCGCGCGCAGCGCGGCACGCACCCCGGGATAGGCTGGCACCAGAATGCGCGCATCGATGCCCGCGGCACGCAACGCTGCCGGCAGCGTTGCGGCGACCTCGCCCAAGCCCCCGGTCTTCATCCACGGCGCAAGCTCTGCGACGGCAAATAACACACGCGGTAACGAGTTATGAGCGCTCAACGGGGTATGTGCTGCCTGGTGCTGCATCAAGCGCCGTCACAGCCACGTCATCATGCCCATCTCGAAACGATGGGTGAGCAGTTCGTGGTAAGGATAGATGCGGATGCGATATTCGATCTTGCCGCACAGATCGGGCCTGAATTCGAGCACGTAGAAATGCTCGGTGCTGCCGGCAATCTGCCCCTCGTTTTTGAAGTCGTACGACTGGGCCTTCTGCGGCTGGTCGCCATCGCCCGGCCGGCCGAACAACAGTTGCACCACTACGTCGTCCGGAATGAGCCCGTTGAGGTTGACCGCCACCTCGAGCCGCAGGTTTTCGCCGAACGGGATGCGCCGGCGCGGAATGTCGATGCGGCGCAGCGCGATGTTCTGCCAGGCCGCGCGGACTTTCGTCTTCCAGCTCGCGACCGCGCGCGCACCGGCATAGTCTGACTGCGAGTAACGGCGCCACTGTTGCGCCGCCGGCTGATAGGACTTTGCGAGGTACTCGCCTAGCATGCGGGTCGAATTGAAGTGTGGCAGAATCGACGCCATCGAGTGCTTGGCCATCGCCATCCAGCCCGGCGAGTAACCGGCCGGCCGGATGTCATAGTAGAACGGAATTACGCTGTCCTGCAACAACTCGTAGAGCGTGCGCGCTTCTTCCTGGTTGCGGCGCGCATCGTCGAGCGTGGCGGAAGCAGGCTTGATCGCCCACCCGTTCCGGCCGTCATAGCCTTCGCCCCACCAGCCATCGAGCACCGACAGGTTGAGGACACCATTCATGCCGGCCTTCATGCCGGACGTGCCACACGCTTCGAGCGGATAGATGGGGTTGTTAAGCCAGACATCGACGCCCGACACGAGCCGGCGCGCGAGTTGCAGGTCATAGCCTTCGACCAACAGGATATGGCTCTCAAATTCAGGCAGCCGCGCAATTTCGGCGACGCGGCGCAGAAAATCCTGCCCCGGCTGGTCGGCCGGGTGCGCCTTGCCGGCAAACAGGAACAGCACCGGCCGTTTGGAACCGGAGACGATCTCGCGCAGCAGGTTGAGGTCCTCGAACAGTAGCGTGGCGCGTTTATAGGTGGCGAAACGGCGCGCGAATCCGATCGTCAGCACATTCGGGTTGTTGGGATCGGCAAGCTTGAGGATACGGTCGAGGTGCGCCTGTGAGCCATGATTGCGCAGGTGCTGGTGCGAAATGCGGAAGCGGACCAGATGCAGCATCTGCGCCTTGAGCGACTGGTGCACGCTCCAGAACAAGTGGTCGGGAATCGCATTGATTCCGCGCTGGCAATCCTCGTCGGCCAGGCGCTGGCTCCAGCCCGGACCGAGCTGGCGCTCGAACAACTCGTACCATTCGTCGGATAGAAACGTCGGCACATGCACGCCGTTGGTGACGTAGGTCACCGGATTGTCGAGGTGCTCGATCTGCGGCCACAGCGGAGCGCCGATGCGTGAAGACACGCCGCCGTGGATGCGGCTCACGCCATTCTGGAACCGCGAGCCGCGCACCGCCAGCGCAGTCATGTTGAACTCGCGGCTGTACGGATCGCGCCCGAGCGCGATCAACTCGTCGCAGTTGATCCTGAGGTCGCGGCACCAACCGTCGAAGTAGCGCCGGATCATTTCCTCGGTGAAATGGTCGTGTCCCGCCGGCACCGCGGTGTGCGTGGTGAACACCGTGCTCGCAGCGACCGCCTCCAGCGCGGCTGCGAAGTCGAGTCCCTGCAAGGTAAGCTGGCGTATGCGATCGAGCGTGAGGAATGCGGCGTGTCCTTCGTTGATGTGCCACACCGTGGGCTTCAGGCCCATTTCGTTGAGCGCGCGCACGCCACCCACGCCGAGCACGATCTCCTGCTCGATGCGCGTACCACGATCGCCGCCGTAAAGCTGATGCGTGATGTCGCGGTCGGCGGCGCTGTTTTTCTCGATATCGGTATCGAGCAGGAACAGCCGCACCTTGCCGACCTGCGCCTGCCACACCTTCGCCACGACGCTGCGCTGTGGCATATCTATCGTGACATGCAGCTCGTCGCCACCGTCGCGCACCACTGGCGTAATCGGCAGGTCATCGAAATCCGAATCCGCATACAACGCGTGCTGGCGGCCCTCATTGTCGATGGTCTGGGAAAAGTAGCCCTGGCGGTAGAGCAGCCCGACGCCGACAAACGGTAGCGCGAGGTCGCTCGCCGCCTTGCAGTGGTCGCCGGCGAGGATGCCGAGCCCACCCGAGTAGATCGGCAGGCTTTCGTGGAAGCCGAACTCGGCGCAGAAGTAAGCGATCAGGTCGTCCTGCTCCAGGCCTGCCGCATGCCCGCCGCGCGGCCCATGGCTATGGTAGGAGTCAAAGGCCGAGAGCACCTGGTTGTAACTGTCGAGAAATACCGGATCATCGGCGGCGGCGGTCAGACGCTGCTGGTTGATGCGTTTCAAAAATGCTTTCGGACTGTGACCGATGGCGTGCCACAGCTCGGGGTGTAGACGCGAAAATAGTGTGCGCGCCGGGCGATCCCAGCTGTACCACAGGTCATTGGCCAGCTCTTCGAGCCGGCTCAACCGTTGCGGCAGTCGCGGATTAATCTCGAGTTGATACGTAGTCCCCGACATCCTTCCTCCGTACTCTGTCTCACATTCTCAGGTGGATATATTCTGCGTCATTTTTTCCGTCATGACACGTGCATCCGCGTCGCGGCTTCGGCATCAGGCGCCGCGCCTCACTGCGACTTCAAGCGCAAACGTAAACACGCTGCGCCCGGGCGTAAGCGGCCAGTTCAAAATCACGGTCGCTGCCTGCATGATCTTCTCAAACCCGGCCTCGGATTGCGACACGGTGAAGTGCGGCCGCGCGCGCAATGCGACCGGGGCGCTTGCGGTCAACACCAGCGCACCGCCCAACACGCGGTCATCGAGCGTGATCGTGGTGAGCGCGTCCTGCGCCAGCTCCTGTCCGAAACCGCATGGTATCTCTCCGCTGGCGAGTATGTAGCGGCCGGCGAAGCCGTCGCACGCCGGCAGACTCACATTAAGCTCGGTCGCAAATATGCCGCTGGAAAGCCCTTCGAACTCATAGGTTACGGTAAGCCGCGCGCCCGCCAGCTCGTAGCGCTTGCGCACGATGCCGCCGCCGACTTCGGCGCGGAAAATGATCGCCGGTTGCGCCGCTTCAACGGCATCGAGTGCATAGCTGCTGACGGTGTGCGTCGTGCCGTCAGGCGCGATGAAACGGTCGCAGAACAGCACCCGCGGCAGCGCGTCGGGCACAATGTCCGCGGCCGCGATCTCATGGCGGAAGTCCACGCGGTCGTGCGCTGATGCGATGCCGCTGCCGTTGCTGCGGCCGCCAGCGTCGCGTTGCCCGCCGCGCTCGATCTTGTCGTAATAATGCTCGCGGCTGCGGCGCAGCGTGTCGCCAAAGTTGTGAGCAAGCCGGTAGCTGTCGAACTCGTGCAGCGCCGCCAGCCCATCATCGCGCGTGACCGCCTGCAGCTCGGCGTTGCGCAAAAACAATTCCTGCGCGCCGTCGTAATCGAGGTCGAGCCGTTCGCAGGAAGCGCGCGGCGCCGCTCGATCGAGCGCGGCTTCCAGCTCGACCAGATTGCGGAACACCTCGCGCCGCAGGTGAGGCAGGTAAAGCCCCCCGAACAAACCGTGCCAGTAAGCGTCGTTGGCCTGGGCGCGGTACAGGTGCGCGGTCAACCCGGGCTGCTGCTGCGCCGCCGGCAGGGCGCCAAGCCGCGCCGAGAGCGCCAGCATGCGCTTGTGCATCCAGTTGGCTTCCGGATAGCGGGTCAGGAAGTTCTTCCAGAAACCGCCACGGATGAAAGGTTTGGTCAGCTCGTAGCGCCCTTCGCGTTTCTCCCGCTCGACCATCTCGCCGTAGATCGCCGCCGCCGCCGGCGGCAGCGTCCACTCGTTCATCTCTATGTAGGAGGTGGTCGGGAGATAAACGATGCCTCGCGTCGGGCATCGCTCATGGTAGCTGCGGTAGGTCTCGGTGCGGATCAGCGGCGAAGCGAGCACGCCCTGGATGAATTGCTCCAGCCAGCGCTTCGCGTAGACCCATTCGTATGTCTCCGGCCAGATACCGAACTTCTCGATGTCGTCAAAATAGATCGCGGCGGAGCGGCCGCCGCGGCCCATCTCCTCCACGGAGGCCACCGCGTCCGCGGCCGACGAGAACGGCAGACGATAACGCAGTTGTTCGGAGATAGGAAAGACATCGATGACCCGGCCGTCGTCCTCGGTAGTGTAGTGGCTATCCAGTTCAGCGGCGGTCTTGCCGACGCAGAAGAAGTGGTAGTCATCGACCGTGGCGTAGCGCACGCCGCACTCCGCGAGCGCGGACACCGCGGTAGAAAGCCAGACGCGCTCGGTGAGCCAGGCCCCTTGCGGACGCGTGCCGAAATGTCGCTCGAGCTTGGCGGAAAGAACCTCCAGCTGGCCGATCTGGTCGCGGTAGGGAATGGCCGCCAGCACCGGCTCGCAGTCGCCCGCGCCGAACATCTCGGCCTGGCCGCGCGCCACCATCTCCTTGAGCAGCGCCATGTCTGCGGGATATTTCTCCAGCAGATAGTCGAGCAGCCAGCCGGAGAAATGCGCCGCGAAGCGGAATTCGGGGTAACGGTGCAGCGTTTGCAGGAACGGCTGATAGCAGCGCTCGTGCGCTGCGTCGAGCACGGCGGGAAAATTACCCACTGGCTGGTGGGCATGGACTCCGAACAACAACGAGACAGTCTGTGTCATGTCAATACCTAAAGCCGAGCCGCAATGGATGCGCAGCTCTTCAGCTCGAGCGCAGCATCGTGCCGCCGCCCTCCGGCTCGCCGCCGCCGTGGCTCACCGGCTCGGCGAGAGCCGCCGGCGGCTCGACCTTAAGGTGCTGGTACAGATTGGCGAGATCGAGACGGAACAGGCGGTCGAAACTCGCCACGCTCTGCACCGGATTGTGGCTGCCGAGCCACCAGAACCAGTCGGAACTCTCGCAGACCGCGAGTTGCGCCGCAGCGGCGCGTTCTTCCTGCGCGTTCAGAAGGCCGCTGCCGACGACAAGGTCGTAGGTCTGCTTGCCCGCGCACAGCAGATCCCACGCGCGGTTTTTGTCGGGATGCCCGATCCAGGTCGAAAACGTGCCATAGACCCAGCTGCCGGCAACCACGCCTGGCAACGCGTCCGCGAAATCGGGATGCCGTGCGAGGAAATCGGCGCAGGTCGTGGTGTGAAGCTCGGGATCTGCCTCGAGCAGCGCGTAAAGATCTTCGAAAAAATAGTGGCCGTTATAGGGGTAGTGCTCCCATGCGTTCTCGCCGTCGAGAATGACCGTCACCACCGCCGTCCCGCCCTCTGGCACCTGGCGGCGGAGCGCGTGCAACCGCGCGACGAAGTCTGCCGCCGCCTCTTTGCCATGCCAGTGGCGGTACTCGAAACCGATCAGATCGGAGAGCTTTTCGTCGCGAAAAAACACGGTGATGCCAGGTGCACCCTCGACGCGATACGGCCGATAGAGGTAGTGCTCGCGCGGCGGCAGCTCGTGCGTAGCCCGGCGTAGGCTGGAGGCAAGCACGCTTTCGCTCGCCGCGGTCCAGCGGCAGCTCGCGCCGGCCAGCAATTTGAGGAACGCATTGGAAATCGCGCCCTCTGCCGGCCATACTCCCGCGGGCGGCGCGCCGAAGCGCACAGCGTGGCTCAGAAGCGCGGACTCGAGTTGCGCGGTGGTGCGCGCGCGGCCGCCCGGATAGCACGACGCGACGGGCAACTCGGCCTTGGGCTCGGCTTCGCGCGCACTCGCAAAATCGATCAGCAGCGGCGCGATCGGATGAGTGTACGGCGTGGTCGAGAGCTCGATCTGTCCACTCGCGGCGAGCGCGCGGTAACGCGGAATGATGCCGCGCACCGCTGCTCCGATAAGCGCGACGAGCCGCTTGCGGTCATCCGCAGTAAAGCCTTCGCCTTTGGTCATTAGCTCCGCGAGCAATGGCTGGCGGCGGCGTTCGGTCTCACCGGCCCAAGCTAGGTGGTACCAGGTGATCAGGTCGGAGAAATAGGCGCCGGACAGATACGCCTGCGCCGTGTCGTCCCGGCCCTCGACGACGCGGAACAGATCGTGCAGCCGCTTGTAGCTCGGAAACGGCTCGATCATGCTGACGTGGTTGGTGCGGAAACAGCTGTTGACTAACAGCTTGCGCTCGCCGGCGGTGAGCCGGTTGAGATCCGGCTCGGCCAGCAGCCTGAGCAGCGGGTCGCGCCAGTCGCCGCTGGCAAACTGCTCGCCATAGTCCTCGAGCTGGTCGAGCAGCACCGGCACGAAGTTCACCACCGCGTGCACGCGCGGATGGCGCTCGAGGTGCGCCGCCATGTCGGTGTAATCCTTGAGCGCATGCAGGTAGACCCACGGCAGCGTGAACTCGCCGCGCGCGTGGTCGCGGTAGTCCGGCTGGTGCATGTGCCACAGGAAAATGAGTTCGAGCTTGCCGCTGCTCATCCCGTCACCGCACGGTGTAGAGGTGCTGTCCCAGCATCCCGGGAGTAACCAGCGTGATGCCGTTTTCGGTCACGTGAAAGCGGCGGCGGTCGTGCGCTGCATCGACCCCGACCACGGTGCCGTCCGCGATCTCGCAGCCGCGATCGATCACCGTGCGCTTCAGCACCACGTTGGATCCGATCCTGACGTTGGGCAGCACCACCGAGTCCTCGACCACGCTGTGGGACTCGACCCGCACGTCAGAATAAAGCAGCGAGCGGCGCACCGCGGCGCCGCTGATGACGCAGCCGCCAGACACCATTGAATCGACCGCCATGCCGCGCCGTTCCTCGTCGTCAAACACGAATTTCGCCGGTGGCAACTGTTCCTGATAAGTCCAGATCGGCCAGTCGCGATCGTACATGTTCAGCTCCGGCACCACCTTGGTGAGCTCCATATTCGCTTCCCAATAAGCATCTACCGTGCCAACGTCGCGCCAGTAAGGCTCGCCGCCCGTGGTCATGCCAACGCAACTGTCGGCGAAACGATGCGCGTAGACTCGGTAGCGCGACATGATGTACGGAATTATGTCCTTGCCGAAATCGTGCGACGAGTGAGGGTCATCGGCATCGCGGATCAGCTGTTCGTACAGGAACTGGGCGTTGAACACGTAGATCCCCATGCTCGCCAGTGCCCGCTCCGGCAGGCCGGGAATCGGCTGCGGCAGTGCGGGCTTTTCCTGGAAGCTTATCACGCGCCATTTTTCGTCGATGCCCATCACGCCAAAAGCGCTGGCATCCGCGAGCGGCACCTCCGCACACCCCACTGTCAGATCGGCATGGTGCGTTACATGAAAAGCGAGCATGCGGCCGTAGTCCATCTTGTAGACGTGGTCGCCGGCGAGCACCATCACGTAGTGCGCCGAATGCCGGCGCAGCACCGCCAGGTTCTGGAACACGGCGTCAGCCGTGCCGCTGTACCATGCCGCTGTGATTTGCTGCTGCGCCGGCAGCAACTCGATGAACTCATCGAAGCGACCGTCGAGAAAGCTCCATCCCTGCTGGATGTGGCGAATCAGGCTGTGCGCCTTGTACTGCGTGGCCACCCCGATGCGGCGAATGCCGGAATTCACGCAATTGGAAAGCGTGAAATCGATGATGCGAAACTTGCCGCCAAATGGCACCGCCGGCTTGCAGCGCCAGTCGGTGAGTTGTTTCAGCCGGGTGCCGCGCCCTCCGGCGAGCACCAGCGCGAAAGCGTCGCGCGTGAGCTGGCTCACGAATCGTGTCGTCTCCGGTTGGTGACGCACCTGCCGATGCTCTTCGTCCATGCGGTGTTCCTCGAGCGTCATGTTATCTCCCGCCAAGGAATACAATAGCACAGCCGGCCCGTGCCGAACCCTCTTATGGCCATGGATACCACAACGCCTGCACCGGACTTCTCGCGACTCATCGCCGCCCGCGAATACGACCCGTTTCGCCTGCTCGGCGCGCATCGCGAAGGCTCGGAGTGGGTGGTGCGCGTGTTTCATCCGCGCGCGGAATCAATCGCGCTCGATGGCGATGGCACCGCGGTGCCGCTCGTGCGCGTGCATCCTACGGGAGTATTCGAATGGCGCAGCGCTGCAGCGCCTCCCCTGCCGTACGCGCTGGAAGTCACCGTGCTGGGACGGACCGAGCGCCGGCATGACCCATACGCGTTTCCGCCGCAACCGGCGACCGATGATCTGTATCTGTTCAATCAGGGGTCGAACTATCAGGCCTACCACCTGCTGGGTGCGCACGTGCAGACGCGCCAAGGTGTCGCCGGGGTGTGCTTTCGCGTATGGGCTCCGAATGCCGAGCGCGTATCGGTGGTCGGCGATTTTAACTGCTGGGACGGGCGCGTGCATCAGATGGCGAGCCTCGGTGCAAGCGGCGTATGGGAATTGTTCGTGCCCGGACTCACCGTCGGCACGCTCTACAAGTTCGAGATCCGCAACCGCGCGAGCGGTGCGGTGCTGATCAAAACCGATCCCTACGCGCAGAGCTTCGAGCCGCGCCCTGCAACCGCCGCGCGGGTGAACGCGCCGCCGCAGCATGCCTGGAACGACGCCGAGTGGCTGGCGCAGCGCGCGCAGCGGGACTGGCTGCATGCGCCGCTCGCGATTTACGAAATCCACGCCGGCTCGTGGCGCCGCCATCCCGACGGGCGCTGTTATACCTATCGCGAGCTCGCGCAGCACCTGGTCCCATACGTGCGCGACATGGGCTACACGCATATCGAACTGATGCCGGTCACGGAACATCCGCTCGATGAATCGTGGGGGTACCAGACGACCGGCTATTTCGCGGCAACCAGCCGCTTCGGCAGCGCTGATGATTTGCGCGGCCTGATAGACGCTTGCCACCAGGCCGGGATCGGCGTGATTCTCGACTGGGTGCCGGGGCATTTCCCGAGCGATGATTTCGCGCTTGCGCATTTCGACGGCACCGCGCTCTACGAACACGCGGACCCGCGACTGAAGCTGCATCCCGACTGGGGCACCCACGTCTTCAACTACGCGCGCAACGAGGTGCGGAGCTTCCTGCTGTCGAGCGCGCACTTCTGGCTCACCGAGCTTCACATCGACGGCTTGCGCGTCGACGCGGTGGCTTCGATGATCTACCTCGACTACTCGCGCCGGGCCGGCGAGTGGCTGCCCAACCGCTACGGCGGCCGCGAGAATCTCGAGGCCATAGAATTCATCCGCGCGCTCAATACGATGGCGCACCGCGAGTTTCCGGGCGTATTGACCATTGCCGAGGAATCGACCGCATGGCCGATGGTATCGCGCCCGGCATACGTCGGCGGACTCGGCTTTTCCATGAAATGGAACATGGGCTGGATGAATGACACGCTTGCCTACCTGCGCCAGGATCCGGTGCACCGGCATTACCACCACGCGCTGCTTACTTTCGGTCAACTTTACGCCTACAGCGAGAACTTCGTGCTGCCGCTGTCGCATGACGAGGTAGTGCACGGCAAGGGCTCGCTGCTCGCCAAGATGCCTGGCGACAACTGGCAGAAATTCGCCAATCTGCGCCTGCTGCTCACTTACCAGGCAACGCTGCCGGGCAAGAAACTCGGCTTCATGGGCAATGAATTCGGACAATGGCACGAATGGTATTCGCAGCGGGAACTTGACTGGGGGCTGCTCGCGCGGCCCGGGCATCGCGGTGTACAACAGTTGGTGCGTGACCTCAACCGGCTCTATCGCAGCATGAGCGCGCTGCATGAGCTGGATTTTGACAGCGAAGGCTTCTCCTGGATCGATTGCCATGACGCCGACCAGTCGGTGATTAGCTTTTTGCGCCGGGACCGCAGCGGCATGTGCGCCGTCGTTGTACTCAACTTCACCCCGGTGCCGCGACGGGCCTACCGCATCGGAGTTCCGGCCGCCGGGCGGTATCGCGAAAAATTCAACAGCGATTCGCGCTATTACGGCGGCAGCGACGTCGGCAACAACGACGAACTCGAAGCCGTGGCCGAGGCGTGGATGGGTCAGCCCGCACAGCTCGAGTTGGTATTGCCGCCTCTTGCAGGTTTGATCCTCATACCTGCATAAAGCCCTACAGCGCGTGCTCTATTGAGTCGCGGCCTTCATGCGGGCCTCAATTTCGGCTTCGGCCTGCCGCCAGTCCTCGAGTTCGCTCCCATCCGGTTCAGTTTTCTTATTGGTGACCATTTAACACCAGGACGAGAAAGACTTCTTGACCTGCGTTAAACGAGCTTACTGAGCTTTACATAAATAAACAAGGACTTTGGCGAGCAGAAGGCTACTTTCGTCTTATTCGTTTCGGATAACAGTTCTGCGGTTTCAGGCCAACGATGTGATGGCGGGCTGACCTATATCAAGACCCTCTTGGCTTCTTTCTGGGATCATATTTTGCATGGCTCGATAATGGTTTGATGCGTCAGCAGCTGTAACAAAACCCCGTAGCGTTAAGGTGGATTGATACGGCGGTATCGGTAGCTGGCATTCATCCTGCTGTCGGGGTGAGAGAGGTCGCTAGTTTACCAACGAGGAAAAATCATGGCCATGTTTGTCATGCTTACCCGCGTTTCTCCCGAGACGCTTAGGTCACCTCGCTCCCTGGAAGCTCTCGAGCACAACGCGATGGAAACGATTCGCGCCGAATGAAGAGAAAGACCTTTACTGTTTTTGCAGCTTCTCAATCAATTCGGAGGTTCAGTTATGGTCACGAAGCCAAGCAAACTGTCCCGGCTGAATGTCGCCAAAAAGGCCGACCCGCAACCGAGCACCGAGGCCCAATCCAGTCCCGAGGGCCCGGTATGCTCACTGGAAGAGCGTGAGCACATGATTTCTGAGGCCGCGTACGTCCGCGCAGAGCAGCGTGGATTTTCTAGCAGCAATGAATTGGATGACTGGCTACAGGCAGAAGCCGAAATTGATAGCCTGATCCAATCCGGCGGATCGCGTTCTGCACACTCCGTTGAAGCAGCTTAATGCTCGGCGCAACTTCAACCACTCTAAGGAGCTGAGCGCTTAACGCTCGCGGGGTCATATGGTTCGCGAGTCCATTCGGGAACCCAGGATAAACCCTTGGCAACAAAACGCCATGAGGTGCCCCGGAGTCGCGAGTAACTTTTGGTGTGATCGGTAGCACCCACTTTTTCTGGAGCCTCAACATGGGTGTCGGCGCAATCTGCAATCGGCAAATTCCGATTTCGGCAAAAACTACCAGCGTTGCAGTCGCAGCGAAATTGATGCACGTTTTCGGAGCGCACGCACTGCTCGTCACAGATGAAAAAGACGGGAGGCTCTTTGCGGTAGGGATCCTGACCGATGAGGACATTGTATCTGGCATCGTTGCGAAAGAAGCCGACCCATCTGCGCTGACCGTGGCGGACATAATGAGTGCAGATTATGGCACCGTGAGGGAAAGTGGCAGTGTCTTTGACACGATCCGTCTGATGTACGAGAAGCGCCTCAAACAAGTCGCCGTCCTTGACGAGCTGGGTGGGCTTATTGGGATCGTGACCACCGATTGCTTGTTCGAGAACATGGCCGAGGAACTCATCGATTTTTCGGCGCTCGTGCNNAGTGCTGGACAAACGGTCGACGCAAAGGAAGCAAACGTCACATTAACAGCGTCGTCGCTCTGTGGCTTTGGTGGTTTTGTTCTTATTTCGTGCGGTACTTTTGCCGCTCCACGGTCAGCGCGACTGAGATTCCCCCAACCGTTTTTGGGGTGGGCTCAGAGGGAATAGAGGATGGGCATCATGAATGCAAATCGCAATTCCCATAGCGTTATGAGTGGCGATTTGGTTACGGCGCGAGTTGAGGACGAAGTAGCGGATGTGCTGCGCGCAATGTGCGCCAAGGGCGTGCGCCGAGCGCCGATAGTTGACCGGCAACGCCAGCTTCGGGGCATTGTTTTGGTGGATGATCTCATTGCCGTGATCGCCACGGAGTTGATGCAGCTTGCGCGCTTAATCCGCCGCGAACAGTCGCAGGAACTGAAGAAAACTGAGCACCCGTTCCAGGACGAGTTCGCAACCTAGCGCGCCACAGCCATGCGCAAGAAAACGCTTGCCGAGGCAAAGGCGGCACACCACAAGAGGATCAATGAAGCAGGCGCCGGCGCCACGCCTTGGACGGCCTATCAACGATAGGCTCTGCTTGAAGGATTACACCATGGAATACGACATCATTGAAGATCAATCCCGTGTGCTAATAAGGATCAAAAAACTCGAAGGAAGACATGCTGCGGCCTTGGGCGCATTAGAGGAATGCCTGCAGGGACGCTGCTCCTGCCCTACGAATCAATCTGCCAAGCTCAAATCGTTTGAAGTTGTGTCAGGCAAGGACAGCATCGATGTGACGCTGACAGCCAAGGACGGGCAACGTCTTGATCGGTCTGATCTGGATACATGCATGCGATACACCCTGGATCAGGTGTCGCGCGAATAACGCTGAGGAAAAGGCCAGCGCTGCTCAGGAGCGTTACATGAATTTCTCCCATAGTTGGCGGTCGCACGGGTTAAGTGTCTCGTGGATTATTGCGCTTGCCCTTCTTTTCGTCCTCATTTTGTGGCTGTTTTGGCCGATCCCATTGGGATAATAGGGTCAGTAATCGATTGATTCGGTCGACACCGAGCATTGCTGACGGGATCGTGTGTCGACGCCAGCGGCTCGGTGGAATGCTCAACTTCTGCCATCGTCAAGCGGCGTGACCAGCAAGGGTCAAGTTCCTGGACAGTACGCCATCAGGTGCTGTAGCTGAAAAGGGAATTCGACGTGTCCGCCAATATCTCAAAATGGATCGTCACTACCGCGCGCGAAGTTGTGCAGGTGCCAATCGTTGGCTTTCTCCTCCTCGTCATCGTTTCGGAAATATTCCACGCCTACGCGCGCTTCGCATCGCTCGACCTTCTCATGCACTGCCTAGGCGGCGTGGCGATCGCGTTCTTCTTTCATCGCGCATCCGTCAACGCCTCAAAGTTCGGAATCCTCGGGCCGTTTCACGCCGTTACCCATGCCACCCTTGTCTTCGCCCTCGTCTGTACCGCAGCCGTTTTCTGGGAGTTCGCTGAGTTCATTTCCGATCAGTTTTTTGGTACCCATGCCCAACTTGATAACGAAGACACAATGTCTGACATGTTCCTGAGTGTCTTTGGGGGGGCGTCGTTTCTCGTCATTTTCGCCCTATTACGCCGACGCTACCCCGCGACACCTGAATGATTTTCTGCGTTCGGATGCCTACCGCGGGCTCAAGCGCGGAAAGGAAATGGCGATCTGGCACGGCGCCATGCCGACCGCAACGAAGCAAGTGCACGTTGCGCGGTCTGCGGTCCGCGCGCCAGCAGGCCAGGTGGCGCGGGCGAGCAACACCAGTGCAGAGGGGGAGCTGGATCGGCCTTGGACCAGGTTCCGCGCAGCTCGCGCAAGAAAATGCCAGCGGTCACCTCACCAATTCCCTTGCCGTTAGACACGGGTCCCGAATGCCGCAAGCAGAGCGGCCCCCAGCAAACCGAGCCTCTCGTTCGTGACGACAAGCACCGGGATCTTCCCGACCGTGCCGGAGTAGGTGCCCTTAGCGTTGAACGCCGCGAGGAATCCGCCACCCAATAAACGTCGCAGGATTTTGGGAGCGATCCCGCCGGTGATATAAACACCACCGCGCGCCATGACCGCAAGCGCGTGGTCCCCCGCGACCGCTCCATAACAGGATACGAACAGGTCGAGCGCGCGCGAGCACAGTGGATCACCCGACTCGAGCGCGGCGCGCGTAATCGCGGCGGCTGCGTCGTCGACGGGCAACGTCTTTTCAAGCGCCGCAGACTTGCCCTCGCGCCGGCCGAGAAATTCACATATGCGCGCCAATCCCGGCCCTGAAACCACGTCCTCAGCGACAACCCGCCCTTGGCGTGAATAGAGATCGCGCCACAACTCGAGCTGTTCCGGTGTCGACGGAGCAAAGCCGGTATGCCCCCCCTCTCCGGCGATCGCCCGATAGCCGCCTTCGGCCCAGATCATGTAGGCCACACCAAGCCCGGTTCCCGCGCCTATCACTACCCGTGACGCGGCCACGACTGGCTCGCCGGGCTGCAGGGTAACGAGGTCTGCGGCCTGCAACATTTCGATGCCGCTGGCTGCAGCGGCAAAGTCGTTGCTGATGCGCACGTGCGGAATGCCGAACGCAGCGGAAATAGCGTCCCCGTCGACGAGCCACGGCAGATTGGTCATCTGCACGCGGTTATCGAACACCGGGCCGGCCACGCCAAAGCAGGCGCGTGCGATCGTCACGGGCGAGCCGTGATGCGCCTCCCATTCAAGCAAAAATGTCCGCAGCACGCTGTCGAAATCCGGGTGGTCAGCGTCAACGTAGCGCTGGCCGAATGCCGGGCGCCAGCGTCCCTGCCGCAGGGTGCCAACCTCCAGGAGGGTCTTGGTGGCGCCGATATCACCGACAAGTATCATTTCGGGTTGTCACAAAGCACGCCGCGTAGTTGAAATCACGCTTCGCCGTTCAACTCGAAACTTCAAACCGCTGTTCAAGCGGTTTCGAGCTTTTTCCACACGCACGCGCCGTTGCTCGCCTTGTCGATGTCAGCCAGTTGCAGTTCGTGCTCGGCAAGCTCTTCCGCGCTGGCGGGAATCACGATCAGATCGAGCTTGCCGGTGGCAAGTCGTGTTGCGGCTGCCGCCTGCGGCGTCGGCTCGATATCTATGATCAGGCTGTCCTGGCCACGCGTCATCGCGAGGTAGACTTCAGCCAGCAGATTGGCGTCGAGCAGCGCACCATGCAGCGTGCGCCTCGAGTTGTCGATCTGATAGCGCTCGCACAGCGCGTCGAGGTTGTTCTTTTTGCCCGGATGCAGGTCGCGCGCCATTTGCAGCGTATCGACGATACCCGGGCAATATTCAGCGATCGGCTTCAAGTCGAGCAGATCGAACTCGCGATTGAGGAACGCGGTGTCGAACGGCGCATTGTGGATGACAAGCTCGGCGCCGCTCACGAAATCGAGCAATTCATTGACGATCTCGCAGAACTTCGGCTTGTCGCGCAGGAATTCCTCGCTCAGGCCATGCACCTGCAGCGCACCATCATCGCTCGCGCGTTCCGGGTTGATGTAGCGGTGGAAATGATTGCCGGTCAGGCGCCGGTCGACGATCTCGACTGCCGCGATCTCGATTACACGGTGGCCGAGCTTGTGGTCGAGGCCGGTGGTTTCAGTGTCAAGAATTATTTGCCGCATAGAAACGTGGTTCGTGGTTCGTGGTTNNAGCCTGCGCCACAAGTCCTCGTTCTTAACCGGCTTCTTGCCGGCCGTTTTCCAGCCGCGCTTTTTCCAGTCGTGGATCCACGCCGTGATGCCCTGCTGCACATACTTCGAATCGGTGTGCAGCTTGACGCGGCATTGACGTGTCAGCGCCTCGAGCGCGCGGATCACCGCGGTCAGCTCCATGCGATTGTTGGTGGTATGCGCCTCGCCACCGCACAACTCGCGCGTGCGGTTGCCACATTTGAGCAGCACACCCCAGCCGCCCACCCCCGGATTACCCTTGCATGCACCATCGGTGTATACCTCGATTTCAGTGCTCATTGCGTCTTAATCGACTCGCGCGCGGCAATCGACTGGTCGCCGTCCTGGGTCTTGGGCACCGCCGCCAGATTGCGCTTGCGCGCGAGCTGCTCTTGCCACATCGGCATGATCACGCGCATGCCGCGCACTCGCTTCACCACGTGCAGGAAGTAAACGCCGCCCGCGATCGGCCACCAGCGGTCACCAACCGCTTCCATAAAGCGGAAACGCTGGATCCATTTGTCCTGCGCGCACGGCGGCAGATAGCAGCCCGCCCGGCCAGCGGCGAGATCGAGCTCGAGCAACGCCAGCCAGTCTTTGAGCCGCGGCAGCGTGATGAAGCGCCCGCGCCACGGATAAGCATCCCGCGCGCGGCTGAACACGCGCCGCAATCCCCACAGGCTCCAAGGATTGAAGCACGCGATCACGGCATGTCCCTCGGGCATCAATACGCGCTGCACCTCGCGCAGGATCTGATGCGGATGTTCGCTGAATTCGAGCGCGTGCGGCAGCAACAGAAGATCGACGCTGTTGCTCGCGATCGGCAGATCGCGGAAATCGGCACGCAGCGCGACCGGGCCGGACGGCGCAATCCGGCATTTGAGCGGGATGCGGCTGGCGCGCAGAAAATCCTGCTCGGGCAGACCGAGCTGCAGCGCGTTGAAGCCGAACACGTCGGCGACTGCGGCATCGACGTATTTATGCTCGCACTCGAGCAGATAACGCCCGAGCGGCGTGGCAAACCACTCGGCGGACCGCTGAGGCGCGGATTTCACGGTCGTCAGCATTGACATGCGCGCAGTTTAAAACAAAGATACGGGCTGCGCACGAAGGAGTTTGTCGGACTTGGCCCCGACAAACTCCTAATGCAAAACCGGCGCCATTGGAATTGCAGAAGAGGATAAATGATATGCGACTTTACCCGCGTTTTTCCAGAAACTCGACCGCTTCGAATGAGTTTTATATGAATGGTCCGCCGGTCTTGCCTTTAGCAGCCTGTACGGACTGTTAAGTCGGACAGGCTGCTAGGTGATCCCGACATGAACGACATCCGCGTTTTTCCGGTCCGCGCGTTTCACGACAATTACATCTGGGTGCTGCGCCGCGGCGACAACGCCGCGGTCGTCGATCCGGGCGACGCGCGTCCGGTGCTCGATTACCTGCGCGCCGAAAAATTGAAGCTCACAGCCATCCTCAACACTCATCATCACGCCGACCACGTCGGCGGCAACGCCGAGCTGCTGCAGCATTACAAGATTCCGGTATATGGACCCTGCGACGAGCGCATTCCGACCGTCAGCCAGCGGCTGCGCGCAAGCGACCGCTTTACTCTCGCCGAATTCGAATTCGAATTTTCGGTGTTGGAAATCCCCGGCCACACTCGCAGCCACATCGCGTTTTACGGCGGCGGCATGCTATTCTGCGGCGACACGCTGTTCGCTTGCGGTTGCGGACGGCTGTTCGAAGGCACGCCGCAGCAGATGCATACATCGTTGTCGAAGCTCGCGGCGCTGCCCGATGCGACGCGCGTCTACTGTGGTCACGAGTACACGCTGTCCAACATCCGCTTCGCCAAAGCCGCCGAAGCAGCGAATCCGGAACTCGCCAAATGGGAACGGACTGCGAGCGCGCTGCGCGCCAGGGACGAACCGACGCTGCCGTCGACAATAGGCCAGGAAAAGGCCGCGAATCCGTTCCTGCGCTGCGACCAACCCGGCGTGATTGCCGCCGCCAGCCAGCATGCCGGCAAACCGCTCACTGACCCGGTCAGCGTGCTGGGCGCGATCCGCGACTGGAAAAACAATTTTTAGCTGCCAATACGCCCTTTCATTTTGATTTGTTTGGAAAAGCCGCTTGACTCTCAGGCGCGCGCCTAGTTACCATGCGCGCGTATCAACAATAACAACCCCTGAGCTAATGAGCTAATGCGGCCTTCCCTGAGCGTCCTGCTGATCGCAGCGGCAGTCACCTGCGTATCGTTGCCGGCCATCGCCGACGACGAGTCGACCGAGGCCACGCCGGTTGCCGGGTCAGAGTCCGCGCCGCCGCCTGCAGTGCCGGACAGCTCAGATGCAAATACTGCCGAGATCCCGAGCGCGCAGATACCTGCCGCCGCTGAACGGCCCCAGGTTCCAACGCTGATGGATCTCACCACGGCACCGACTGGCCTGTGGCAACGCATCCGCAACGGCTTCGGCCTGCCCGACATCGCGACCCCGCTGGTGCGCGAGCAGGAAGAGTGGTTCGCCAATCGCCCGGATTACATCAAACGCACGGTCGCGCGCAGCAGCCGCTACCTCTACCACATCGTCGGGGAAGTCGAAAAGCGCGGCATGCCGAGCGAGGTCGCGCTGCTGCCGATCATCGAGAGCGCCTACAACCCGGTCGCCTATTCGCGTGCCCATGCGTCCGGGATCTGGCAGTTCATTCCCTCGACCGGCAAGCTCTACGGGCTGCAGCAGAACTTCTGGTACGACGGCAGGCGCGATGTGATAGCGGCGACCAACGCCGCGCTCGATTACCTGGAAAAACTCTACGACATGTTCGGCAGTTGGGACTTGGCGCTTGCCGCCTATAACTGGGGTGAAGGCGCGGTATCGCGCGCGATCGCCAAGAACCTCGCCAATGGCTTGCCGGCGGATTACCAGAGCCTGAGCATGCCGCTTGAGACGCGCTACTACATACCTAAGCTGCAGGCGGTGAAGAACATCATCGCCAATCCGGCGCAATACGGCATCGACCTCGCCGAAATTCCGAACCAGCCCTACTTCGTCGCGGTGACCACCACCGAGCACATCGACGTCAAGCTCGCGGCCAGGCTTGCCGACGTGCCGATCGAGGAATTCGTCTCGCTCAATCCCGCTTACAGCCGGCCAGTGATTCGCGCCAGCGGCAAGCAGACGCTGCTGCTGCCGACCGGCAAGGCGGAGACCTTCCGCTTCAACCTCGAAAACAACGAGCAGCCGCTGGTTTCGTGGCAGGCCTATAAACTGAAAGCGGGCGACAGCATCGTCCGCGTCGCGGCGCGCCACGGTATCAGCATCGCGCAATTAAAACAGGTCAACAGTATCGACGGCAAACGCCGCGTCGGCCCCGGCTCGACGCTGCTGGTGCCGGCTGGCAGCAGCACAACGCCACACCTCCCCGACCTGCCGGCGCCGCAGTTCGCGGTCGCCAAGGCGCCGAAGACAGCCGGCAAATACGCTCACGCCACGCGCAAAGGCGGGGTCGTGAAGGTCGCCCAAACGCGCAAGGGGAATGCGACAAAATCCACACCGACGCGCAAGCTCGCTAAGAAACCCACCGCAACCGCCACGAAGACCACAACCAGCAGCCCGAAAAAAATCGTGCTCGCGCAAAAATCGCGCTGATCAGCGCAGTTTCTAAGATGGACACGCTCTGGTAGCGCAAGCGCCTCGCCTGCAGCAGATCCATAGAGCCCAAGCCTTGACGACAGCACGATCCGCTCTTGTAGCGCAGGCGCCTCGCCTGCATCAGATTCCGGTCCCGGGCTTGGAGTTCTTAGCCGGCTCGGCGAGAATTGAGCACCATGAACAAGAAAGACCTCAGCGAACGCGACATCTGCACCAAATTCATCACACCGGCGGTTAAGGATGCCGGCTGGGATGTGTTAACCCAGATTCGTGAGCAGGTCTATTTCACCAAGGGCCGGATAATCGTCCGTGGCAAGCTGGTCACACGCGGAAAGGCGAAATTCGCCGACCATATCCTCTACTACAGGCCGAACATCCCGATTGCGCTCATTGAGGCGAAGGACAACAACCACCCCGTCGGCGGCGGCATGCAGCAGGGGCTCGATTACGCGGCGACACTCGACATCCCATTCGTTTTTTCATCGAACGGCGATGCTTTCCTGTTTCACGACCGCACCGGTCTGAGCGGCCAGACCGAAACCGAGCTGGCGCTTGACGCCTTCCCGACGCCGGAGCAACTCTGGGCCAAATACCGTGCCTGGAAAGGGCTCGCCCCCGCGGAAGAACGCATCGTCCTCCAGAACTATTACGACGACGCCGGCGGCAAGGAGCCGCGCTACTACCAGAGCATCGCCATCAACAGGACCATCGAGGCCATCGCAAAAGGCCAGGACCGCATCCTGGATGTGATGGCGACTGGCACAGGAAAAACCTACACCGCTTTCCAGATCATCTGGCGCTTGTGGAAAGCCGGTGTTAAGAAACGCATCCTGTTCCTCGCGGACCGCAACGTCCTGGTCGATCAGACGATGGTGAACGACTTCCGTCCGTTCGGTTCTGCTATGGCAAAGCTGAGCGTGAACTCGAAAACCATCGAGCGTGACGACGGCAACGAGATTCAGCTTCCCACCGCCATCGATAAGAAAACCCGGCGCATTGACACCTCATACGAGGTTTACCTCTCGCTCTATCAGTCGATCACCGGCCCGGAGGATCGCCAAAAGCTCTACCGCGAGTTGTCGCCCGACTTCTTCGATCTCATCGTTATCGACGAATGTCATCGCGGCAGTGCCGCGGAGGACTCCGCCTGGCGCGAGATACTCGAGCATTTTTCCGGCGCGACTCAGATCGGCCTTACCGCCACGCCAAAAGAAACGAAATACGTCTCCAACATCCACTACTTCGGCGACCCGGTTTACACTTACTCCCTCAAAGAGGGCATCCGCGACGGTTTCCTCGCTCCCTACAAGGTCATCAAGGTTCACATTGATGTCGATGTCGAGGGCTACCGTCCCACGCCCGGCAAAGTGGACCGTTACGGCAACGAAATCGAAGACCGCCTCTACAACCAGAAAGACTTTGACCGAAACCTCGTCATTGACGACCGCACCAAGCTAGTCGCAAAGAAGGTCTCAGACTTTCTCAAGGAAAGCGGCGACCGCTTTCAGAAAACCATCGTCTTTTGCGTCGATACCGAGCACGCTGCGCGCATGCGTCAGGCCTTCGTCAATGAAAATCCGGATCTCTGCCAGGCCAACGAACGCTATGTGATGCGCATCACCGGCGATGATGCCGACGGCGTTGCCCAGATCGGCAACTTCATCGACCCGGAGGCGAAATACCCGGTCATCGTCACCACCTCGCGCCTGCTCTCTACCGGCGTCGACGCCCAGACCTGCCGCCTTATCGTGCTTGACCGCGAAGTCGGCTCCATGACCGAGTTCAAGCAGATCATCGGGCGCGGCACCCGAATTCATGAGGATACGAAAAAGTTTTACTTCACCGTAATCGATTTCCGCAAAGCCACGAACCACTTCGCTGACCCCGACTTCGACGGCGAGCCGGTGCAAATCTACGAACCCGGCGCGAACGATCCCATCACCCCGCCGGACAACGAACCACCCATTACGGCAGACGGCGAGCCGCCGATTCCATCCAAACCCACGGACGATGAAGAAATCGTCGTCTATCCTGATAAGCCAGACATCAATCTACGGGCAGAAGGGCGACCCTCCAAGTATTACGTCGATGGCGTCTCTGTATCCGTCTTGGCCGAGCGCGTCGAGTACCTCGATGAAAACGGCAAGCTCGTCACCGAAAGCCTGCGCGACTTTTCCAGGAAAGCCCTCAAGAAACACTTCGTCAGTCTGGACGATTTTCTGCGCCGGTGGAATCGCGCCGAGCGCAAGCAGGCCGTGATCGAAGAACTGGAAAAGGAAGGCCTTCCGCTCGCACCCTTGGCCGAGGAAGTGGGCAAAGACCTTGACCCATTCGATCTCATTTGTCACGTCGCCTTTGATCAGCCGCCGCTCACGAGGCGCGAGCGCGCGGAGCACGTGCGCAAGAGCGACGTATTCACCAAATACGGCAAGCAGACCCGTGCCGTGCTCGAAGCCCTGCTGCAGAAATATCAGGACGAAGGCGTAAACAACCTGGATGACCTTGACGTGCTGCGCGTGATTCCCTTCAGCGCCATGGGCACCCCGCTCGAACTCATCAGACAGTTTGGCAGCCGTCCCGCCTACGAGAAGGCGGTGCACAAATTACAATCCGCTCTTTATGCAAATCAAGACAAGGCCGCCTGAGTCCCCATGTCAGTTCGCAACACCGTCAAATCGATTCAAGACATCATGCGCCAGGATTCCGGCGTCGATGGCGACGCCCAGCGTATCTCGCAGCTCTGCTGGATGTTTTTTCTCAAAATCATCGACGACCAGGATCAAGAGCTGGAGTTGATGAGCGACGGCTACCGCTCGCCCATCCCCAAACGGCTGCGCTGGCGCAACTGGGCCGCCGACCCCGAGGGCATCACCGGCGATGCGCTGCTTGCCTTCATCAACGACGATCTCTTCCCCACCCTGAAGGATCTCCCCGTTACCGGCGCGAGCCGCGCTCGCGTCGTCCGCGATGTTTTCGAGGACGCCTACAACTACATGA
>PLYS01000188.1 GCA_003153455.1 Betaproteobacteria bacterium | reverse complement strand
TGAATCATGTTAAAGATGGGCTAACGAAGCCTTTTCCGGAAAAGGGCATCGGGATCATATTTGTAAGGAATGCGCCCGCATGCCAAAAGAGCGAAGGGACTCCATTGAACAGGAGCAAGAGATATTCGGCTACCTGGCGCAATCACATATTTCGGACAAGAACATCGAAAGGCTCAAGATGTTATCGTCGTCGGCAGATACGCGTATTAAGGACCTGGCCAGCGTTGTTCTCGAAGTCGCTTTGGTGAAACCATACAAGACACGGCGCCTCAAGGTCCTGGCCAAAGAACGAAAGGACTTGCTTCAGAGGTTACGTGAAACCGGCTTGATCTTCGCCCATCACCAATGACGAATATGAGTGGATTACCTGACCACTTTCCACCCCGCTTCCTTTCGCGCAGCCTTGCCGCCCTCGGCGCTGCTTGCGGGCTCTTCCCATTGCAGGCGCCGCTTGCGCCAGCGGCCGATGTCTATCCGTCGCGCCCGGTTCGCATGGTGGTCGGCTTTCCGCCCGGTGGCGGGACCGACCTCGTGGCGCGCATCATCCAGCCGCGAATGTCGGCGGCGCTCGGACAGCAGATCGTGGTGGACAACCGCGCGGGCGCGAACGGCGTCATCGCCGCGGAGTTGACCGCACGCGCCATGCCGGACGGGTACACGCTGTATTTCGGCCATAGTGGTACTCTGGTGATCGCTCCCGCGATGCAGAAGGTCCCGTTCGATACGCTCACGGACTTCGCCCCGGTCGGACAAGCGGTATCGTTGCAGAACCTGATCATCGCGCACCCGACGCTGCCGGCGAAGACGCTGCCTGAGCTCATCGCGCTCGCGCGCGCCAAGCCGGGCCAGGTTAACTACGCAACCTCGGGCATCGGCAGCCCGGGGCATCTCGCCGGGGCGCTGCTCGAAGCCATGACTGGGATCAGGCTCACGCACATCCCTTACAAAGGGGGCGGTCCCGCGATCACCGATCTGCTCGCCGGGCACGTGCCGCTTTCCATCGGAGCCATCTCCACGGGCATACAGCACGTGCAAACCGGCAGAGCGCGCGGCATCGCCGTCAGCGGGCTCAAACGCTCTGGCGCTCTTCCCGATGTACCGACCGTCGCCGAGGCAGGCGTACCGCGCTATTCGGCCACGAACTGGTACGGGATCGTTGCTCCGGCACGAACGCCGAAGGCGATTGTCGACCGCCTCAATCGGGAACTGGTCGCGGCCCTCAAGGCGCCGGAGGTCGCCGAGGAACTCAAGACGCGCGGCATCGACCCTTCACCCGGTTCCCCCGAGGAGTTCAGAGCCTTCATCAGCGCCGAGCACGCCCAATGGGGCAAGCTCATCAGGCAAGTCGGCATCAAGGGAGAATTTTGAATCGGCGATCAGCTTCCATTGCTTCAACCGCCGGCACGCGTGCGTCGGCCATGTGGATGACGCTTGCCGTGAAAACGAATAAAGCGTTTAATCCAATCAACGCACGCCTGCTCGGTGCGAATGCTGTAACGGTCTCCGGATTACACACCTGCCAGGTGGTTTTCAGGTTCAAATTTTGAGTGTCGACTTCTAGTCGGACGTCTTGAATGAGTACTCAAACGTTCTATCGTGCAGACAAGCGTGATTTCGCGGTTGGCGAGGTAGTAGGATCCGCTGGTGAGTTTCTGACGAAGAATCCTGAAGGATCCCAAGACGTCGAAGACGTCTTGGAGGAGACGCGTCCGGAGCGCTACCCGTCGCGAAATCAGCTCTATGTCTTCGAAAACATTCAGGACGCAAAGAAGCACTGGTCGAAGATGACAGGCGGGAAGCTCTACGAAGTGCTAGTCGAAAACCGTCATATCCTTCATCGAGGGGACATGTCGCTCGTTGACATGGCCTTCCGCAGTCGAGATACGGCCGAGATCGTCCGTCAATTCGCGCGACGCTATTGGTCCGGCGAGGTCACCGAAAAGCCCGTCATAGAACTCCTTGTGCAAAGCGCACGTGTTTCGCGTGTCATCTCGAAAGATGAAGAAGAAAGACAAGCTCACCTCAGGAGCTGGACGATGGGGCACGCTCAACCCGGCGCTGCAGGGGACGCGCGATGACGCCGCGCGCCTCTGAGTTCTGTTGTAAGGGGGCGGTGTGATGCACCGCATTATTCATCGATTCTTGCGCTCTGCTCAGATTCTTGTTGCAGTTAGCTTGTTACTTTGCGCGCACGCTTTGGAGGCAGCAATGGTCCCATCGAATATTCTTACGCGCGTATTCAGTATCAGAATAGGATCGCAGCAGGGAACCGGTTTCACCATAGAAGTAGATGGTCGCCAATATCTGATTACGGCAAGACACATTTTGACTTCCACTAAATCTGCAAGCGTAGTAGAAATTTTTCACAATAACGACTGGATCAAGTTGCCGTTTCGTTCAATTTCGGTGGAGCCGGCCAAAGTTGATATTGCGGTGCTTGCTCTAAACCAGCAATTGTCGGACCTGCTGCCAGTGCAGCTTGGGATCAAAAGCTCGTTCCTGTCACAGGAAGTTTTCTTTGTTGGCTTCCCGTACGGCCTTTCTGTGGACGGGCACTCCCTGAACCGTGGATTCCCATAACCACTGGTCAAACATGGAATTATCGCGGCGTTCGGCGATGGCGCTGGTGAACCGTTCCTTGTCGATGGAATAAACAACCCTGGGTTCTCTGGCGGCCCAGTCGTCCGCGCCGATGTCCCAGCGAATCCCACCATAATTGGTGTTGTCTCGGCGTATCATGCAGCTCAGGAAGCGGTTTACAAACAGAATCAGAAAACCGATATGAGCATTCAAGCCAACACGGGTCTGCTTGTAGCCTTTGGCATCGATTATGCGGTAGAAGCAATCAAGAAGAATCCAATTGGATATGAGGTTAAATCTGCCCCCTAACACGTCGGTCGAAGAGATTGAAAGAGAGAAGAAGTTGCTTGCCAAGGAACGATGGCACTGCATCCGGCGAATCCATGGGGCGTATGCGCACACTTTAAGGTAGCCCGCGTTCTGGTTTTTGAAGTTGATCTTGCCAGAATCGGCGGCGGCTGAACCGCAGGCCGTTGGATTGACGCAATTGTCTACTGATGAAATCAACGCTTAAGCGTCCGCACGACACCACGTACTTTTCCAGACGGCGTCTTGTTGAACGCGACGATGTCGGGTGTATGGCTCAGCGCGAAGTGCGTGCCGCCACCGGCATCGGCCGAAGAACGAGGAGGAGAACGGTCGCGGCTGCAACGGCAGCACCGACGCTGAAAGTCAGCGTTGGTCCGCCGACTGTCCAGAGCACCCCGGCCCCGGCACTCGCGAAAAAGGTCGCGATTCCGATCGCCAGGTCGTAAATCCCGAAGGCCGTGCCGCGCAGGTGCTCGGGGGCGGCATCGGCCACTGCGGCCGACAGCAGCCCTTGTGTCACTCCCATCTGAAGTCCCCACAGCGCTGCTCCCAGCGCGGTCAGCCAAAGGTTGTCGGCTCCCGCCAGCACGAGATCGGCAGCAACAAGCAGGACGCTCCCTATCCCGAGTTGCAAGCGCCGGTCGAATCGGTCCGCGAGGACGCCGAACGGATAGGCCGCCGCCGAATAGACGAGGTACATGAGCACCAGCATGATAGGCACGTAGGCGGAATCGATCCCAACGTCATGCGTCTTCAGCACAATGAACGCCGGGCTGAAGCGGGCCAATGACAGAATCGCGGCGACTGAAACTGCCCACCAGAACGGTAGCGCGAGCCGCGTCAGATCAGTGCGTCTGATGGGAAAGTGTCGCTCGTGCGGTACTTGCCTCCATGGAGGTTCCTTAACGCCAAAGTACAGCACCGCAACTGACGCAAAACCCGGAATGGCCGCAACCCAGAATACGAGCCGGAAGTCGTCGCCGCTCAAGCGCATCAGGCCTATCGCTATGAGCGGCCCTGCTACGGCGCCGATCGTGTACAGCGCCAATCGCAAGCCGAAGCCTGCGCCCCGAATCTTGCTGGGTGTCACGTCCGTGAGCAGCGCGTCCCGGGGAGCGTCCCGAATGCCCTTGCCGATGCGATCGACGACACGGGCTAACAAGACCGCGGATGCCGCCCCTGCGAGCGGGAAGAGCAACTTGTTTACGGCCGACAAACCATAACCGAGGAGCACCAACGGCTTGCGTCGTCCAATCCAGTCGCTCGTGACGCCTGAAAAAATCTTTGTCAATGAGTTTGTGGCTTCTGCGAGTCCTTCGATAACTCCCACGGAAGTCATGCTCGCTCCGAGAACTGTCACCAGGAAAACCGGCAGCAGGCCATAGATCATGGCCGATGACATTCCCATGAGCAGGCTGACGACGCCGAGTACGACAATATTTGGCGACAGTCGCACGGGAGCATCTTGCGATGCGCCGCTTCCTGTTCCTGGAATCCTCATCGATGGGAGGCGCAGCCACCAAGTCTTTTTATTGAACGCGGATTTTTGCCGCCTTGACCGCTTTGGCCCATTTTGCCATCTCGCTGCGGAGGTTGGCGGCGAAGTCCTCGGGCGTGCTGCCGATGGGTTCGTATCCGAGATTGATCAGGCGCTGACGAACATCGGGCATCTGCAGCACTTTCATCATCGCGCCGCTGAGCGTGTTGACGATGTCCCTGGGCGTGGCCGCCGGCGCGAGCGAACCCCAATAACTGCCGGCGTCGACCCCTTTCATTCCCGACTCGGCAAACGTCGGCACGTTGGGCATTGCCGGAATGCGTTTCTCGCCGGTGACCGCGATCGCGCGCAGCCTGCCGGTCGCCACGTGCTGCGCGAGCGAACTGGGGCCGCCGAACATCATGACCACCTGTCCCGCAAGCACATCCGCAGTCGCCGGGCCTCCCCCCTTGTAGGGAACTACCACGAGGTCGATCCCGGATACCGACTTGAACTGCTCCACGCCCAGGTGCGTTGCGCTGCCGAAGCCGCCCATCGCGAAATTGAACATGGCGGGACGCGACGTCGCGAGTGCGAGCAGTTCTTTCAGCGTTTTCGCCGGCACCGAAGGATGGATGACCAGCGCCACCGGCGCCGAGGCGAGCACCGATACCGGCGCGAAATCCCTGAGCGAGTCATAGGGCAGCTTTGAGAACAGACTCGGATTGCTGGCAAACGAAGTGTCGGTGTTGAGGAGCGTATAGCCGTCCGGCGCGGATTTGGCGACATGATCCGCGCCGATCTGGCCGCCGGCGCCGGCGCGGTTTTCGACAACGATCTGCTGGCCGAGCAGTTCGGTCAGCTTGGGCGCCATGATGCGGGTCAGGTTGTCGGTGCCGCCGCCGGGCGCGAGCGCAACGACGATGCGCACCGGCCGCGCGGGATACCCCTGTGAATGTGCGATTCCTCCGATGCAGAAGCTGAGCAGCGTCGCAGCCCACAATGGAATCGCCCACCGATATACGCCGGACCTCGCAATTGCGGTAACCATATTCCCCTCGGATTTCAGGACAACGATATGTTTCATGCCAATCACCCGCAAGGTGAATGAGGCAGCCCGTCATTCTATCCGGATGTGCGCTTGTGCGATGACCTTGGCCCAGCGCGCCAGCTCGCGCTTTATGTGCGCTGCGAATTCCTCGGCAGCAGTGTCCGCGGCGAGTGTCAGTGTGGTTAACGCGATTAGGAATCGGCTAGGCGACGTCATAGAGACTGAATTTTGCTATCGTCGCCTTGGCGTTCGGATCAGTCCTGACGTTGATCAAGGCCGGCACGCCCTTCTTGGCGGCGGCGCTGGCCCGCTCGAGCGCCGGCCGGATATCCTGCGGTACTGGTCATGGGTTTTATTCTCCTGTTTGGCGCATCAGCTCACAGCCGAGCGCTCAGATTTCAACCGCGGTTACTTTCCGGAAATCCTGGATTTCTTTTTCGCTCAGCCCAAGCCATTCGGACAACACCTCTTCAGTGTGCTGTCCCAATGCCGGTGAAGTACGCACCGGCACATGAGAATCCGACAGCTTGACCGGGAACCCGGGCATCGTGACCGTTCCGCGCACCGGATGCTCAATCGTCGCGAACATCCCGCGCTTGCGGAGATACGGATCCTCGCTGAGTTCCTGCGTGTCGAGAACCGCCCCGGCCGGCACCCCTGCACGCTGCAGCATTTCCATCGCCTCGATCTTGGTGCGCTGCCGGCACCACCCGGACAACAACGCATCAACCTCGTTGACGTGTTTGATGCGCGCCTCCGGACTTGAAAATCTTGGATCGTCCGCCAGATCCTCGCGACCGATCACCTTGAGCAACCGCTGCCAATGCCTGTTCCCTCCGCGCGAGGTGTAGACGAACACATAGTCGTTAGGCCCCCCCGGCTTGCACGCATAAAGCTCGCTGGGTGCGCTGGCGCCCAGCGCGCTTTGATTGCCCGTCCGCTCCATGGGTTTGCCCCGCATCATCTGGCCGGCGAAGGCGATGCGATTGAAGTTGATCACGGCGTCCTGCATTGACACCTCCACTCTTTGACCTCGCCCGGTCAAATGGCGCTGTTGTAAAGCCGCGAGGATGCCGATGACACAATGCAGCCCGGCCCCCGTATCGCCAACGTGGGGTCCCGGTCTTAACGGGGGCCCTCCCTGGACCCCGGTTACGGCAAACGCCCCCCCGACCGACTGGGCGATCATGTCAAAGCTCAGGAAATTGGCGTAAGGACCGTCGGGAGCGAAACCCTTGATCTGCGCGTAGATGATCCTGGGGTTGATCTCCCGGACCACGTCGTAGCCGAATCCCAGGCGCTCGATGCCCCCCGGCGCCATGTTCTCGATCACGATATCCGCCTTCATGATCAGCTTCCTCACTATTTCCTTGCCGCGCTCCGACTTGAGATCGCATACCACGCTGCGTTTGTTGGCGTTCATCACGATGAAATAATAGGAATCGAGGCCCTTCCGTTCGGTGGATGCGTAACGTCCGCTTTCCCCGCTGGGGGGTTCGATCTTGACCACATCCGCTCCCAACCAGGCCAGCGTTTCCGTGCAGGATGTACCGGCTTCATATTGCGTAAGGTCCACGACCTTCAGTCCGGACAAGGCCGTGTTCATGCCCGGATCCTGCGGTGACTGGTTCATTTTTTTCCTTCCTATGATCGTTTACCTGTCTCTGCCAAGAGAATTCAGGAAAGTGATTCGATTTTATAGTCCAAGTGCTACGGGCATGTCAAAAGACGTTTAAAATACAACCCGCGCATGAATATTCGGCGGAAGGGTCAATCAGCCGATCATGCATCATAATGCTTCCTGTCAGCCGGCGCTCGTAGCGGGAGGACGACAATGAAACACCTATCGCAACTCATTTTGCTGGTGACGGCGTGTCTGATGGCGACAGGCGGCATCCATGCCGCTCAGGCGGCAGCGGATAGTTACCCGGCGCGGCCGGTGCGTATGATCATCCCGTTCGCGCCCGGCGGCGCCTCCGACTTCGCAGGACGCATCCTGCAGCCGAAGCTGAGCGAGGAGCTGGAGCAGCAGGTCGTGGTGGATAACCGCACCGGTGCATCAGGCAACGTTGGCGTCGAGATCGCGGCGCGCGCAAACCCCGATGGCTACACCATATTTCTCGGCAACGTCGGCACCATGGCGATCAATCCGAGCATCTTTCCGAAATTCCCGATCAGGCCGCTGCGCGATCTCATTGGCGTCACCCTTGTCGTGGACATACCGGGGGCGCTGGCCGTGCATGCTTCGGTGCCGGCCGCGACGGTAAAGGAGTTCATCAATTACGCCAAGGCCCGCCCGGGACAGCTCAACTACGGTTCCTCCGGCGGCGGCAGCGCCCAGCGCCTCGCGTTCGAGTTTTTCATGAACAAGGCGGGCATCAGTCTTGTACACATACCCTACAAGGGCGGCGCCGGGCCGGCGACCCTCGCGGTTCTCGGCGGCGAAGTCGCTGCGACCATGTTGACCGTCGCTTCGTTCATCCCGCACTTGAAGGGCGGCAAGGTCAAGGTGCTTGCCGTAATATCGCCCAAGCGTGTCTCGCAACTTCCCGATACGCCGACCATGGCGGAGTCGGGATTTCCGGAACTACTGCTCGGCTCGTGGCAGGGCGTGTCCGTGCCGGTCGGCACATCGCCGGCGATCGTGAACAAACTGTATTCGGCTGTCATCAAGACGATGAGGGACCCCGAGACGGTCAAGCGCCTCGCGACCGGCGGCGCGGAAGTGGTCACCAGCAAGTCGCCGGCAGAGTTCGCAGCTTTCCTGCGGACCCAAAACGAATTCTGGGCAAAACTCGTGAAGCAAACCGGGGCAACCGCTGAGTGACCCGCGTCCAGCGCCAGCAGCCCCGAAGCAGACTTATTCTCCCGCTAATCACCAAGCAAAGGAAAAGACACCCATGCCTGATCCAGCGAAGAAGTTCCGGTTTCTGTTGATCCAGGCATTCCATTTGCCGAAGACCTCCAAGTATCTCCAGAGGCCGGTCGAGGGGCCCAGGGAAACAAGGCTGATGAATTACGACAACATCAAGCCCTTGCTCGAGGACGTGGAATGGGACGTGCACCCCGGCCCCCTCGCGCCTTATGGGGACTGGCCGGTGGAAACCCGGGAGGAATTCTGCCTGGTGGCCGCCGGACGTTTGCCGATCGTGCGCGAGGCCTGCGAGAGCGGCAAGTACAACGCCATTGTTTTGCTCGGCGGCGGCGAGCCCGGTTTTCTGGAATCGCGGGAGATCGCACGGCGTTATGGCATTCCGGTCACGTCCTGCGCGTTCTCGCAAATGCACGTTGCTTCCATGCTCGGCAACAAATTCAGCGTGATCGATCTGGCCGAGAACCACAACATGTATTACTACAATCTCGTGGTTCAGCATCGCTTCACCGGGAGATGCGCCTCGATCCGCAATGTCAATTTCCCGCTGCCGCGGCCTCCGTACACGGGAGAGCCCACGCCACGCGCGGAGAGCCAGAAAGCACTGCGAGGCGAAAGGTCTGACATGCTCGAAGCCGCAGTCAGCGAAGCGGTGGCGGCGATCGAGGAGGACGGGGCCGAGGTCATCACTTTCGGCTGTTCCGCGACTTTCTGGATACAGCCCTTTCTGCAGCGGCGGCTCAATGAGATGGGGTGGGAAATTCCGGTTCTCGAAGGATACAGCTGCGCGATCACGCTGGCGAAAGCGATGGTCAGCCTCGGCGTTGACGCGAGCGGGCTTACATTTCCGGGCGATCGTCCCAAAAAGTGGCGCAGGAAAAAAGTTTTCTAGGCTGGTTTGACACCTTTGGCGCATCAAAGATAGACTCGATCGGTTGGTCAAAGCGCAATTAATAAATCATTTAACTGGGAGGGACCATGATTCTTGAAGTCGCCATCATCAAAATCAAGCCGGGCGAAGCCGCGAAGTTCGAAGCCGTTTTCCCGAAAGCCGAACAGATCGTCAGCAGCATCCCGGGCTACATCTCCCACGAAATGCAGCGCTGCGTGGAAACCAAGAACAAATACCATTTTCTGATTCGCTGGGAGAACATAGACGCGCACCTGGTCAACTTCCGGCAATCGCCGAAGTTCCAGGAATTTCGCAGTCTGCTCGGCGGGTTTTTCGCGGAGCCGCCGGTCGCCGAACATTTCGAGGCGGTCACCGCGCATCGGCTCGGATGACTCTAGGAGTTTGCCGGACTTGGCTCCGACAAACTCCTAAGGCAAAACCGCCCGGAATAAAAAGGCAACAAAAGGAGCATGAATCTTGGATCGAGCACTGAAAATTAGCTGGTATAACCTGCAGGATGATGGTCGCGATGCCTATCTTTCATGGCTGCACGGCGCCTATATACCCAAGGTCCTGAAGCAGCCCGGCGTGCTATGGGCGGCGCATTATGCATCCGCGAAAATCCCCCCGCTGCCTCGCATACGTTATACGGACGACAAGTCGGTTCCCGTCGGCAAAGATTACATACTGTTGATCGGCGCCGCGGATTCGCATCCCTTTGCGAAGGACGCGCGGGTGTTTGCCGATCCCGTTCCACGCAAGGCAGACGCGGACCTGCTGCAAGAAGACCGGAAAATGCTGTCGTTGAGGGTCGGCGAGCGCATCAATATCATGGTCGAGGAAGCGCGCGTAGATGGTCCCGAGGCAAATCAGCGCGCGGCGGGAACGGCGCCCAGTCCCTGCATCCAGCTCGGAAGTTTTAACGCTATTTCGTGTGAGGCCGAGGACGAATTGCTGGCCTGGTATGGCCGTTGGCGCATGCCCGCTTTGAGTAAATTACCGGGGTGCGTGGGGATGCGGAAACTGGTTTCGGTTTCGGGATGGGCGAAGCATGGCGTTCTTTATGAATTTACATCGCTCGAAGTCCGCAACGAACGTCTTCCGACTCTCCCGAAACTGTATCCCGAGATGGAAGCGTGGACCAACAGGTTTATCCCGAAATTGATCCATGAACCCGGGTCACCCAACATTGCCTGCCGAATTTGGCCGCCGGTGAAAACTTAGCCCGCAAGAAAATACACGGTGGTGTTGACGCGAACGGCATATTTCTGACTGGATCGCCATGAACAGGTACGCAGTCACGATGTCGTTGGCGTTGCTCGGGATGAGCGCTCAGTGCGTGCTGGCGCAGAATTACCCGATCCGACCGATACGGCTGGTGGTTCCCTCGTCGCCCGGCGGCAGCAGCGATATACTCGCGCGCATCCTGGCGCAGAAGCTCGGCGACGCGCTCGGTCAGCAAGTGGTAGTCGATAACCGCGCCGGCGCAAGCGGTGTTATCGGGGTCGACCTGGTCGCAAAGGCCGCGCCGGATGGCTACACGCTGGTGTTGACCCAGACCTCAATCGCGATCAACCCGAGCATGTTCAAGAAGCTGCCGTACGATGCCATGCGTGATCTCGCGCCGATATCGCGGATCGTCGAGGGCCCGAACCTGCTGGCGGTCCATCCGTCGGTGCCGGCGCGAAACGTGAAGGAACTCATCGCGCTTGCCAAGACAAAACCGGGCAGCCTCACGATCGCTTCGCCGGGCCTCGGGACCAGCCCGCACTTGTCAGCGGAACTTTTCAAGTTCATGGCTGGCGTCAACATATTGCAGGTGCTCTACAAGGGGGCCGGCCAGGGAATTGTCAGCGTGCTTTCCGGCGAGGTCGGCGTGATCTTTTCCACTCCGCCGACCCTGATTCAGTACGTGAGGGCCGGCAAATTGCGCGCGCTCGGCGTCACCACCAAGACACGCATACCGGCGCTGCCCGATGTTCCCCCCATCGCCGATACATTGCCGGGCTATGAAGCCACGCAGTGGTTCTGTGTGCTGGCGCCGGCGGGGACGCCCCGCGCCATCATCGACCGGCTTCATCAGGAAATTGTGCGCGTGCTGCGCGCGCCGGACCTGAAAGAGCGTCTGGCCGGCGAGGGCGTCGAGGCGCTCGGCACCACCCCGGAAGAACTCGCGGGCTACATCAAATCGGAAACTGAGAAGTGGGCGCAGGTGATCAAGGCGGCGGGAATCAGGCCGGAGTGATCACTATCTAATTCAACCGCCGCTGCGTCGCGGTGTCCTGATACCAGTCGAACGGCTTGTCGTCGACGCGCACCATCACGCTCTTCACGTCGAAGTGCGCGTCCCACGATTCGACGCCGAATTCGCGGCCGATACCGGACTCGTTGACGCCGCCCCAGGGCGAAGCCGGGTCGAGACGGTGGTGGTCATTCACCCACACGATGCCGCAGCGCAGTTTCGCGGCGACGCGATGCGCGCGCGTGACGCTGCTGGTGCGCACTGCTCCCGCCAGTCCGTACGGCGAGTCGTTGGCGATAGTGAGCGCTTCTTCTTCGGTCGCGAACCGCAGCACGACGGTGAACGGGCCGAACACTTCCTCGCGCGCGATGCGCATGTGCGGCTTCACATCGGCGAACACGGTGGGTTCGACGAAAAACCCGCGCGCCAGATTCGGGTCGGCCGGCGCCTTGCCGCCCGCCGCCAGCCGCGCGCCTTCCTCGATCCCGATCCTGACGTAGCTCAGCACGCGCTCGCGCTGCTTAGCCGAGATCACCGGGCCGAGCTGGACTTTTGGGTCGCGTGGATCGCCGATCAGAATGGTGCGCGCTTTCGCGGCGAGCTTTTCGACGAACTCGTCGTAGATGCGCTCGTGCACGATGTGGCGCGCGGCACAGATGCAGGTCTGGCCGGCGCCGATGAACGCGCCGAACGCGGCGTAGTTGACCGCCTGGTCGACATCGAAATCGTCGAACACGATGACCGGCGTTTGCCGCCGAGCTCCAGGGTCTGGTGCGCGAAGTTGCGCCCGGCGAGCGCGCCGACGATGCGTCCCGCCTCGGTGCCGCCCGTCAGCACGAACTTGTCGATGCCCGGGTGCTGCGCGAGCGCCTTGCCCGTGGTCGGACCCAGGCCCGTGACGACATTGAACACGCCGGGGGGCAGGCCCGCTTCGGTGAGGATCTGCGCGAGCCGTAACGTCGTGAGCGGCGTGTACTCGGATGGCTTAACCACCGTCGTGCACCCGGACGCAAACACGGGCCCCAGGCTCTTGCACATGATCATCAGCGGATGATTGAACGGCGTCGAGTTGCCGACCACGCCGACCGGGGTGCGCAGCGTGTAATTGAGATACGGCCCCTCGACCGGAATCACGGCGTCGCGCCTCGCCAGCGCAAGCCCCGCGTTGTAGCGGAAGAAATCAGGCAGCCGGCCGACTTGCGCCCGGGTCTCGTTGACCGGACGGCCGTTGTTGATGGTTTCGAGATGGTAGAGCTCATCGAGGTGCGCCTCGAACGCATCGGCGAGCTTGTTGACGAGTCGCGCGCGGGTGCGCTCCGCCATGCCGCCCCATGCGCTCGACTGGAATGCGCGGCGTGCGCTTTGCACCGCGCGGTCGACGTCGGCTTCGGCGCCGTGCGCGATGCGCGCGATGACCTCGCCGGTAGAAGGGTTCAGCACATCGAGCAGGTCGGCGTTAGACGCCGCGACTTCGCACCCGTCGATGAACAGGCCGTGGCCCGGTATCGTTTCGTTGGTCGTCAATTTCGCTGCGTCCGCGTGCACGTCCATAGATCGGCTCCGTTCGCGTATCCTCGTCGAAAATTTTAACACGTGCGTCCGGCCGCATGCGGTTGACACCGCGGATGCGGCTGCCTATATTGACGCTCGCCGCTTATGCGGACACAAGGCGATTACGCCATCCAAAGGAGGGGAAACATGTTGAAGTCAGTGTACGCGTCACTCGCGGCGGCGCTTGTCTGCGCGCTGCTTTCGTTCGATGCACCCGCGCAGAGCGAGCCTTTCCGCCTCGGCTTTCTGACAGTGCGCACCGGCGCGCTTGCGGCCGGAGGCAAGCAAATGGAAGAGGGCATCCTGCTCTTTCTCAAGGAGCGCAACTACATGCTTGCTGGACGCAAGATCGAGCTGACCATCGCCGACACCGGCGGTAATCCGGCGCAGGCGAAAACTAAGACCCAGGAGCTGATCGAGAAAAACCGCGTGCATGCGGTCATCGGTCCGCTTGCCACATTCGAAGCGCTCGCGATCGACGATTACATCCGCCAGGCGCAGGTGCCGCTGATCACGCCGACTTCCGCGGCGCAGAAGGACCTCGCGCAGCAGAAGCTCAGCGATTACGTGATCCACGCGGTCGGCACCGCGGCGCAGCCGATGCACGTGCTCGGGTTCTACGCCGCAACGAAACTCGGCATCAAGCGTGTGGCCACGGTCGCGGACGACTTTACTTACGGTCATGAAGGCACCGCGGGCTTTCAAAGCGCGTTCGAGGACAACGGCGGCAAGGTCGTGCAAAAACTGTGGCCGCCGCTCAACGTGCCGGAATACGGCGCCTACGTGAGCCAGATCAAATCTGGCGTTGACGGCGTTTACGCGGGGTTTGCCGGCATCAACGGCCTGCGCTTCCTCAAGCAGTACGCGGAGTACGGGATGAAGAAGACCCCGGTGTTTGGCAATCCGACGTGCGTCGACGAAGGTATCCTGCGCAACATGGGCGACGAGGCGCTCGGCGTGTAATCGGCGAGCTGGTACTCAGCTGAGCTCGACACGCCGGAGAACAAGCGCTTCGTGCAGGCGGTGCTCGCCGAGTACAAAGTGGTTCCGGGTTTCTACACCGCCGGAACCTACGTGTCCGGAATGTATCTCGAAGCCGCGCTCGAAGCGGTCAAGGGCAAGTTCGAGGACAAGGCCGCGTTCGTGCGCGCGCTGCACAACGTGCGCCTCGCGAGCAGCCCGATGGGACCGATCCGCATCGACGAGTACGGCAAACCCGTTCTCAACATCTATGTCCGCAAGGTCGAGCGCAAGGACGGCCGGCTCGTAAATGCGATCGTCGAGACCTTCCCGGAGGTCACGCAATTCTGGAACTACGACCCGAAGCGGTTCCTCGCCGCGCCGGTGTATTCGCGCGATTACCCGCCGGCAAAGAATCTCGAATAATACGAGGCGCGACTTTGTCGCGCCTCGCATGAAAAATGAGTGAGGGGGAATGGCGCTACTTTGAGCGTAATCGCATGAGCGCCCGAGTCGAAGCTCCCTCGCGAATGGACTAACCCGGTGGGGAGGAATGCGTGGCGACCGTCAAAGTGAACGGCGCGGACGTCGATGTCGCGCACGCTGGCGCCGGACGCGACTTGGTGCTGCTGCACTCGCTGTTGGCCGACCGCTCTGCATTCGATCGCGTCGTCCCGACGCTGGCGAAGCACCGCCGCGTCTGGCTGATCAACCTGCCGGGCTACGGTGCGTCAACAGCGGCGGGCGCGAGCGTTGAAGACTATGCCGACCATATCGCGGCTTTGCTGCGCGCGCTGGGTTTATCCCCGCAAACCGATGTGCTCGGCAACGGCCTCGGCGGATTCATCGCCGTCGCGCTTGCCTGCCGGCATGGCGATTTATTCAAGCACCTGATCGTCGCCGATTCGCTCGCCACCTTTCCACCCGCAGGCAAGGAACCGTTGCGCATGATGGCGGAACGCGTGCGGCAGCAGGGTATGAGCGCAGTGCTCGACGCTGCGATCAATCGCATGTTCCCGCCGCTGTTTATCGCAGCCAACCCCAAGCTTGTCGCCGAGCGCAAGGCAGCGCTCGGGAAGGCCGATCCCGAATGTTTCAGTGCCGCGTGCACGGCGCTCGCGCAGGTCGATCTTGAGCCGCTGCTCGCCGGCATCCGCAACCCGACCCTGGTGATGGCCGGCGCGCTCGATGCAGCCACGCCCGCGCCGCTTGTGCGCCGGCTTGCAGACGGAATTGCCGGATCGAAATTCCTCGAAATTCCCGATTGCGGACATTGTCCGCAACTCGAAAAGCCTGAAGTTTTTGTGAATACAGTGGATGAATTCCTGTGTTAAAACACCCCGAGATGCTGGGTGATCAGCGCCTCGTTGTGCAGCACTTCATCGACGTTGCCGGCGAAGGCGACGCGGCCGGTATTCAGCATTACCACCTCATCGGCGAGGTCGAGCGCGAGCTTGATGTTCTGCTCGACCAGCACAATCGACTGGCCTTCTTCCTTCAGGCGCGCGATCGTCCGTTTCACCTCGGCGACGATCAGCGGTGCAAGTCCTTCGGACGGCTCATCCATCAAGAGCAGCCGTGGGTTGCCCATCAACGCGCGCCCAATCGCGAGCATCTGCTGTTCGCCGCCGGAGAGCGAGCCCGCGGACTGCTGCGTGCGCTCCTGCAACCGCGGAAAAAGCCCGAGCACGCGTTCGAGCGTCCAGGACTTCGCCGCTTCGCCGCGCGACTGCTGCGCGACGATCAGGTTTTCGCGCACGGTGAGCGTCGGAAAGATCCGCCGGCCCTGCGGCACAAAGCCGACCCCCCGGCGCGATATTGCCTCGGGCGAAAGCCGAACGATCGACTCGCCGAAGAGCAGGATCTCGCCGTCGCGCGGCGGCAGGAAGCCGATGATCGTGCTCATGCACGTGGTTTTGCCGGCGCCGTTGCGGCCCAACAGCGCGAGTACGCGCCCGGCATTGAGCGAAAACGACACGTCGTGGAGCACGTGGCTATCGCCGTAGAGCGCATTGATTCCGGCGAGCGATAAAGCTTCATGCGCCAAGGTACACCTCGCGGGTCTTCGGATCGGCGACCACCTCGGCGCGCGTACCCTCGACGATCACGCTGCCGTAATGGAGCACGGTGATTCTCTCCGCAAAGTCGAGCGCCGTGTCCATGTCGTGCTCGATCATGACCACGGTTACCTCGCGCGGAATCCCGGCAATCAGGTCCTTCACCGCAACACGCTCCTCGCGCGACAATCCGGCGAGCGGCTCATCGAGCAGCAGCACCCTCGGCCTCTGCCCAAGCGCGAGCGCGATCTCGACGCGCCGTTTCTCCCCGTAAGACACCTCGCCGAGCGAACGCTGCGCGTGGTGCTCGAGGCCGACTAGCCCCAGGACGCGGCGCGCCTCCGTAAAGAGCTCGACATGCCGGGCCAGCGGCCTGAACATGTCCCAGCGCGTCTTCGACAGTCCGAGCAGCGACAGCACGATGTTGTGCTCGAGTGAATCGTTGGGGAACAGCGTGATGATCTGGTAGGTGCGCGCGAGACCCCGGTGCGCGCGCTGGTGCGGCTGCAGGCGCTGAATCTTCGCGCCGAACAGGCTGATCGTGCCGCGATCGCGGCGCAGATCGCCGGTGATCAGGTTGAAGAGCGTCGTCTTGCCCGCGCCATTCGGGCCGATGATGAGCCGGCGCTCGCCTGGCATTACCGCGAGCGAGACATCGTTAATCGCCGGCAGCCCGCCGAACGATTTCTTCAGACCGCTGATCTCGAGCGCTGGCGTCACTTTGCTCTCCAGCGTGCCCACCAGCGCCGGATTCCCGGCACCAGACCGTCGGGCATGAAAACCACGATCGCCACGAAGACAAAGCCGAGCAGCATGTTCCAGCGCTCGATGTAGGCGGAGACGTAGTTTTTCAGGAGCATGACGATGGTCGCGCCGACGATTGGCCCGGCGAGCGTGCCGGAGCCGCCTGCGATCACCGAGAGGATCGCTTCCGCGGAACTGGTGAGGGACAGCGACGCCGGGTGGATGTACTTGTTGTAGTACACAAACAGCAGGCCCGACACGCCTCCCCAGAAGCCCGCGTAGACGAAAGTGATCCAGCGGATCAGCCAGACGTTGTGGCCGAGTGCGCTCATGCGGCGCGGCTGGTCGCGGGTGCCGCGCAGCGCCGCGCCGAACGGCGAGCCGACGAACTTCGCCATCATCCAGATGGCAAGCACGGTGACTGCAAGCGTGAAGTAGTAGAACGCCGCGGGATCCTCGAGGCTGATGCCGAAAGGCGCTGGCCGCGTCAGGCCCCGCAGGCCATTGTCGCCCTCGGTCACCGCTACCCAGCGGTAAGCGGTTCCCCACAGCACCTGTGACAGCGCGAGCGTGATCATCAGGAAGCTGAGGCCGGTCGCGCGCAGCGCGATCCAGCCGAACACGCAGGCCATCAGCGTCGTCGCAACGAGCGCAATCGGCGCCGCGAGCCCATGGCCCAGACCGAGTTTGAGATAGAGCAGCGCCGAGAGGTAAGCTGCCGTGCCGAGAAACGCCGCATGACCGAGGGAAGGCAGGCCGCCGTAGCCGACCAGCAGATTAAGGCTCGCCGCGAAAATCACGGCGATGAAGATCTGGCTCGTCAGGTTGACGTAGAATTCCCCCGCCGCCAGCGGGAAACCGATCAGCGCCAGCGCCAGCACTATGCGGCTTGCGCGGCTCACGCCGCTACCTTCCCGAATAATCCCCGCGGGCGGAATGCAATCACAAAAATCATCGGCAAAAACAAAATCACGTACGCGAGACCGGGCAGCAATGCCGTGCCGAAGGTGTAAATCGTGCCGATGATAAAGCTGCCGACGAAAGCACCGAGCAGGCTGCCGACGCCGCCGAGAATGACGACGATCAGCGCGAGCGGCAGCATGTCGGCGTCAAGACCGGGGTAGGCGGAAAGTATCGGGCCGCCGATGATGCCGCCTGCGCCGGCGAGCGCCGAACCGAGGCAAAACACGATCGTGAACAACCTCGATACCGGGATGCCAACGGCGCGCGCCATCTGCATGTCATCGACACCGGCGCGGATCATCGCACCGAGCCGGGTCCGCTCCATGAGCAGGTAGAGCGCGAGGGCGGTGACGATCGCTATTCCCACCACCGCCAGCCGATAGCTCGGAAAAGCAACTCCCGCGACGACGATGGGCTGCCGCAGCGATTCCGGCGTCGGCACCGGGATCGGGTCTCCGCCCCAGACCATGAGACAAAGATCGGCGATGATGTACGCAACACCGAGGGTGACCAGCACCTGACCGAGCACATTGCCGGCCAGCTTGCGCAGGATAAAACGCTCCAGCAGGCCGCCGAAGGCCGCGATGACAAGCCCGCCGATCAGCGCGGCGAGCCACAGGTTCGGCACGACCTTGAGCACCGTGACGCCCACGTAGGCGCCCAGCATGAACAATGCGCCGTGAGTGAGGTTCGCGATCCGCATCAACCCGAAAATCAGCGAGAACCCCGCGGAGAGCAGAAACAGCAGCCCCCCGAGGGCCAGGCTGTTCAGGGTCTGAATGATCCAGAATTGCATGCGTCGCTAGCGTGCGTCCCGCATCACTTCACCGCACCGCGAAGCGAGAGAGACACGAGTGAGCGAGTGATTAGGTGATCGAGCCGGCCCCCGCATCGGCTGCCCGCTGATCACCGAATCACTGCTCACTTAATCACGATTTGCTTGATCACTCAATCACCGTTCTTACGGTTCGAGGTTCTTGGCGGGAGGCCAGTCGCGCGAGTAGACCGGATTCTTCAGGAACTCCTTCGGGTCGTAAGTCCAGAACTGGCTCACGTTCGGGTAGGTGTAGATCACTGAATTCACCAGCCGTCCTTCTTTCCTCTCCACCTTGCGGATGTAGATATTGCCGATCACGTTGCCGTACGCGTCAAAAGAAACCGGACCACGGCAGGTATCGACCTTGGTTGCGCGCAACGCTTTCATGAACGCTGCCTTGTCCTCGACCTTACCCTTGACCGCTTCGACGGCGGCTTGGAAAACCGCGCCGTTGGTGTACGTCGCAGCGGCATAGAAGCCCGGATCATATTTCATTTCGGCGCGGAACGCGGGCGCGAATTTCCGGTTGATCGGATTGTCGAGTTCAGCCGAATACCAGCACGCCGTCAAAATGCCGAGCGCTTCGTCTCCCATGTTGCGCAGCACCGCTTCGTCGAATGCGGTCATGCCGCCAACGACGTTGATCTTGCCTTTGAGCCCGTATTCGTTGAACTGACGGTACCAGCGAAAACCGTTCGAGCCGGCAAAACCGAGGAAAATGCAGTCGATGTTGGTTTTCATCTGGGCAAGGTAAGTGCCGTAATCGGGTACGGTCAACGGTGGAAACAGCTTTTGCACGATCTTGCCGCCCGCGTCCTCGAATACGCGCTGGAAACCCGCGCACATCTCGTGGCCGTAGGGGATGTCGTCGGCGATGACCGCCATGCGCCGGTATTTGAGCGTCTTGTAGCAATAGTCGGCCAGCGGCTGCGAGCAGTGCGACGATGTCGAGGTCGCGCGCACGAACCACGGGTTGGGTTTGCGCTGCGTCATGTCTTCGGCCGCCGCGACCGACAGCGTGGGGATTTGCTTGTCGCGGATGTAATCGTCGATTGCAAGGGCCGAGCCCGCATCGAGCGGGCCGGTCACGGCGTGCACCTTGTCCCGCTCGACCAGTTCCTGCATCTTGGTCCGTGCGGTGGCAGGCGCGCCGGCGGTATCCGCGACAGTCAGGTCGACCTTGCGCCCGGCCAGGGTGTTGTTGCGCTCGCGCAGGTACATGACCAGCGCCTTTTCCATGTCGATGCCGCCCGAGGCGAGCGGCCCGGTCTTGACGGTGAGCAATCCGAGCCGGATCGGCTCGCTCTGTGCGCGCACAATTGCGGGGAAACCGAGTGTCGAGGCCCCAAGCCCGAGGCCTGTTGCCTGGATGAATCTTCTGCGGGTAAATGCCATGATGTTCTTCTCCTTTGGATGGGGCGTTTCATCTAGATGACACCGATGATGACTCTCTGCCTGGAAACCGGGGGGGTGAATTTATTGTTTGAGCGTCAGTCTGGAGCAGTTATAGCTCGACACTCCGGTTTTGTCCATAGGGCGGGTGGGGTTGTACCCCGTACTTCGCCGGTCCCCGGACGGGACGCCCATGGCGCGGGCGAAATCGAGCGCCACGCGCGCATTGGCGATGACACGATTCGCATCTTCGGGCTGCGCCGGCATGGTTGCCACGCCCGTGTCGAGATGGTTGCGGTGCATGTCGACGGTGACGGCAGCGGTTTGCCCGGGATCACGGACAAGTTCTTTGTACAAGCGGCTGATCAGGCTTGGGCGGTCTACGATCTGCACGGCTGTAATTTGCGGTTTTCGATGGATTCGAAGGCTCGGGGTCAGGCGGCAGTTGCCACATCGATCACGATATTTCCCACGACTATGCCGGCCTCCTGTGCCTCGTGCGCGGCAGCTGCTTGGTCAAGCGTAAAGCGCGCGCCGATATTATGCTGCAAAAATCCGGCGCTGAGCATCGCATCGAGATCGGCCAGCGCCTTTGCGCGTGCCTCCGGCGGCAGGATGTAAACGAAAACGAGGTCGATGCCCAGGCCGCGCGTCATCATCGGATAATACGGCAGGGTCGGCTCGGGCGTGCGCGTCGATGCATATGCCGCGATCGCGCCGTTCGGCTTGAGCATCTTGATGCTGGCCTGCAGGTTCGCGCCGAAGTCGACTTCGACGATGTGATCGACTCCCGCGCCGCCGGTGAACTCCATGACGCGCGCGGCGACGTCCTCGCGCCGGTAGTCGACGACATCATCCGCACCGGCGCCGCGCGCAAGCGCGGCCTTTTGCTTCGAACTTGCCGTGGCGACGACGCGCGCGCCGGCCCATTGGGCGATTTGCACGGCGTAATGACCGACCGCACCCGCACCGCCGGTGACCAGCACCGTTTTGCCGCGCACATCGCCGCGGGAGAATACCGCGCGGTGCGCAGTCATCGCCGGAATTCCCATGTTCGCACCGGCAGCGAAATCGACGTTGTCCGGCAGGCGGCGCGCAAGTGCCTGGGGAACGCAGCAAAATTCCGCGCAGGTGCCGTATGCGCGCTGCCATTGCGCATTGTAGAGCCACACGCGTTCGCCGATGCGCGTTTTCGGTACGCCATCGCCGGCGGCATCGATCACGCCCGCGCCGTCGCTGTGCGGAACGACGCGCGGCACCCGGATCGCTTGCCCGAGGTTACCGCTGCGGCGTTTCACGTCCGACGGATTGACGCCGGAAGCGTGGATGCGAACCCGTACTTCGCCGGCACCCGGCTGCGGATCGGGCAGCTCGCCAACCTTGATCACCTCGCGGGCCGGGCCATTCTTCTCATACCACGCTGCGCGCATGGCCGGCCTCAGTGACCGGCGCCGGCCGGCGCGTCCGGCTGTTGCGATGGCTGCGAGCGGTCGAAGGCATCGATTTTCATGCATTCGTCAGTGTGCTGCTTGCCCTGGAGCAGGTTGATTGAAACCTGCTCCACTTCCATGCCTTTGAGCGCGAGTGCCACGCGCACGCGATAGGTGGCAAGTGATCGCCAGAATCCGTAAAGCTTCATTCTCAGCTCCTTCCGTGAGCGCGGATAAATCTCCCAGGATGCGCTAATTTGACTCGACGCGCAGCGCATGTCAACTTACTTATCGTGCTGATGAGGTGAACGAGTGAAGGGCGAGGGGAAATGTCCCCTCCTATCCCGCTGGGGGAGAGGCGCGCCGGAACGTAGAACAGGGGCCCGCGAAGCGGGTCGTTTTCAGCGCGCGGTGGAAAAGCGCGCGATCGAGGATTTCATCGCGTCAACGTGCGCCCGCACATCATGCCTTTCATCTGCGTGGTGGTCGGACTCGCCATGTCGATCTATGCCATGTACTGCCTGCGCGCCGGCTATGTCTATCTTGACTGGAAGTTGAGCTTCACCGAGGACAACAGGATTTATCGCGACTCGAATCCGATCTGGTTCTGGTTCGGCATCCTGGACCACGGCAGCCTCGGCGCCGCAGCGCTCGGCCTCGCCGTTTATGGCTACCTTTTTCACCGCTGACGCATGAAAACGCCGTACCGGCACCATGCTCGGGGACAACACTAATGCTCTCGATGAGCCAGGCGATCCAGCAGAAACTCGACCGGCTTGCCGACGTCGGAAAAGTCCAGGCGGCCTGGCTCGTCATGTTTCCGGGTCCCGCCACGGACGAATACCGTTATCTGGCCCGCTCGATCCCGCAATCGACATGGGAGATGTCTCCATGCTGCGCAGGATGCTGGCGTCGGGCGCTGATATATCGCGATGGGCACACGAAGCGGCGGAGTCGGCGGCCAGGTTTGCAGTGATCTCAAATGCTTCTTTCGAGGTGCTAGAAGCGCTGCGCGAAGCGGGGCTCGACATGGCGGCCCGCGCGCCATGATGCCGTCGTCATCGCCCCGCTCAATGTGGCGCCGCTCGTCTTCATCGGCGGTCATCTTGTGGGCCGTCGCGCCGAAGCAGCTACAGCCGGGTTGAAATTGAGGCGCGGGGTGACTGCCCGCGCCACTTCAATCCGCGGTGACGCCGAGCCTGCGCAGCAGCGTTCCCAATTTCGCGATCTCCGATTTGATGACGGCCGCGAATTCCTCGGGCTGGTTGCCGAGTGGTACGTAGCCCAAATCGTTCAGCCGCTTGCTCACGCCCGGGTTGTTCAACGCAGCGATCGCCGCGCCGTGGATAGCTGCGATGATCTCTCTTGGTGTTTTCGCCGGCACCATCAGGCCGTAGCGCAGCTCGGATTCATAGCCGGGGTAACCGGACTCGGCGATGGTCGGCGTGTCGCGCAGCATCGGCGCGCGCTTGCCGCTGGTCGCCGCCAGCAGCCGCAAGCGGCCCGCGCGGATATGCGGCAGCGTCGTCGCCAGCGGCAGGAAGCTCACCGAGGTTTCGCCGGCGAGCAGCGAGGCCAGCGCCGGGCCGCCGCCTTTGTAGGGCACGTGCACGAGATTGATGCCGGCCAGTTCCTTGAACATCTCGGTTGCGATAAACGCGCCCGTGCCCGCGCCGCCGGTTGCGTAATCGATCTGCCCCGGCCGCGTCTTGGCGAGCCTGACGAAATCGCCGATTGACTTTACCGGCAGCGACGGATGCACGACCACCAGATTCGGTTGCATGAAGATCATCGAGACCGGCGCGAAATCGCGCACGAGGTCGTATGGCAGGCTGCGGTAGAGCGTGACATTGCCTGCCAGCGCCAGGCTCATGTGCAGGATCGTGTAGCCGTCGGCCGGCGCTTTCGCCGCGATGTCGGCGCCGATGTTGCCGCCGGCGCCGCCGCGATTGTCGACGATGACCTGCTGACCGAAGACCTCGGCAAGTCCCGCGGCCATGATGCGCCCGCAGGTGTCGGTGCCGCTGCCGGCGCTGTCGTGCACCAGATAGCGCACGGTTCTTGTCGGAAAGCGCTGCGCCCACGCGTCCGCCGGAATCTGGCAGGCAAGCAAGACCAGCGCAATCGACAGTGCGCAAGACCGAGGCATCAGCATGTTTCCTCCAAAAGACAAATCCCGCCATTTCTAATACCACGATTTAGAGCGCGACGCCGGTTTTCCACTTTATCGTGATATCTATTCCGCGCGCGCGCCGAGGCCTTGATGACGCGCGATCACTTGGCGATTTCGTCGCGCACGCCAGCGCATGCTCGGCTGGCGCCACCCCTGGTTCTCGGCGCATAACGATGTGAAGGTGACAGCCGAGGATGCCGGGGGGCGCAAGAAACTCGCCGGCTGCATGCTGCGCGCTCCGGTCTCCCTGGAGAAGATGACCTACGACGCGGCCAAACTCCTCGCTACTCCGCCTTAAGCCCGGCGGCCTTGACGACCTTGCCAGTGTTGATGATGTCATGCTGCACGAACTTGCGGAATTCCTCGGGCGTGTTGGTCACCACCTCCGCGCCCTGCAATGCATACTGGTCCCTCGCTTCATGGGTATGCATGACCTTGATCAGATTTTCGCGCAGCTTGGTGAGGATCGCCTTGGGCGTTCCCTTCGGCGCGGTCAGGCCATACCATCCGCTGTAGCTGAAGCCCGGAATCGTTTCCGCGATCGCGGGCATATCACCGAGCAGCGCCGTGCGCTTGGGAAGGCTCTGTCCGAGCGCGCGCAAGCGTCCGGACTTGACGAGCGACATGACTGCTGCAGCCGGCGTGAACGTCCACTGCGATTCGCCGGCGACTACCGCGGCCACCGATGCGCCGCCGCCTTTGTACGGCACGTGCAGCGAATCGAAGCCGGCAGCGATCATCAGCGCGGCGCCGGTGAGGTGGCTTTGCGCGCCGATGCCGGCGGAAGCCATGTTGATTTTGCCGCCCTTGGCGTTGGCGTAGTCAATCAGTTCCTTTACGCTTTTGACCGGCAATGCGGTATTGACGACCAGCACGTTGGGCGTGACCCCGAACAACGAGATGAATTCGAAATCCTTGACCGGGTCGTACGGCAGCTTCTTGTGTATGTGCGGTGCAATTGAAGTCGCGGCGGTGGAAGGAGAGACCAGCGTGTAGCCGTCAGGGATCGCGTTCTTGCCGATTTCCATGCCGAGCAAGCCACCCGCGCCCGCGCGGTTGTCCACCACGATCTGCTGGCCGAGCGCATCGCCCAGTCTGGCGGCGGCGATGCGTCCCATGGTGTCGTTCGAGCTGCCCGGCGCGTTGGGCATGATGAGGCGAATCGGCCGGCTGGGATAATCCTGTATCGGCTCCGCCGCCTGCGCAAGCGCAGAGCAGCACGCTGTTGCCAGCGCCAGCGTGAGTAAGCATGGTTTTACGGTTTTCATTGATTCCCTCCTGCGTGGGCTTAGCGAGATCTTGATGCAAATGCCGGGCTTGCAGCCCGGTAGACTGCTAGCCCGCGACGATGATCTCGTCGACCGGGTAGGGCGTGAGGGCCTGCACGCCGCCTTCGGTGATCGCGAACGAGCGCGAAAAGAAGATACCGAAAGTGCCGTCGGCGCTGACGGGCGTGATCTCGATGCCGTACGCCATGCCCGGCTGCATGACCATGTCGTAGGGTTCGCCCTTCACCTCGTCGAGCGAGATGAACGGCAGGGAGGTGATCAGGTCGTGGCCGTGCATCACGATCGGCCGCGACTGCGCGCCTTTCTGCCGAAACACGCCGGACGCCGCTTTGCGCACGGCCTCGAGCGGCTTGCCGGGGGCCAGTTGAGCATGGATCGCCTTGAAGCCGGGCACGACGACTTCCTTGAAGAACGTGTTGTACTTCTCCGTGGGCCGGCCTAGCGTCACCGGGTGCCCGATCTTGGCCGTGTAGCCCATGTAGGTCATGGCGAGCTCGCACAGAATGATGTCGCCCCCGCGCAGCACCCGCTGCGACGGATTTGGGTTGGGAAAAATGAGACGCGGATCCTGCATCGAGGTCGAGCCTATCATCAACAGGTGGACCTGGCCGCCGCCGTCCAGCACGGCGTGAGTGGCAGCCGCCGCGAGTTGATATTCGCGCACGCCGGGCCGCGCTGTGGCCGCAACCGCAAGCTGGGCCTTGATCGCCAGTTCGCCGGCGCGTGCCATGGCGCGAATTTCCTCGGGGCTCTTGCGGTAGGTCAGCTCGTGCAGCATCAGGGGCAGGAACACGAAAGTCGCCTGCGGCAGGTGTTTCTGCATTTCCTGATAGGCGTTGACGCCCATGTATTCGGGCCCGGTGCGATCGGCGGCGGTAATGCCGATGCGGCCCGCTTGCAGACCCAGTTCCGTGAGGCGTTCGGCGAGGGCTCTGCCGTAGTGACCGTGCTGGCCGCCGCGCACGTCGCGTATCGACACCATTTTGCGGGCGGCTTCGATGTGGCAGCCCGGATGCGGGTAAATCAGAGTCGGTTCGCCTTGGCGCGGCAAGACCATGTACTGGGCCATGCCACGCGCATCGATCAGCCCGCAGCCCCAGGTCACGCCGCTGCCGTGACTGTAGATGTTCGGGCTGCCGCACAGGATCAGCGCATCGAGTCCGTCGCGCGCCATCAGTTCGCGTGCCAGGGCGTGGCGGCGCGCGAACTCCTCGTCCGAGAATTTTTCATAGACCGCATCCGTATACCACGGCGAGTTGCAGATCGCGTGAAAGTTTGCCGATTTGTCGAGCTCGTAGCGGACCTTGTTCCAATCGTTGGACATGTCAGGCATGAAGGACCTCTGAAGGTGGGAAAGTCCTACATCTTTTAGCGAATCGCGCGAGGTTCGTCAAGGCGCTCAACTGATGACAGCACGGGCATTTTCGGGTATCTTGAAAACAGAATTCCTTCGCAACCGCGCAGGGCGATCCGGGCGGGGTCCGCCCGGCAGCGTCGCGTCCACCAACCAGAGGAAACACACATCATGATTTACAACGATCGCGGATTGTCCGAAGAGCAGCGCATGATGAGGGACGCCTGCCGCGCCTTTGTCAACGATTTCGTCACGCCCTTCATTCGCAACAACTGGCAGCGCGAGTGGAGCATGACTCCGGAAGACCGACTGCCGCGCGAAATCCTCGAGCAGGCCCACAAGATCGGCATCCGCACCCTCGGCGTGCCGGAGGAATTCGGCGGCACGCCGGTCGATCCGAAAACCGAAGTGCAGACCTTTGCGATGATTTCGGAGGAAATCTCGCGCGGCGACGCCGGCCTCTCGGACAAGCTCGTGCAGATCTGGAAGGTTTCGGTGCTGCTGCGCAATGTCGCGCCGCGCCACCTGCAGGAACTGTGGTTTCCACGCATCGCCGAGGACCCGACTTTCCTGCTGTCGCACTGCCTGACCGAGCCGCGCGGGGCCTCCGACCGCTGGCTGCCGTACGACGTGCCCGAAGCCATGATGCACACGAAGGCGGAGCTGAAGGGCGATAAATGGGTGATCAACGGCCGCAAGCAGTTCATCAGCAACGGCTACGATGCGAAGCTCTACGTCGTCTATGCCACGACCAAGCCCGGCGCCGGCATGACCAAAGGCACGTCGAGCTTTCTGGTGCCGCGCGATACCCCGGGGCTCACGGTCGCGCGTTGCAACGAGACCCTCGGCGGACGCTTCATGAACAACGGCGAGATCGTCTTCGAGGACTGCGCGGTGCCGAAGGACCACTGCCTGGTNNTGATCAAGCACCAGGCGGTCGCGATAAGGCTCGCGGAAATGGCCACCAAGATATGCGCGGTGCGTTCGCTGCTCAACGAAGCGTCGCGCGCGGTCGACGAGGGCGCGCCAGACGCCGAGCAGCTCGTCAACATGGCCAAGCTGTTTGCCTCGGAGGAAGTGTTCAAGGTGTGCCAGCACGCGGCGGAATTGCACGGCGGCAACGGCATCATGCTCGA
>PLYS01000440.1 GCA_003153455.1 Betaproteobacteria bacterium | reverse complement strand
AGGCCGGCAAGCTCAAGGCGCTGGCTGTCACCAGCGCGAGGCGCACGCCGGCCGCCCCCGAACTGCCAAGTATGGCCGAGGCGGGAGTTCCCGGATTCGACGAAAGCACGTGGAACGGGCTCCTGACGCCGGCCCGCACACCACCCGCAATCATCAAGAAGCTCAACACTGAGTAGAATGAACTGCTGATAATGCCAGCGATGCGCGAACGTTTCGCCACGGAAGGCGCCGAGGCTTCAGGGACCAGCCCCGACGCGTTTGCTGCGATCATCAAGAACGAGGTCGCCAAGTGGGCGAGAGTGATACGCGAGGCTGGCATCAAGCCGGAGTGAGCGGCACACAGTGAAGGCGCNNGTGCGTGGTCTCGTCTTGATTGGATAGACATTGTCGGATCGTTAATGTCAGGAAGCGCCCATGTTCAAGGGCGCCCAAAACCCCGGGCTAGAACCTTAATGCAATTAGCCAAGCCTGACCCCACAACTCGACGGCTTGGACGTGGAGCGAAGAATTCGATCTGCAGCAAGAGTTTGAAGTCTTGCGCGAGGAATTGGAACCGTTTGGCTTCGCAGGGGTCGGAGAGGATACAAACTTACTGCTGCGCTGCTGTTCAGCCGTTCTTTCTAAGGACGCATCGCCAAGCGCTCTCGTGAATCTAAGAGGAGCCGAGGCCCGTGAGCGATTTAAAGAAATCGTCAACGGGATAAAGGGTGCGATTGATTTCCTTCGCGTAAACGTGAGAGTGCAGACCATCGCAAATCTGCCTTTTTCAACGATTCTGGTGCCGCTGTGCGTGTTCTTTGCGCAACCCGGTAACGAATTCGTTCCCATGAATGATCATCAGCGCATGCGACTCGTCCGCTGGTTCTGGCGCTCGTCCTTCTCGCGTCGTTTCAGCAGCGGCGTGTTGAGGAATCTGAAGGACGATATTGACGCAATGGAAGCACTGCGCAATGGGCGACCGAATGCGTTGGGTGACTTCGCGGTCGTGGTATCTAAGGGGTTCTTCAGAACCAACACATTCCGAATTAATACGGTGAATACGAAATCCCTTATTCTGATGCTCGCACAGCAACCGCCTCTTAACTTCATTTCGGGCCAACCTGTGACCCTTGATAGGGTACTCCGCGAGTATAATCGGAGCGAGTTTCATCATCTGTATCCGCGTGCATACCTAATTGCCCAAGGCGTGTCCCCAAGGGACCAGAGCGCTTTGGTGAACTTTTGCTTTCTGTCGAAAGTCGACAACACGACGCTCGGCGGTGGCGCGCCGAGCAGCTATCGGGCGCACATGCCGGCGGACGTTGACGTCATTTTGGAGCGGGCACTATGCCCACATTCTTTATTCGCGGATAACTATGAGGCATTTTCGGATGAACGGGCTACGATTCTGGAACGCGAGGCAAACCGACTTATGGAGTAACGCTGCCTAAGGAAACATAAGGGCGTTGCCTTTTACCTCCTGCCTACGACCTTCAAAACCGCAGTCGATCATCATCATCGAGAAAAATTCAGTGTTGCGCGTTACCGCGTGCAGTCACATGGGAGAGCGCACCGGCAAACTCCAAGCGCAACAGACGGGCCATGACTCAGCATAAACATGACAAACTATAACGTAAGAGGTCGGCCCTAATTCTCTAGCAACTAGACGCAGATCACCCGAAAATGCGTATGGATATCGATACTTCTATAGTTGTGCCAGCGACTATGACTGGCCGGCTTCGATCCCGGATCAGTCTCATCGGTTCTCGGCTGACGTCAATTTGAGTGTTGCGCGGATCCACGACGCTCTCATCTCGACGAAGCGCAGGTACGTTGCACCGATGCTTTTCGGCGAAGTAACTGCAGAGATCACCAACTCAGGTATTTAGAAGCCTATCTCCATCTATGCGGCCGACCTCGATTGTGAGTGTTTGCCGCTAGTACCGATCCACCGAAAACCATCAACCTTTCTGAAAAGGTAGTTTCTGTCTCTCATAGCCGTGTTTTCAGAATCCCTGAACGTATGAAACTTCTGCCCCACATGCCCGCAGGCGTTCATACATTTCCGTCGCCCATTCCTTGGTGTAATACACGGTCCGCGTCGTCCTAGACCGGACAAGATCAACTTGTTGCTTCAGGCTTTCGCCACCCCAGTGATCAAAATATGCTTTTCCTATGCACTGGATGGATTTTTCATCATTATCTTTCCAATGTGCTTTCACGTAGAAACGATCACCGTCCTTCGTGTATGTGGGCACCGGGGAACCCAGGGTCTTTCTTTTGCTAAGCAACGCAGCGACAGACATGCCTTGTTTCCCCTTTTCTTTTGCCGATTCTTGTAAATTGTCGATGTCCACGTCGGACATGCTGGCAATTATTTTGGTCAATGCCGCCTGATTTTCCGGCTTCTTAGTTGCAGCAAGGGTTGCTACGTCTTTACCAAGTGGAAGACGATTCAGCAACAGTCTGGTCTTCACAGCGATTTGTTTATCACTGTGACGCTGCAAATCCAGCAGGGTTGCATAAAGTGGCTCTGACAAGTTATTGTTGATTCGATCATTTAGCATATTAGTTGAAACGACTGGGGACGCCATCAGCCGGCCCAATATGTCTAATTTCTCTCCCGGGGGGGCTTGGGTGTTCTGTAACTCCTTTGCTGCTTCATTGACCTCATCAAGACTGTTGAGTGGAGTGTATCCTCTGACGGTAACAGAGTTGATTACAGGCCTACCAACCGATAAGTCAGCTGCGTAAGCCGGTGGCAACAGAATAGTATTTAACGCCCCAGTTTTTTCACGTTGTTGATTCTGTTTACTTGCTAATCCGTTTTTCTTCTCAACCAATACTAGAGCGCCTGTCTTTTCGTCAACGTCCAAGGCAAAGCTCTGGTTAGTTTGCCAATTGTCATCAAACGATGTGCATCCAATTGGAAATGTGTCTGGCTTATTCATTCCTTGGCGATTCAATTGAAGAATCAGCGCATCTTTTTCAGCGCATTGAGCCTTTGACAAGAATGCAAGCCGGATCGAGTGCGTGGGGGATGCCTGTGCTTCCTTTCGCTGTTGATACAGTTCCGCAGCATCTGCCCAAATGGCGATGTCATTCGGTATGCCCAATATTGTCGCATAGCGTCCAAAAGGGGTATTCTGCGACGCGACCCACCAGTCAATTGCTCTCCAGGCAACCACTAGACTGCCAACAAGAAATACCCCACTGAAAGACAGCAGTGTTAGACGCAACACCTTGTCCCCGTCTGGTTTGCCAAAAAGCTCGATGGACTTTTTTATTGTCCAAACCCACAGCATTGACAGAAATACCGAAAAGAAAAAAGGCCCGTTGGCTTTTGCCATGTCAACGAGTTTTCCAATAACATCAGTGTCAATCGCGCTCATCGCCGCCCCTCCATGTATCATCAAACTGTTTGGCTCCAACTGGCAGAACTCCTGGCCAAATCGAACTTAACATCTAGGTAAAACGTGCACTGCTACTCGGACACCGTTAGACGAAAGAGGCGGCAACGGTTAAATAGGGTCGAAGGGTTAAATGAAGCCGGGGTCCTTTGTTGAAGGTAGATCGTGATACTGTCCCGAAGCATGTGCTCCTCGCTATGTGTTGTCTGTAATAGCCCGTTGCGTAACGGTTTCCACCAACCCTGCGGCCGTGGCAAGAATGAACGCTGAAAAATATCAGGCGGGGAAATTAAGCTGGCCAATTCCGATGGCATCGAACCGCCTTCCTCAGATGGACGCCTTGTCATGGACTGCCTGCCTGATGGGAAGCTTACGCATCGAGTTCTGGTTTTTGCGTTAAGGTTGGGAAATCTCTTAGCTGAAAAACGTCAGGATTGCTACTTACGCGCGGGATGATCAGCCGGATGAAATGCGTGGTATTGCGACGTAACCAGCGCTTTGCCGCGTCGTCTTCCAAATGTAATGGAACCTGTCCCGGTGCCCCCTGTGTGATATCGCGAAAGTAACTGATATTCTTTCCTGGGGCAGCTGCAGAAATCGAGAGGAATAAGGTGGGGACCGCACCGGGTGGCAATTGCGCGTAATAACCGTCAACCAGATCCGTGCGATCGAAATAGACGGTCCTAAGTGCGGCGTTCTGCGAATTCTTCACCACATCTTCGATGACTTTTCCATGCATATAAACGTTTGCCTTGTCGTAGGTGGGGTCGGTGCCTGAAAAAAACTCCAGGATGTAATCATTGACCCAAAGTCCCTGGTCATCCACGACGCTGAAATCTCCCTGCATGTACTGGTGGTAAAAGTCTGGTTGCTTTTCCTGAGGATTCTTATATCTGCTTGCAGTAACTTCAGTCAGAGCATCCCATTCTTTCTGGATGTTTTGGTATTCCCCGAAATCTTTACAGCTTAAGGCCTGCAGAATCAGTCTTCCGAGCTGCGCCTTTTCGTCCGGTGTCTCAGATATGTCCTCTGCATTCGACACCCGATCAGGATCCACAATGGATCCATGTGTACGAGTAGGTAGCACAGCAAGCGGGACATCGCACTCGAGCCTGGTTTGCCATGGTGTGATTACCGGATTGGGGTCGCGGAAGTCTATCGTTACACCGCGTGCGTTCAGATTGGCCGCACAAACCCGCACCGTCCCGTCCGCGCCGTTTTCGTTCACGATTTGGCGCAGCAGGCTCGCATATGGATGTGTGCCCACGATGACGAAGGGCCATACCAGATTGGCGCCGTAGTATCGAGTGGCGTCACCGCCAGGGGCCTGAAGCACGTCGCGCTGAACGAGTTCCCACTGGAGGGAGGATGACAGCTCCAGATCGTTCAGCATGCTTTGACCGGTGTGGAACCAGTTGTCGTAGCCTTTGAGGATCCGGCCTAGAAAGCTTTTTCCGGTTGCCGCCAGCTTGGATCCATAATTCGCCGGCGCCAGCATGATGAGCCGCTTCATGGGACAAGCTCTGGGATCGCTGCTGTACCAACCGGTTAGCCAAGCGCGAGCCACGAGTCCACCCGTGCTGTGGACGATCACGTCAAAGCTCTTATCGAGCGTCTCGCTCCTGATCATGTCGCCAATGACTGTGTTCATCCGCCTGGCAACGTCCTCGACGCGTACGTCGTCGTCTTCGGAGATATAATCAGCCAGCCACAGAATGCGGGCCTCGAAACCGTTTTTGGTCAGGAAGTCCGCCAGCGGAACAAATGAACTGGAGTGGTCACTCCAGCCATGAATGATGAGTACTTGCCGCGCCATGGATCATTCTCCTCGAATTTCACACTTCGTGTTCATGTCATCACCTAATCACTCTTGTTAAAGACTTGTAATTTAGTATCCGATTGCATTCCTTTGCAGCTGGAGCCGACCCGGTCAGCTCATTTCCGAAAATAATCCTCGCTACAAAGCAAAGGCCTGACCCTTTCAGGCGTGCGGGCGTCTAGCCACAGCGGATTGCTATCTACGAACACTCCCGGCCCGGCGGCTTCCGAAGGCGGTAACGTGCCACACATCATTTGAGCGCGGTACGGATCTTCTGGAGCGACTCTTTGAATTTCGCGTCGTCCCTCCCGGCGCTGGCCGCCTCCAGTTCCGGCAGCAAACCCTGTACCGTGGCGCGCTTTTCGGCTTGCTCGGCAGCCGCCTTCGCCTGGACCTGCACACTGCCGTCCCCTCTAACGAGCGCCAAGAGCACGTCAACCAACCTTTGCAAGATTGTTTCTACCGCTTCGGCCGCATATCCTCCGAGGATGGCGAGAACTCCAGGCGTTAACGTTGCTCCAGCTCCGCTGCCCAATTGCTTTCCGAGCGCTGGCCCGATCGCAGTCGCGAGAATTACTCCGCCGATCACTCCGGTGATGAAGCGCGAGATATACGCAGCGTTGTATTTCGGGTCGTAAGAGCGATTGACCAGGTAGGGTTGAGTTTTGAGCAGAACGTAAAACGATGCGCCCAGCCCCGCGCCCATAAACGCGTTAAGTGCTGTCCATATTCCGTCGAATAAATTCGCCAGAGACTCCATTATTTCTTCTCTCCTTCGCTGTCCGCGCGTTTCTTCTTCTCTTCAGCTTTCTTGGCTTCCTCTACCTTGGCGATTTCGACCTTCTGTTGGGCGATTTTGGCGTCCTCCTCAGCCTTCGCAACTTTGGCGTCGGCCGCAGCCTTCGCGCCAATGACTCCCGCGCTGGCGACAAATCCAACCGCGCAGAGAAGAGCAGCCACCGCCGCTGCCTTCACTACCAAGGGCATTCCGCCGAAAAACGTATGCCCGGTCGACGGCGGCTCGGTTGTCTGTAGCGATAACGCCGTAGCCGGCGTTATGACCTTGGAAAGCTCCCCATGCACGCGGAGGATCAACTCCGTAACGGATCTGGCCGGAGCAGCTGCAGCGTAATCTGCCGCCGCTGGTTGGATCAACGGCCCATCGCCTGCCGGTAACAGGCTGTCCGAGACCAGGACCGGATCAATATCGGAGACGGGAGACAATTTAAGTTGCTTCAGAATCGAATCGAGCTGCGCGATCTCATGCTCCAATTCAGGCGAGAGATCAGTTCCGTTCTTCCGCGCAAATCGCAGCATTAAACGGCAGTCCGACACAAAGTCTTGAAGTGGGTCGCTATTCGCCAATTCGGATACGTTCGTCATGAGTCGCTCTCTCGTTACTGGAAGTCAGATCGCACTAGAAATCCGCCCGGAAAACACTGCAATCTCGATAGGACATGGGGATAACATTACCGCGCCCTTGTAATCAAGGCTACGCGGTTTAAAAGAGTTCCGCCTCCGCCGCCCTGCGCTCAACAAGACCTTTAAGGACTTTACCGCCCGCCTTGTTCCATTTGGGGAACTCGGATGCCGCGCCGCTGTAGTCACCCGCGTTGAGCTTCGTGAGCAAGGTCGATCTTGCAAGGCTGCCCCGACCCAGGTTGAACGTGAAGCTGACGAGCGCGCCGAACTGGTTATCCGTGAGGGAAACGTCCACGAGCGATTCGACATCCCGGCACGCATCCATGAGGTCGCCGCGCAACAGTAGCTCCGCCTGCTCTTGCGTGATCCCTCCCGGATACAGGTCCATAGCTGCTTTCCTGTTTTCCTTGCCCCGCAGGTAGTCGGCACCGACCCTGATCGCATGGCCCCACCCGATCGTCCAGATGCCGATCGGATCAAGATAGGGGTCGATATTGACCGTCGTCGGGTCGCCGTCCGGGATGCCCTCGAAACTCTTGACGAGTTCCAAGCCTGCATCGTTGATGTCGCGCATAGTGTGGTCCTCCCCGTTTTACGCGGTGTCATTCGCCCAGTTTGCCGCCAGACCAAAATGGGGGCTGTGTAAGTTGTCTGCGCCAATCCGCAGCGAAGATACTCGCTCCGACCCCATTTATCCCAGTCAAGCTGAAAATCATTCAGCCTGTTGGTTTATCTTTTGATGGGAAGGTCGCTGTGCCGGTCCATTTGCCGTCGGGCTGCTTGTCCCACTGAACCGATGCTCCCACTGCTTCATAGTCCTCCGTGATGCGCTGCTTCTGATCCTCGGGAATGTCATGTATCACTTCGACTCTTGCAGGCATGTTCCACCCTCCTAAAATTTAAGTTCCTTGATAGCCTTTGCCCTGAACTGTGAAAACTGCGATGTGTTGATAAAAAACGGAATCGAGACACCGGATAGGCCGTTCTGGGCCAGCCATTGAGTAATGGTGGCTTCGTTCGCTGGATTCGTCACTCCCTTTGGCCGCCAGAAGTTTTGCAGCTTGCCGGAAGCCTCGTCGAACTCGTATGCCCCTTCCACTCGCTCACTGGTGATATTCCCAGTTTCAGGATCTCGTCTGGCCTTTGTGCTGGCCAGCGAGGAATCGAGCATATTTCTAACTGTGCTGTACGTGCACGTATCGGCATGTAGTTCGATCCGGCTATAGGCTTGGGCGAATGTGAGCGTCTTCGCTTCCGAATCGCGGCGAAGTTTCGCTTCAGACTGTTGCAGCATTTCAAGCACCTGCGACTTTATTTTCGCGGTCGTCGGCCCTGCAAGAATCGCTTCATTGAAGTTCTCGACGATGCCACTGTAAGCCGTATTCACCGCGCCATAGCCCGTTACCCAGTTGGGTATCGCCTTGCCGATCCCGAGGAACGCGGTTCCCAACTGCCGAACTACGTTGAAATCCTTCTCCTGTATATCCAGTCTTCGCTGGACCTCATCAAGCCTCTGAAACCATCGGAGACAATATGCGCTTGTGAGGCCGATGCCCTTATCGATCAAGTCGGAAATCTTTTCCGCATCCTTTGCGTTCTCTTGCGCCTTCTTCAATGCATCATAGTATTGGGTAATCGGAATTTGCCCTGCTCCGACGGCCTCGCTCTTTACGTCAGTGGATACGTGGATTCCAGGAGGGTTAAATAGGTTTTGCCGGTCAGAGCCGGAAGTCAGCGCACAGCCTGATATCGTGGCAACAATTAACAGCGCATACAATCCTCTTGCATTCATTTCTCTTTCCCCCCTCTCGTCTCCACTGCTTCCCGGTCCTGCGTTCCGATGACCGTTAATTGGGGTCGGAGTGATTTAAATTCGCGTTGACCATCAACCAACAACGTTGCATCAGTTCCGACTTTGGAATACGTTTGCATGGAGTTTCCCGATCTAATTGGCGACGACGCGTATCGTCCACTGATCATCCAAAAGATTCGAATCCGTTAAATACGCATACGGCATCGTGAAGTATCCACGCATGGCGCAACTTCTTTCCCACGAGTTGCGAACGATGAAGCGCTGTTGGGTATCGTCGTAGCCAACGGCAAGCACCGCGTGGCCGCCGGGTGGTTTTCGCTCGACGCAGGCATGGGTACGATGCCGGTTTTAGCCACCGCTGTGCTTTCGAAGCTTTTGTAAACTGAAAAGCCGAGGGCGAATGGACAACTGGATCGCGCATACGATCGCGGTGGCGGTGCAACTACCGAGTTGGCCCTGGTTGTAGATGACCTTCGGGCACTGCGGATGCAGATTAACGTTCGGCGGGAGCTTCTTGAGCTGTACTACGGGCGCGACATATACATGGTCGCGCTGGTCGGGAGTGTCCGACAGCCAGCCGTAGCGTTTGATCTTGTGCCTTACCAGTGGCATGTCTCTCCTCCCGTGAGATTGGGGGCAATGACGTTATTGTTGGAGCCCGCGCACTCTGAGCACAATTATTTCGAGCCGGCCGCACGCCGTATATAGAACTAATGGCCTACGCCAAAAACATGAGGGCACTTGCAGCCAATCGCCGACGTCACAGTGTGCGGCAGCAAAGGATATTTAAAACCATAAAAATGCAAAGATCAAATCTATCAAATCGATAGATTTTTGTGCGCGCCAGAAAGCACCACAAACGGTGCTAGAATCATTCTGTTGCAGTTGGCAAATAAAGTTGATTCTGGATTAGTGCACTATGGACGACATTCAGACGTTGCGCCGCATTCTCAAAGACAACCACGTGATTGCGATGGTCGGCCTGTCCGCCAATTGGTACCGTCCGAGCCATTTCGCGGCCAAGTACATGCTCGATCACGGCTACCGCGTGATACCGGTCAATCCGTCGTATCAGGAAGTGCTCGGGCAGAAATGCTACCCCGCGTTGCGCGACATTCCGGGCAAGGTGGATATCGTCGACTGCTTCCGCAACAGCGAGGAGATCATGCCACTCGCGGAAGGCGCGATCGCGATCGGCGCGAAGGTGCTTTGGATGCAGATCGGTGTCGTCAACGAGGCCGCCGCGGAAAAGGCGCGCCGGGCCGGCCTCGAAGTGGTGATGGACCGTTGCGTGAAGATCGAATACGCGCGATTGTTCGGCGGCCTGAACTGGGCCGGCGTTAATACCGGCGTGATCTCCGCCAAACGGCGGTGAGGAACAAGGTGCAAGGAGCAAGGAGCAAGGAGCAAGGAGCAGGGGAAGAAGTAACCCCTTCACCCGTTCACCCTTCACTGGCAAAGTCTATGGCTGATCGAAAATTCGGAATCGAAACGCTGTGCCTGCACGCCGGGCAAATACCAGACGCGGCGACCGGCGCGCGCGCGGCGCCGATTTATCAGACCACGTCGTACGTTTTCGACGACGCCGAGCACGCGGCGAGCCTGTTCAACCTGCAGACCTTTGGCAACGTCTACACGCGGATTTCGAATCCAACCACCGCGGTTTTCGAGGAGCGCATGGCGGCGCTCGAAGGCGGCCGCGCGGCGGTTGCGGCGGCGACCGGCCAGGCGGCGGAAATGGTCGCAGTACTGACACTATGCCAGCAGGGCGACGAGATCGTTGCGGCGAGCACGCTCTATGGCGGCACCTATGCGCTCCTCGAAGTGAACCTGCGCAAACTCGGCATCGACACCCAATTCGTCAATCCCGACGACCCGCAGAATTTCAGGAAGGCGATCACCAAGAAAACCAAACTGCTTTATGCCGAGACCATCGGCAATCCGCAGATCAACGTGCTCGACATCGCGGCGGTCGCGGCGATCGCGAAAGACGCCGGTATCCCGCTCGTCATCGACAACACATTTGCCTCGCCGTATCTGTGCCGTCCCTTCGAATTCGGGGCCGACATCGTCGTGCATTCGGCGACCAAGTATATCGGCGGCCACGGCACGACCATGGGCGGNNTTTTTCGAGACGTTCGGCGACTTCGGCTACACCATGAAAGCGCGCATGGAAACGCTGCGCACTTTCGGCCCCGCGCTGTCGCCGTTCAATGCGTTTCTATTGCTGCAGGGACTGGAAACTCTGCATGTCCGCATGCAGCGCCACTGCGAGAATGCTCTCGCCGTGGCGAAATTCCTCGAGGCGCATCCGCAAGTGTCCTGGGTCAACTATCCGGGACTCGAGAGCAGCAAGTATTACGCGCTGGCGCAGAAGTATCTGCCCAAAGGCGCGAGTGCGGTCATGACTTTCGGCGTCAAGGGCGGACAGCAGGCCGGGGTGAAATTTATCGAGGCGGCGCAGTTCATGAGCCATCTTGCCAACGTCGGCGACGCCAAGACGCTGGTGATACATCCCGCGTCGACCACGCACCGCCAGCTCTCGGAGCAAGAGCAACTCACAGCCGGCGTAACCCCCGACATGATCCGGCTGTCGATAGGCATCGAGTGCATCGACGACATTCTCTGGGATATAGACCAGGCGCTCGCCGCGGCGCAGCGCGCTAAATGAAGGATCTCGCCATTGCGCTTGCACTGACGCTGCTGGCGCAGGCGGCGATAGCGTTGACGGCTTCTACGCTCGCGGTCCTCGCGCCGGCGGCGCAGGCTGACGTCGGGGTGGCGGCCAGCGCGATCGGCATATTCGCCGCGCTGATTTACGCGACGGCTACGCTGTCGGCGCTGTTCGGCGGTACGCTCATCGCGCGGTGCGGCGCGATCGGCGTCACCCAATATTGCCTGCTATTGACCGGCGGCGGCCTTGCGCTGTGCGCGCTCGCACACCCGGGCGCGCTGGTGGTGGGCGCGCTGCTTATCGGCTGCGGCTACGGGCCGATCACGCCGGCCGGCTCGGAAATCCTGGTGACGCGCACGCCGGAACGCATGCGCAATGCGATCATGTCGATCCGTCAAACCGGCGTGCCGGTCGGCGGCGCCATCGCCGGCGTGGCGGTGCCGGGGCTGTTGCTCGTTTTCGGCTGGAAAGCGGCGGTGCTGACGATTGCGGCGCTCAGCGTGCTTTGCGCGTTTGGCCTGGAAGCGGTGCGCGGCCGCTACGACCGCATCAGGCGCGATGCGCCGCTGACGCCGCGGCCGTCGCTCGCGAGTCTGCTGCGCATGGTTATGGCTCATGCCGAGTTGCGCCATGGCGCGTTGGCATCATTTGTTTATGCCGGAATCCAGGTGTGCATGGCGTCGTACCTGGTGGTGTTCCTGACCGAGCGTGCCGTGCTGACCCTGATCAACGCGGGATTCGCGTTCTCGGCGGCGATGGTCAGCGGTATCATTGGCCGCGTGCTGTGGGGCATTGTCGCCGATTACATCGGCAGCGCACGCATCGTGCTCGGAACGCTCGGCGTGGTCACTGCGCTGTCGTCGTTCGCGATGGGCCAGGTCACCCCCGGCTGGCCGTTGCCTGCGATTGTCGCGCTGTGCGTCGTGTTCGGCGCAACCGCGATCGGCTGGAATGGCGTTTACGTAGCGGAAGTCGCCCGCATCGCGCCTGCCGGCAATGTCGCACTCATGACCGGCGCCTCGCTCGCATTCACCTACTTCGGCGTGGTGGTAATGCCGTTTCTCTTTTGGGTGATCGTGGCCGTCAGCGCAAGTTACACAATCGCTTTCAATGCGGCCGGCGCGCTGACGCTGCTGGCAGGGCTATCGTATTTCCGCAGGAGTGCGCCGCGCCGCGCGGCGGCAGGGTAAACTTCAGTATGATGTTCAGCAAAGTACCGATCGCGGAGATGACGAGCAGCCCCACGAACATCTTCTCGATTACGGTTTCAGTTTCTTGACACTTCGTCTCGCGTCCACTCATAATGCCGGCTGAAGCGAGAGGCGGCTGGCGGGATTCCTCAAGTCATCATACCCGCGCTCCGGGAGGCGCGATGCTTCCCTAGGTAGCGCGCGGGCTTCCAGACCGCAAATCTTCCACAAGACTTGCAACATTCTTCAGTCACTGAAAGAGGAAAAATCATGCGTTATCGGAAATCCGAAGCCAAGGCATTCGGAAGGGCTAATTTGCACGGCATTTGGGCCGCGATCCCATACCCGTTCACGGCAAAGGGGGAACTCGACGAGGGGGGCCTGCGCAGGGACGTCCGCAAATACGTCGATGTGCTCAAGCTCGACGGCCTCTTCTTCGGCGGCCTGGTCGGCGAGTACTGGTCCCTGACGATGGAAGATCGCCGGCGCGGACAGCAAATCGTGGTCGAGGAAGTAGGCGACAAGGCCCAGACTCTGGCGCACACCGGCTGCATGAGCCTGCGGGACACCATCGCGCTTACCCAGCACGCGCAGCAGATTGGGTCGACTTACGTCATCGTCAGCAATCCGGCGGTGAGCACGCACGAACCCGACGACCTTTACGGATTCTTCCAGGGCCTGTGCGCTGAGGTCGATATTGCCGTGTCCCTGTTCAACACGCCGATCTGCGGCTACTCGCTCTCGCCGGAATTGGTTGCGCGCATCGCTGAGATCGAGAACATTTTCTGCATCAAGAACCCTCTGCCGCCCGCTCACACCGACGAAGTGCGGCGCCTGGCCGGCGGGAAAATCGTCGTTTGCGATCCCAACGAGGGACGTTGGCTCGACAACATCATCAAACACAAGGACAAGTTGTTCATGTCCAGTCCCGACCCCTACCTGTTGCAGGTCGCGGGGCGGCAAACCATGCACGAGTACACGCAGAAGGCGATGGCAGGGGACGTGGCCGGCGCGCGCGCCGTGTCGAAGACCATGGATCCGTTGCGCCGCATCGCCGACCGCTGGATGAACAGTAAGTGGTCGGCGCCGAGCGTTCCGATCAGCGCCATCAAGTACTGGAGCGAGCTGCTGGGATTCACCGGCGGCGCGCCGCGGGCTCCGATGCAGCCGCTCACGGCCGACGAGAAACGCACGCTGAAACAGGAGCTCCAGTCCGCCGGCCTGCTGTCCTGACCCGAAAGGAGTGCGCCATGACGATGTTGCAAATCTCTGCCGTCATCGTTGGGTTGGCGGTTGCCGCGCCCGCGACCGCGGCCGAAGCACAGCACGACAACTGGCCGACGAAGCCGATCCGCGTGGTCGTGCCGTTCAGCCCGGGCAGCCCGATCGAGGTGCCCGCGCGCGCGGTCACGCAACGGATGCTAGAAACACTGGGCCAGCCGTTCGTCTTCGATTACCGCACCGGCGCGAGCGGCACGATCGGCACCGAAGCGGTCGCGCGGGCGCCGAAGGACGGCTACACGATGCTGATTACGAACTGTTCGCACACCGCAAACCCGTCCTACTACAAGAAGTTGCCGTACGATACCGTGAATGATTTCGCGCCGGTCTCGGAGATCGACGTGACCTACGGTAATCTGCTCGTCGTTCACCCGTCGCTGCCCGCGCGCTCGATCAAGGAATTCATCGCGCTCGCCAAAGCGCGGCCAGGAGAGATCAAATACGCGTCGGCCGGGATCGGCAGTCCGCCGCACGTGAGCGCCGCGCTGTTTGCCGCGATGGCCGGCATTAACCTCCTGCACGTACCTTACAAGGGCACGGCAGTTGCGTTTAACGACGTACTCGGCGGGCATATCGAAGCCATGGTGGCAAGCGCGACGACCGCGGTGCCTTATATTCAAGCCGGGCGGCTGCGCGCGCTCGGCATCAGCGGCCCGCGCCGCCAGCCGGAGGTGTCCGATATCCCGACGTTCCAGGAAGCGGGCCTGACCGGATTCGACATGACGTGTTACCACGGCATCTGGTTCCCCGCGGGTACGCCGGCGGAAATCGTCCGCCGCGTCCACGGTGAAGTGATAAAGGCGATCGCGCTGCCGGAAACGAAGAAGTACCTCGCGGACAACGGCCTGATCCCGATCGGCAGTTCGCCGGAGGAGTTCGCCGAGTTCATCCGGAAGGATATCGTGCACCAAGCGGCCATCGTGAAGCAGATCGGCCTTCAGCCGCAATAGTGGAGCGCTAAGCGAGAACGGGCGGTAACTGCTGAGTCAGCGCACCGCGTTCAGCGGCGGCCTTGCCATGCAATGCAAAGCCGAGCAGTTTCCCGTCGGCGCCGAGGAACAGCGACTTCACGCTTTCGTCATCGGCGGTGATGCTCCAGCTGCCGGCGGCGCCGGCGGGCGGCGGCGAGACGATGGTCGGGCACGCCGGTGTTTTGACCAGCACCGGCATCGCGGGATATACCACCGCAGTCGGTTTGCCGGAGAGCGTAGCGGCAAGCGCGCGCGCCGCATGCATGATCGGCATTACGAACGGCAGCACCCGTCCTTCGACTTCGGCGCAATCGCCGAGCGCATAGACGTCCGGCGCGCTGGCGTCGAGGTTACGGCTGACGACGATGCCGCGGTTGGTCTTGAGCCCCGCCGCCCGTGCCAGCGTGATGCGCGGCTTCAATCCTATCGCGGACAGCACGACATCTGCGTCAAACATGGCGCCGTCGGCAAGCGTGATGCGCACGCCGTCGTCGTTGCTGTCGATTGCGGCGACGCTGACGCCGAGATGCCATGTTACGCCGAGAGCAGCGAGCTTGCGCTGCAGCAGCGCGCCGCCTTCCGGCGGCAGCAGGCGCGGCAGCGGTTGCCTGGCGATGTCGATTACGTCGACTTTGAAGCCGGCGCTGGTGAGGTCGTTGGCAAATTCGCATCCGATCAGGCCGGCGCCAATGATGGCGACCGCGCGCTTGTCCTTGATCGCGGCACGCAAGCGCCCGTAGTCCTCGAGATCGTTGACCGTCATTACGCGTTCCACCGCGCTGCCCTTGAGCGGAACCCGGATCTGGTCGGCGCCGAGCGCGAGCACCAGCTTCGAGTAATTGACGCGCTCGTCGCCGATGTGAATCGCGCGCCGCGCCGGATCGAGGGCGGTAACGCGGGTATGTGCGCGCAGCGTGGCGTTGAGCTGGCTTGCCATCTGCTCCGAAGTACTTATCGGGATGCTCTCAGGAGCTTTATTAACGGCGAGCGAGTTCGACAGCATCGGCTTGGGATAGAAATGCGCGCTATCGGCGCTGATCACGGTCAGCGGAGATTGCTTGTCGAGCTTGCGCAGTTCGCGCGCGACGTTGTAGCCGGCAAGCCCACTGCCGATGATGACGATCGGGTTCATGTATGAATCTATTGTGACGAGGCAATCTAAATTGTCAACTCCAGCACGGGGCGGAATGGACCGCCAGGCCAAACGGAGCGCCAAACACAAGCGAAGGAGTTCGGATGAGTAATGCAATGACGACAGCCACGCCGGTCGGCTTCGTCGGCCTCGGTATCTGGCGAAAAAAATGAACATCGACCCTTACAAGGTGCGCGAGGCGCTGCTCGGCGGCTCGGCTAGGAGCTTCGTGCTCGAGAACCAGGGCAAGCGCCTGCTCGACGGCACGCTGCAGCCGGGATTTCGCGCGAGCCTGATGCTGAATTGACAGTTTCGTAGCGCAGGCGTAGCTTCCTTGGCACGGCCCTTATCCTGGGGTAGATAAAGTCAGTCTCACCGTAGGGAGGTATACATGGTTCTTGATCTGATTTGGGTGGCCGGAGAACTTCTTAGCATCGTCGGCTTGCTGTGTGGCGCGTACTGGGTGTTGATGAAAACAGGGCCGTTCTTAAGTTTGTTCGGTAAGAAGTCGGCGGCTCCCCTTCCCCTGTCAGCGAAAGACCGGCGGTTAATTGAGCGACTCGCCAGGTACGGTCCCGATGGTCACTCCCTTTCCGGCAACGCCGTGATGGACACACAACACCAAGGTCTGTTCGATGACGCCAACGTTCTGAGAGTCGCGATACTCTCCGGGGGACCCGTGGATGAGGTAGGAGCGACCATCGACACCTTGATTCACGATGTGGTTGAGCATTTCCATGATGAGGAGGCGATTCTCGCGGCAGCCGACTATCCCGGAACTGCGAAACATGCCGCCCTGCATCGCGAACTCGCCAATAACGCCGCCACGCTGGTAGGGCGGTTTCGTGCCGGCACGCTGGGCATCGGTGAGGTAATCCGGTTTCTGGCCCACGACATCATTGCCAAGCACATGCTGGGCGCAGACCGAGAATTCATTCCTTACTTGGAAAGCGGGCGCTAAGGCTGATTTCCGTTACTGCTTCGGAATTGCCCACGCGTCGGCGCTCGAAACGCCGGGCGGCGGGGTAAAGAGGATCTGCTCCGCGCCGCGCAGCTTGTCCGGGCCGCCCCAGAAATCGGCCATCTTGCGCTGGTCGGCTTTCGCGCGGCGGTCCACTTCCTCGGGGTCGCAAATTCTCCTCAGCGTCGCTTCGAGGGCCTTCACACGGCCCTCATCGCGTCCTTCCTCGACGAGATCGTGCGCTTCATGCGGATCCGCCGCGAGATCGAACAGCTGCGCCGGCATGCCGATGTGGTAGATGAGTTTCAGGTGGCCGTCGCGCAGCATGAACTGGCCTGCTTTCGAGCCCTGCGCGTGATACTCGGCGAACGCCGGCCGCTGCGATTCGTTACCGTTTACGGCGGGAAACAAAGAGACACCTGGCAGGTCATTGTCCGAGGCGGCGAGCGCTGCCCCCACGCATTCGACCACCGTCGGGAACAGATCGACGTGCGAAACAAGCTGCCGTACCACGCGGTTCGCTGGCACGTCCGGGCCGGCGATCAGGAGCGGCACGCCAACCGAGCCTTCGTAAAGACTCTTCTTGCCGAACATGCCCTGCCAGCCGAAGAGTTCGCCGTGGTCGCTGGTATAGACGATGCGCGTGTTCGCCAGCAGCCCGAGTTCCTCGACGACCTTCATTACCGCGCCGATCTGCTCGTCGAGATGCGTGATGAGGCCGAAGTAAGCGGCGGCGACGCGTCTGAGCATCCGCTCGTCGGTCATCTCGTGATAGCCGTCGATGTCGCGCAGATGGCGCGCGGCCGGATGTTCGGAGCGGTCGCCGGGGCGGTAGCGTACCGGCAGCGGCATTTTGTCCTCGGGGTACAAGTCGTAGAGCCGTTGTGGCACCGAGAACGGCGGGTGCGGGCTTGATGTAGCCGATCTTGAGCGCCCATGGCTTGTCGCCGCGCCCGGTGTTGGCGCGCAGCCATTCGATCGCCTTGGCGGTGATCTGGCGGTCGTAGTCCTGGTAGTGCGTTTCGCCGACGCCCGAGCGCTGCGTATACAGCTTCCACTTGCTGTCGTCGGTCAGACGCGGCTCCGCATCGTAGCCGCGCAGCAGATTCTTGATCGCGCCTTTGCCCTCGTGCAGATGCATCGGCATGATTTCCTCGGTAAAGCCGTTGTCATCGTCGCTGCTGCGGTAATGCAGCTTGCCGATTGCGACGACGGTGTGCCCCTGTTCGCGCAGTCGGTGCATCCAGCTCGGAATCCGGCCATCGTAGGCGATGGCGTTGTCCCAGTAGCCGGTTTGATGCGCGTAGCGGCCGGTCGCCATCGCCGCGCGCGCCGGGCAGCACAGTGCGCTCGTGCTGTAGCTCGCGGCAAAGCGCACGCCGCGGCTCGCGATCTTGTCGAGCGTCGGCGTCTTGACGATTGCATGGCCGTAACAGGCGACGACCTGCCGGTTGTGGTTGTCGGACTGAATGAAGATCAGATTGGACGGTTTCATTTGTATTTGCGCTGCTCCAGCATGCGGATTGCGTCGCGCGGCAGCCTGCCGAGGGGCTTCTTTTCAACCATGGGAGTTTTGTACGTGGTGTGAAATGGGGTTTCGATTGTAGGCGGCGCGCCGAGCTTGCGTCAATTTGCCGCTTTCGTTATCGTGTGGGGACTCTATCAGTCGACGGTCAACTCCTATGGCAAGCAAAAAGCGCGGCATGCGCCGCGGGCTCACCGCGTACGGCGACGAGGAATTTTCGCTGTTCCTGCGCAAGGCGTTCATCAAGGCGATGGGCTATTCCGATGATGCGCTCGAACGTCCCATCATCGGAATCACCAACACCTACAGCGGCTTCAACGCCTGTCACCGCACCGTGCCCGATCTGATCGAGGCGGTGAAGCGCGGCATCATGTTTGCCGGCGGGCTGCCGGTCGAGTTTCCGACCATCACGCTGCACGAGTCGTTCGCGCACCCGACCAGCATGTTCCTGCGCAACCTGATGGCGATCGATACCGAGGAGATGATCCGTGCGCAGCCGATGGATGCCTGCGTGCTGATCGGCGGCTGCGACAAGACCGTGCCGGCGCTCTTGATGGGCGCGGCAAGCGCCAACGTGCCGGCAATCATGCTCGTTACCGGTCCGATGCTGACCGGCGATCACAAGGGAGAGCGGCTCGGCGCGTGCACCGACTGCCGCAGCTACTGGGCGCGGTTTCGCGCCGGCGAAATCGACGCGCGGGAAATCAACGCGGTCAATGCCAAGCTTGCGCCTTCCGCCGGCACCTGCATGGTGATGGGCACGGCGAGCACCATGGCGTGCGTGACCGAAGCGCTCGGCATGATGCTGCCGGGAGGCGCGTGCACGCCGGCGGTGATGTCGGAGCGCATGCGTAATGCCGAGGCAACCGGCGCCCGCGCGGTGGCTATCGCAAAGGAAGGACTCACGCCCGACAAGATCATGACGCCGGATGCGTTCGAGAACGCGCTCACTATGCTGCTCGCAATCGGCGGCTCGACCAATGCGATCGTGCATCTGGCGGCGATGGCGGGGCGGCTCGGCATCGAAATCGATCTCGATGCGTTCGACCGTATGGGCAGCAAGACGCCGGTGCTGGTCGATCTCAAGCCGACCGGCCAGCACTATATGGAAGACCTCGAAAAGGCGGGCGGGGTGGTGACGATACTGCGTGAGTTGCGGCCGCTGCTGAAAACCAGGGCGCTCACGATTACCGGCAAGACGCTGGGCCAGAACATCGACGCTGCGCCGCCGGGATGGAGGCAGAACGTGGTGCGGCCGTTCAAGCATCCGATCTTCAAGAATGGCGGCATCGCGGTGTTGCGCGGCAACCTTGCGCCCGGCGGTGCTATCGTCAAGCAGTCAGCGGCAACGCCGACACTCATGCAGCACGAAGGCCGCGCTGTGGTGTTCGATTCGCTCGAAGACATGGCCGCGCGCATCGACGCGCCCGGTCTCGACGTAACGCCGGACGATATCCTCGTGCTGCGCAATGCGGGGCCGAAAGGCGCGCCGGGAATGCCGGAGGCGGGCTATATTCCGATTCCGAAAAAGCTCGCGCGAAAAGGCGTGAAGGACATGGTGCGGATATCCGACGCGCGCATGAGCGGCACCGCGTTCGGCTCGATTGTGCTTCATATCACGCCAGAATCCGCCGTCGGCGGGCCGCTCGCGCTGGTCAAAACCGGTGACCGCGTCCGGCTCGACGTTGCGAAGCGCAGGCTCGACCTGCTGGTATCGGATGCCGAACTCGCCGCGCGGCGCAAGCAATGGAAAGCGCGGAAAGCGCGCGCCGGCGACGAGCGCGGCTACCGCAAACTGTTCCTCGACACGGTGCAGCAGGCCGACCGCGGCTGCGATTTCGAATTCCTCACGCGGCCGATCACGGCGCGNNTTGCATCACAGGCGCCAATTGTGAACGCCGAAAATTCCAATCAATCCGATGACAATCAAATAAATCGCAACGATGTAATTGAGAAGACGGGGAATGATCAGAATGAGTATTCCCGCGATAAGTGAAATCAGCGGCCCAAGGCTTAACGTGATGTTCATAGCGGCAACCTCCTTTGGAATACGGCAGAGTGATGTTGTTCGGGGCAACGTTGCTAGTTTAGCGCACCTGTCGGCGGCGGCAATATTATCAGCACAGCCGGGGATTTCCGTACGCG
>PLYS01000603.1:13269-19456 GCA_003153455.1 Betaproteobacteria bacterium | reverse complement strand
GCGCCTTTGCCAAGAAGTCTTCTTTGTGCCGGATCAACGTTCCTTGAATCGAAATGGGCCGCCGTATTTTTTTAAGATGCGTTTGTAATCCCCTTCGTAAATGCGGTCATATTCTGCAATCCATCCATCCAGGTTGCCATTACGCCAATATTCGTAGTCCAGAGAATAGGGACTCGGCTCACACAGCTCCTTATAAAGAGATGGATCCCGCTCATAAATCTGTCCTGGACGGCAGCCGATGGGGCGCCAGTTTGGATCGTCGGGAACCGAGAGATTCTCCTCATCGAAATTTCGTGTTCGAAGATAATGCAGTCTATCCATATCCAGATCCGTAATAAGCACACCGGGCTCTGATCTGATGCCTTCCATGCGCTCTGGACCGGCAGCGATAGCACCGGCCGACATCTGCGTCCGGTAATCGAAATGTTCGGACACATAAAGATTCTGCGTGGAGAGCACATAGCAAAGGTTTTCTGCCGCGCGCGCGCGGGCGAGACAGTGCCACGTGTCCTGTAACGAAAGGCCGGTTTGACTGTGCCTCCCGTGGATCGGCGACACAATGATTTCCGCCCCTCTCAGCATCAGCATGCGCGGAAGCTCCGGACACCAAAGTTCACTGCAAATCAAAAGCCCGATTTTTCCCAGATCGGTGTCGACCACGATGCGCTGCTTGCCAGGCAACAGATGTCCCTTTCCTCCATATAGGTACGCGTTTAGCGGAGGAGTGTCCGGTTGTTGGCGGAGGTAACACGCAAGTTCTGTTCCCTCCGGACCAAAAAGCCTCAAGTTCAAGAGGTGCGCCCCGGGAACATCACTGGTCGTGACGTTTCCGGCAATGATGTACATCGAGTGCTGCTTGGCCTTCTTTTTAAGCTCCTCAACCGGATCGAACGGAAACTTGGGATTGTCCAAGGGGCCGGTCATCGGCCCCGGATAACCTTCCGGATAAAGAAGAAGCTGCGCACCCTTGCCCGCAGCTTCATCGGCATACGTGATTGCCCGCTCGGCGTTTTGCCATTCGGCCTCGCCATAAAAGGAATGAGGCAGAACTATACCAACACGAACATTACTTGGACGGGCCATGAGTAAACGCTCCTAGCAAGAAAAATCTGTATTCGGTAGCTATCCCGAAAATAGCCTTCGATTTCGGCGTCGCGCCAGGATTCGACGACAATGCCGGGGACAAGTGTCAGCCGGGGCATGGGTGGTCCGATCAGTGGTTGATGGTGAGAGCGCGGTATACTCGCAAACTCTCCCGTTTAACGTTTTCATTAAATCGCAGGTCGTCTAAAGTATCAAAACTTTACATGCAAAATCAATCATATGCTAGTGCAGCAGTCATCACGGGTCAGCCCGCGACTGGGCATTCACCCGCCCAGTGTCCGGTCGAAGAGACGATATGCCCGGTGGTCGCCCACGACTGGGTCAACGAGGAATATAAGCATCTCGTCGTCAAGGCCACGCCCAAGGCGCTGGCTGCTAAACCCGGCCAGTTTTTTCAACTGCTGTGCCCGTCCCCGGACGAGGGTGAGGTCTGGTTTCGCCGCCCCCAAAGCGTCTACCGCGTCGCGCGGTCGAGCGGGCGCCTGGAGTTCCTGTACAAGGTTGTCGGGCGCGGCACCAAGGGCCTCGCGACGCTGGTACCGGGAGACAACCTTAGCATGGTCGGGCCCCTGGGCGTCGGCTTCAAGCTGGAACCAGGCTGGAAGAACGTCGTGGTGCTCGGCCGTGGTGTCGGGCTTGCGACCATGGCGCCGATCTCCCAACTGGCCGGCGAGCGGGGCGTGCGGGTAACAGCTATTCTGAGCGCCCGCAGTGAGGAACTGGCGATGGCGGCCGACTTGTTCGAGACTGTCGGCACGGTCATCAAGGTGCTCGATACCGATGGTACGAGCGCGGCCGAGAATGTCGAGGCTATCCTCAGGCGGTTGATTGCGGAGCACAAGGCTGATGCGTTCTTTACCTGCGGCTCGAACCGTTTGATGCAGTTGATGAAGCGCCTCGGCAGGGAACATCACATCCCCGGCCAGATGGCGATGGAGCAAATCATGGCCTGCGGGCTCGGGCCGTGCTACATCTGCGTGCGCACGTTCGAAGTCAACGGCAAGCGGGAGATGCGCCGCGTGTGCGTCGAAGGACCCGTGTTCGACCTGCAGGAGTGCCTGGGATGGTAGATCTTTCAGTCAATATCGGGAGCCTGGCGCTCGCGAATCCGGTCATGCCGGCGTCCGGCACGTTTTCGGCGGAGTTCTCGCAGGTAATCGATCTGAACCGCCTCGGCGCGCTGGTGGCGAAGACCGTATCGCGTCCGTACCGCGCAGGCAATCCGCCCCCGCGCGTGTCCGAGATTCACGCCGGGATGATCAACTCAATCGGGTTGCCGACCAAAGGTCTCAAATATTTCCTTGACGTGCAGCTCGCGGAGTACAAGCGCTTCAAGCCGCCGCTTGTCTGCAGCATTTCCGCCGAGACGATCGAGGATTTTGCGAACATGGCGCGCGACGTGAGCGTGCCCGGTGTCGACGCCATCGAGATCAATATCTCATGCCCGACGCGCAAGCCCGGGGGCGGCAATTTCGCGCTGAACGAGGAACACACCTACAAGGTCGTCAAAGAGTGCCGCGCGGCGACGGGGAAACCGCTATGGGCCAAGTTGTCGCCCAACGCCGGCGAAATCACCGCGGTCGCGGAGGCAGCCGAGAAAGGGGGAGCGGATGCGCTGACCGTGTCCAATACTATCCTCGGGCTCAAGATCAATACGGATACGTTCCGCTCGTGCATCGGCAATGGATACGGCGGTATTTCGGGTCCGGGCATCAAGCCCATCATCGTGCGCATGGTGAACGAGTGCTCGAAGGCGGTAAAAATCCCGATCATCGGCTGCGGTGGCATCATGCAGGTGGAGGATGTGGTCGAATACATGCTCGCCGGCGCGACCGCGGTCGAGATCGGTTTCCTCAACTTCCGCAATCCCACCGGGATGATCGCGATCATCGATGGGCTCGAGAAATGGTGCCAAGGCCGAGGCTACCAGCGGGTGGCCGATCTGACCGGTGCGATGCTCGATCACCCGCCGCGCGATACCTACGAGGCGGGTATGATGGGAATCAGTTAGAACCGTGACTCGTGATTGGTGGTTCGTGATTCGTAACAGCGAAGGCACGCGCGATGGTTGGTAAGACCAGTCACTATTCACGAGTTACGATTCACGGATCGAGAGGCAACTGGTTACAGTTGACGCGAGAGTTATGACCGATCGTATTACTATTCGTAAGCCCGACGACTGGCACCTGCACGTGCGTGACGGCGCCATGCTCAAGGCGTCTCTGCCTTTCACGGCGAGGCACTTCGGGCGGGCGATCATCATGCCGAACCTGTTGCCACCGATCGTGGGCGTGAAAGACGCCGCCGCGTACCGCCAGCGGGTTCTCGATGCGCGGCCCGAGGGCTCGACATTCACGCCGCTGATGACGTGTTACCTCACCGATCACACCGATCCGGACGAGGTCGAGAGCGGTTTCAGGAACGGCGTGTTCACCGCAGTCAAACTGTACCCGGCGAACGCCACCACGAACTCGACCGCGGGCGTCACCGACTATACGAAGATCCGGCCGGTGCTCGCGCGCATGGAAAAGATCGGCATGCCGTTCCTGATGCATGGCGAAGAGGTCGGTCCTGAAATCGATGTGTTTGACCGCGAAGCCGTGTTCATCGAGCGGCGGTTGATTCCGTGGACCAGGGATTTCCCGGGACTGAAATTCGTGCTGGAGCATGTTTCGTCGAAGATCGGGGTTGACTACGTGCGCAGCGCGGCGCCGCAGGTCGGTTCAACCATAACCCCCTATCACCTGGTCCTGAACCGCACCGATTGGCTGGGATATGGGCTGCGGCCCTACATGTATTGCATGCCGGTGATCAAGACCGAGCAAGACCGGCGTGCGCTGGTCGAAGCGGCGACCTCGGGAGATTCCTGTTTCTTTCTGGGCACCGACTCCGCGCCGCATCCGGTGGCGAAGAAACTGGCCGTCGTCGGCATTCCGGGGCTGTTCAACTCTCCCGTTGCGATCGAAACCTACGCCAAGGTTTTTGCCGCGGCGGACGCGCTCGACAAGCTCGAGACATTCACCTCGCTCAATGGACCCAGGCACTACGGCCTCAAGCCGAACACTGAAACCATCACGCTCGAACGTTCGGCGTGGACTGCACCGGAAGAAGTGTTGTTCGATGGCCCGGAGGAGCGCGCCTTCGTGTATCGCGGCGGTGAGCAGATCGAGTGGCGGGTAGTGCATGGAGTTCGATAACACGTTGGATGTACCTTTGCCTCCAGCCGAAGCATGGAAGTTGCTGCTGGACATCAGGCGTATTGCTACCTGCATCCCCGGAGCCGAACTGACCGAAGTTGTAGACGATGTGACTTACAAGGGCAAGGTCGCGGTCCGGCTCGGTCCGGTGGCGCTCTCGCTCGTAGGCCAGGCCAAGCTCGAGGAAATCGATCACGCCAGTCACAAGGCCCGCGTCAAGGCGCAGGGCTCGGATCCCAAGGGCCGCGGCAGCACCGACTCGGTAATCGATTTCAGGATCGAGCCGGCCGGGAGCGGCAGCAAGGTATTGGTCCACACCAACGTGAAATTGTCGGGCTCGATCGCGCAATATGGGCGTGGCTCCGGCATGATCCAAAGCTTCGCATCGCAGCTGATCGGACAGTTTGGGGATGCGCTGAAGGTCGAGCTCGCCGCGAATCGTTCTTCCGTCGCAAGCTCGGAGACGCCTGTCGCATCAGCGCCGCCAGCCAAGCCGATCTCGGGCCTTACACTGATCGCGAAGGTACTATGGGACGCGATCGTGCGGCTGTTCGGGCGGGCGGCGCCGAAGTCATGAATGGCTGGAATGGCACACTACCTGAAGCCGTGAGCACTGAAGACTCCCTCCCTTGCGCGTAGCGCGGGGGAGGGTTGGGGAGGGGGGGAACTTGATCTACCGTCTCGCGCGGCCGTTGTTGTTTTTGCTCGATCCCGAGACAGCGCACCATGCAACGATTTGGGCGCTCAAGCACGGCCTGGCCGGCGGCAGCGCCGCGCCGGACGATCCGATCCTATCCACTCGCGTGTGGAACCTCGCGTTCAGCAATCCGCTCGGCCTCGCTGCGGGCTTCGACAAGGACGCCGAGGTGATCGATGCGGTACTCGGGCTCGGTTTCGGCTTCGTCGAGGCGGGAACCGTGACACCGCTGCCGCAGCCGGGGAACCCGAAGCCTCGATTGTTCCGCCTGGTCGAGGACGAGGCGCTGATCAATCGCTTTGGCTTTAACAGCAAAGGGCTCGCTGCTTTCATCGCGCGGCTCGTGGAGCGGCGCCGCAAGGGCGGCGCAGCCGGTATCGTCGGCGCCAACGTCGGCAAGAACCGTGATGCTGCGGACGCGGCAGGAGACTATGTGACCGGCATCGAAGCGGTGTGCGGGTTGGCCGATTACCTGGTCTGCAACATATCATCGCCCAATACGCCCGGTTTGCGCGGGTTGCAGGCAAAATCGCAGATCGGGGAATTGATTGCCCGGGTGCTCGATGCAAGGCGCCGCGCCGCGCTGGATTCCGCGCGACTGCCGCCGCTGCTCACCAAGGTCGGACCCGATCTCGATCAACAGCAGTTGCGTGATATCGCCGAGGTCGCACTGGCGAGCGGCATTGACGGACTGATCGTGGGCAATACGACGGTAGATCGTCCGGCTGCTCTGCGCAGTCCTGATCGAAGCGAAACCGGCGGCCTTTCGGGTCCGCCTTTGATGGCCAAGGCTACGGCCTGCCTTGCTGATATGTACCGTTTCACCGGCGGAAAGTTGCCGATCATAGGCTGCGGCGGCGTCGCGAGCAGCGCCGATGCTTACGCCAAGATCCGCGCCGGCGCTTCGCTGGTGCAGTTTTATTCCGCGCTGGTATTTCATGGCCCCCCGCTGGTCGGCCGCATCAAGCGCGAACTCGCTGCACGGCTGCGCGCCGATGGTTTCGGAAGCGTGGGTGAGGCGGTCGGCGCCGATCACCGCTGAGGTTTGTCGTCGCAAAACTGTCTGTTACCATCATCAAGTCGTTGCAGATACCCGAGAAGCGCGAAAAGTTGATCGCGCATGGCACGAGACGTAATGGTCAGGAGGAAACAGGGCGATGAAGCCAGGACAGTTCGCTTATCACGCGCC
>PLYS01000603.1:0-13252 GCA_003153455.1 Betaproteobacteria bacterium | reverse complement strand
CTTGCGATCGGCGCGTGCGTGCGCCATGCGCGCTTTGAGCGCCCGGTAGTGGAGGGACCTTTGGGTCGGCTGCTCTCCGGCGTCGTGCGCTATATCGCCCATTACCCGATCCGCACTCGCGGCACTTTTTGCGGCAGCCTTGCCAATGCCGACCCTGCATCGGAATGGTGCCTCGTTGCGGCGACGCTCGGCGCCAGGATGGTGGCGAAAAGCGCGCGCGGGACGCGCACGATTGCGGCGGCCGACTATTTCCAGGGAATGATGGCGACCGCGCTCGAACCTGATGAACTGCTTGCCGAAACGCGTCTGCCGATGCCCTCGCCCGACACGCATTTTGGATTCTACGAATTCAATCGCCGCGCCGGGGACTTCGCGATGGTAATGGGTCTCGCAGCGTATCGTATCGAACACGGTGTCATAGTCGATCCGCGCGTCGGTGTCGGCGGCGTGGAGGCGCAGCCGCGGCGGATTTCAGAGGCCGAGGCGGCGCTTAAAGGTTGCGCGCCTGCGAGCGACGTATTTCGCGCGGCGGCGGATATTGCCGCCAAGACAGTCGAGCCGATCGATAACAAACCGGAGACCGCCGGCTATAAGCGCGATCTTACTCGCACCGCGGTGCAGCGCGCCTTGGAAGCGGCGGAGAAGAGCCTATGATCGACAAGACTGATATCACGCTCAATATCAACGGCAAGGACTACGCGCTACGCGTCGAGCCGCGCCGCACGCTCGCCGACACGCTGCGCGACGAATGCGGGCTGACTGGAACAAACTCGGGCTGCGAGCACGGCGTGTGCGGAACGTGTACGGTCATTGTCGACGGCGATCCGGTGCGCTCCTGCCTGATGTTCGCCGTGCAGGCTCAAGGCAAGAGCATCCGCACCATCGAAGGACTCGCCGATGGCGACAAGCTCCACCCGCTGCAGCGCGCCTTCATCGAACACCATGGGTTGCAGTGCGGTTTCTGCACGCCGGGGTTTCTGATGCTCGCGGCAAGCGTGCTGGAGCGCGAGCCCAACATCAGTGACAAGGAACTGGTTGACGTTCTGTCATCCAATCTGTGCCGCTGCACCGGCTACCAGAACATCATCAAGGCGGTGCGCGCCGCGGCCGCGGAAATGCGGCCGCGGTGAAAGGGAAATACTGCACATGAGCGCATGCAATTTCGAGCCGGCCGGCAGGGGAAAGTTTGTCGGCCGTTCGGTAACGCGGCTGGAAGATCTGCCGCTGGTCACCGGCCGCGGCCGCTATGCCGCAAGCATTTCGTTTCCGCACCAGTTGCACATGCGCGTGGTGCGCTCCAACCACGCGCACGGCAAGATCATCTCGATCGACGCGAGCAGGGCGCTCGCGGCGCCGGGCTGCGTTGCGGTGTGGACCGCGACCGACGTCGCATGGATTCCGCCGATTGAGTTTCGCCCCACCCATATACGGGGGCTCGAGCCTTATCGCCAGCCGGTGCTCGCGCGGGAGCGCGTGCGCTATGTCGGTGAGCCGGTGGCGGTGGTGTTTGCCGAAGACGCGTATCAGGCCGAAGACGCGGCCGATCTTGTCACAGTCGAGATTGAGGAATTGCCGGTGATCCTGTCGGCAAGCCAGGCGCCGGGTGAGTTCGAACCGGGCCGCGACACCGAGCCGACGGTGATTCGCAAGAAGTATGGCGATATCGATGCCGCGTTTCGCGCGGCACACGCGGTGGTCGAACTCGATCTGTCGATCGGCCGGCATTCGGGCGTGCCGCTGGAGACGCGCGGCGCGATCGCGCGTTACGACGCGACGCGCGACGTGCTCGAACTTCACGGGGCCACCAAGCGTCCGCATCCGAATCGCGATCTGCTCGCGCGCATGCTCGGCCGCAGCCCCTCGTCGGTGCACCTCTACGAGTGTCACATCGGCGGCGGGTTCGGCGTGCGCGGCGAGATCTATCCCGAGGATGTACTGGTTTGCGCGGCGGCGTTGCGGCTGGGGCGGCCGGTGAAATGGATCGAGGACCGCCGCGAGAATCTGATGGCGTGCAATCATTCGCGCCAGCAGCGCCACCGCATCCGTGCTGCGATCGATGCCGAGGGACGCATCCTCGGAATGGACGATGAGTTCTTCCATGACCAGGGCGCCTACGTGCGGACTCATGGCGCGCGTGTCGCGGACGGGACGGCGGGTATGCTGCCCGGCCCTTACCGCGTGCCGGCCTACCGCGTTATCGGGCATTACCGCCTTACCAACAAGACACCTGCCGCGACGTACCGCGCGCCCGGCCGTTATGAGTCCACGTTCGTGTGCGAACGGTTGCTCGATGCCATTGCGGCCAAGGTCGGGATCGATCGCATCGAAGCGCGCCGGCGCAACCTGATCTCGAAGGCCGAGATGCCTTACACACGGTCGCTCGATGTGCTCGACACCGAGCTGGTACTGGATTCCGGCGACTATGCAGGGCTGCTTGATAAGGTGCTCGTCCGTATCGGTTGGGACAAGCTGCAGCAAGAACTCAAACGCCGCAAAGCGGCGGGTGAAGCGGTCGGTGCCGGCATCGCATTTTTTGTCGAGAAGAGCGGCCTCGGTCCGGTCGACGGGGTGAGGGTTACGGTGGACGCCACCGGAACCGTCGAGGTCGTCACCGGTGCTGCCTCGGTTGGACAAGGAGTCGAGACGGTAATCGCGCAGATCTGCGCCGATGCGCTTGGCGTCGATTATCAGCGCGTGCGCGTTGTTCATGGCCGTACCGACCGCATCGATTACGGTTTCGGTGCGCACGCAGCGCGGGCGACGGTGATGTGCGGCTCGGCAACCCACATCGCTGCGTTGAAGGTACGCGCGAAGGCGCTCGAGATTGCCGCCTCGGACATGCTGGAAGCCACCGTCGATGCGCTCGATATCATCGATGGCCGCATTGTGCGCAAGAACCAACCGGATGGCCGCTCGGTCACGCTCGCGCAAGTGGCGGGCGCGCTGGCGCCGGCAGCGGCGATTGCCAAGGGACGTGAGCCGGGCCTTAGCGCCGACGGCTGGTTCCACAGCGACCACATGACTTATCCTTACGGCGCGCACGTCGCGGTGGTCAATGTCGATCGCGAAACCGGCGGCGTCAAAGTCGAGCGCTATCTCGCTGCTTATGACGTGGGCGTGGCCGTCAACCCGATGCTGGTCGAAGGGCAGATCGTCGGCAGCATGGTGCAGGGACTGGGCGGCGCGTTGTTCGAGGAGTTTCTCTACGACGAGAACGGCACGCCGCTATGTGTTACCTTCGCCGATTACATGCAGCCGACCGCGCACGAGGTGCCGCGTGTCGACGTCCTGATCACCGAGGACGCGCCAAGTCCGCTCAATCCACTCGGCATCAAGGGTGCGGGCGAGAGCGGGATCACTGCAGTGGGAGCTGCGATTGCTTCCGCGATCGACGACGCGATCGGCGTGCCCGGCGCCGTGACACAGCTTCCCGTGACGCCGCAGCGGCTCAGGGAAATACTGAACCGGGCGCGCTGACTACTGCGGGTGGCGGGATATTCCGCTACTGCGTCCGGTGCCGCCATTACCAGTGGCGCCTGTTCCCATACCTCCGGCTCCTGTCCCAGCCCCTATCCCAATAGCGATAGGGTCTGACAGCCCATGGCGCGGGCGCGTAATAGACTGGCGGCGGCGCGTAATAGATCTGCGGTGGCGAGTAACATTGTGTAACTGCTTTTGAACGTAACAATGTGTTACAAACCGGCTTCCAGATTCCGCGATTCTTACGTCGGCAACAGATCGAGGCGAATTGATATAAAGTAAAGCCGTGTACCAAACCCAGGAGGAGTAAAGGCATGAATTCAAGCTACGCCGGCATCATTGGCGCCCCGGTCACCCCCTTTAAAGCCGACAGCTCCGTCGATTTCGATACCTTCGCTAAACAGGTCAATTTCCTGATCGAGAGCGGAGTCCGCCTTATCGCCCACCCGATGCACATCGGCGAATCCGTAAACCTGACCGACGGCGAGCGCAGGGAATTGGCGCGCGTTTTGGTCAGCGCTGCCGGAGGCCGTGTCCCAACGTTTGTTCATGTTTCGTTCGCAGGGACGGATCTCGCCATGGACCTGGCGCGGCACAGCGTCAAGGCCGGTGCGACCGGCATCGTGCTGATGGCGCCTTACCACTGGCGCTCGGGGCCGCGCGCGATCGTGGAGCACTTCGTAGCCGTCACCGAAGCGTGCGGCGGCAAGCTGATTGTCTACAACAATCCGAAGGCGACCAACGTCGATCTGGGCATGGACATCCTCGGTGAGCTCATGGATCGGTTGCCGGGCTTTGTAGCCATCAAGGACGCCACGTTCCATATGGAAACATTCACGGATATCTGCGAGCTGATCGCGCGCAAGTCGAAGCCCATCGCGGCGTACACCGGCATCGAATACCTGCTGACCTCGGTTCCGGTCGGCGGCAACGGCTGTTTCTCGGCGTGCAGCGAAGTGGCGCCCAGGCTTACCGCCGCGCTGTATCAGGCATGCGTGCGCGGCGATACCGCGAAAGCGCGCGATCTTCAATTCAAGGTGCGGCGTTTGCTCAAGGTCGTGATGCACAATTACCCGGCGACCATCAAGTACGCGATGCGGTTACTGGGACGTCCAGTCGGTTCGACACGCAGGCCCATCCTGCCGCCAACGGCCGAGGAAAAAGCCTGGGTGAAGGCGGAGCTTACCGCGCTCGGCGTGTTCGAGAACGAGCCGCAGGGGTGGAGCGCGTCGAGCGCACAAACCCTAGGCGCGAAGCAGTACTCGCCGGCAGCCTGAGTGGCTGACTGCTTTTCCTGGAATTAACGAGAAAGAGGATGCGATGAAGAAGCTGCTGTTGGCGGTGGCCGCATTGTCCCTGATGGCGGCGGGAGTCATCCCGTGCGAGGCCGCCAAGAATATAAAAAACACCACCATTACCATCAGTCTCGGTTCCGAGCTCGAGACCATGGATCCGCACACCAACACCTCGGCGCTCACAACGACCATACACCGTTACCTTTTCGATACGCTCATGCATCGCCCGAATGGGGCCGACCTGGTGCCGTGGGCGGCGAAAGAAGTCATACACGTCGATCCCAGGATGCTCGAGTTCCGCATGCGTGAGGGGGTGAAGTTTTCGAACGGGGAGGATGTCGACGCACAGGCGGTGCAGTACAGCCTGATGCGGCCGCTGCAGCCGGGCTTCAAATCGGTGCTGGGGCCGCTGTTCCGCGTCATCGACCGCGTCGAAGTGGTGAGCAAATGGGTGGTGCGCATCCATATGAAGTCGAGCGATCCGGGATTGTTGCGGCGGCTTGCCGATTATGGCCACCTCGTGCCGCCCAAGTATTACTCGGGCCTGAGCCAGGAAGACGCCGCCATCAAGCCGGTCGGCAGCGGTCCTTACCGGCTCGCGCGCTGGCAGAAGGGCGTCGAGATGGTGTTCGAGGCGAATCCGGATTACTGGAAAGACGGTGCGCCTCGCGTCAAGACCGTGCGCGTGGTTCCCATCAAGGAGGACGGAACCAAGGTCGCGGCGCTGCTGAAAGGGGAGGTCGAACTCATCAACCAGGTGCCGGCGCAATACATCCCGAAACTCAAGTCGTCTGCGGACACCAGGGTCGAGATCGTGCGCGGCACGCGCGTCTTCCACATCGGATTTACGCACGGAATTGATTCGCCGCTGAAGGACATACGGGTGCGCAAGGCGATCGCCCACGCGATCGACCGTAACGTCATCGTCAAAAACGTGGTCGAGGGTTACGGTATCGTCGCCAATCAACCGCTGCATGAATGGACCGAAGGCTACGATGCCAAGCGGACGTGGCCTTACGATTACGATCCCAGAAAGAGCAGGCAATTGCTCGCGCAAGCGGGATTTCCAAACGGGCTGGAGATCGACTTCATTACTCCGGAAGGGCGCTATACCAAAGACAAGGAAATTGCGCAGGCGCTGGCCGGCATGTTGCAGGCGGCCGGCATCCGTGTGAGGCACCAGTCAGTGGTCTGGAACCGCTTCGTGGAAACCTTTAACGGGCGCAACAATCCCGGCGCCAAACCGTTTATCTATTACATCGGCTACGGCAACGGCACGGGCGACAGCGATGCTTCAATCAGCGCGGTCGCGGCTTGCAAGGGCGCGTGGAGCGGTTATTGCAATCCGGAACTCGACAAGGCATTGGACGATGCGGCTTCAACGATGGACCTCAAGAAGCGCGACACGATTTTCCGCGGCATCACTCAGTCGATGGCGAACGACGTGTCGCACGTCATGCTGTGGCAGGAGGATTCCGTCTACGGCATGCGCAAGAACGTTGTCTGGAACGTGCGCAACGACGACCGCGTCTATGCATGGGAACTCGATCGCCGATAATCTGAGCGGGCGGACTGCGGGGTTGTACAGGTCACCCGGATTATTGAACCTCGCATAATGTTTCGCTTTATTGCCGGTCGTTGTCTGCAAGCGGTCGTCGTCCTGGCCGGGATCACCGCGATTTGTTTCATCATCCTGCATCTGACGGGTGACCCGGCGGCTTTGCTGCTCCCGGAAAGCGCCACGCAGCAGGACTACCGGGAAATCAGATCCCGGATGGGCTTCGACCGGCCACTGGTCGAGCAATTCGCGCAATACATGGCGCATGCGGCGCGCATGGATTTCGGTACCTCCTTTCATCAGCATAGCCCGGCGATGGCGATCGTGCTCGAGCGCATGCCTGCGACCTTCGAGCTTGCCGTGGCCGCGTTCATCATTGCGCTGGTCATCGCGCTGCCCGTCGGAATTCTATCCGCGACTCATCGCAATACCCCGATCGACTACGGCGCCATGTCCACGGCGCTGGTGGGTCAATCGATGCCGAATTTCTGGCTCGGGCTCATGCTGATCCTGGTGTTTTCGCTCGGACTCGACCTGTTGCCGACTTCCGGACGCCTGACTTACGGCGTCGAGCAGCATGCTGTCACGAGCTTCTATCTTTTCGAAGGACTGTTCCGGCTTGACTGGGCGCTCTTTTCCGATGCGCTGAAGCACGTCATTCTTCCGGCTGTCACGGCAGGCCTGTATTCGTCCGCGCGTCTGACGCGGCTGGTGCGTTCGAGCATGCTGGAAGTATTGTCCGAGGATTATGTGCGCACGGCGCGCGCCAAAGGCCTGCCGGAGTGGATCGTCGTCAACGTCCATGCGCTGAAGAACGCCAGCATTCCGCTTGTCACGCTATGTGGGATCGAGCTCGGCCTGCTGCTCGGGGGAACCGTCGTTACGGAAACCGTATTTGCGTGGCCGGGCATCGGGTTGTTGACCATCCAGGCGCTGCAAAACAACGACTTTCCGATCATTCAGGCAGCGGTGTTCCTCCTCGCTTTCATCTTCGTTGGCGTGAACCTCGTCGTCGATCTCATGTATGCCTGGCTCGATCCGAGGATCCGCTATGCCTGAGTCCGGGAAAGCAGGCGCAATTGTAGTTGAGGCGGCGCGGGACGATCGCATATCGCCGCTCGCCGACGCGTGGGCTAGCCTGCTGCGCCACAAAGCGGCGCTGTGTGGGGCGCTGATACTGGCCGTGATCGCGGTTATGGCCGTATTTTCCCCGTGGATCGCGCCTTACGATCCCGCGCAGCAGATTCCGTGGGAAGCGCGGCGGGCGCCACTGACATGGCTGGAGGGCTCCGGCCGTTTCGTTTTATTGGGAACGGATCATCTCGGCAGGGATCTGCTGTCGCGCATCGTGTACGCTTCTCGCGTCACGCTGATCGTTTCGTTTACCGCAGTGGCGATCTCGGGTTGCGTCGGGTTGCTCGTCGGGGTCGCAGCAGGCTATCTCGGCCGCTGGGTCGATGCCGTCTGCATGCGGCTCGTTGATATTTTTCTCGCGTTTCCGTTCGAGTTGCTGGCGCTTTCAATCGTCGCGGTGACCGGCCCCAGCTTGTCCGTCGTGGTAATCGTCATTGCGCTGCGGGTGTGGGTGGTCTATGCGCGGGTGGTGCGCGGGGCGACGCTGTCGGTGAAGGAGAAGGATTTCGTGCAGGCGGCGGTGGCGCTGGGCGCAAGCGAGCTGAGGGTGGTGCTCGTTCACGTGTTGCCGAACGTGCTGTCTCCGGCCATCGTCATCGCGACACTCTACGTCGGGCGGGTGATCCTGATCGAGTCGGCATTGAGCTTCCTGGGTGTCGGCGTTCCTTCTTCAACGCCAACGTGGGGCGGCATACTGGGCGACGGCCGCTCCTATATCGATACCGCGTGGTGGATCGCCTTCTTTCCCGGTCTCGCGATCATGATCACGGTGCTGGGCGTGAATCTGCTCGGCGACTGGGTGCGCGATTATCTCGATCCGCGGATCCAGACGTAGCATGAGCGATATCATCCTCAGGGCGGAGAATCTATCGAAGCACTTCGCCGCGGGCCGCGGTTTTCTCGCTCGCGGGGAGCGCCACGTGCGCGCCGTGGATGGCGTGAGCTTCGAGTTGCGCCGGCGGGAAGTGCTGGGGCTGGTCGGCGAAAGCGGTTGCGGCAAGTCGACGACCGGCAGGCTCGTCATGCGTCTGATCGAGCCGACCTCGGGTAGGGTTTTTTTCGACGGCGCCGAAATCACCGCGCTGGACAAGCCCGCGTTGCGTGCGCTCAGGCGCAAGCTGCAGATCGTGTTCCAGGATCCATACTCCTCGCTCAATCCGCGCCTGACCGTTAGACGCATCGTCGGCGAGCCATTGGTCATTCACGAACTGTGCGCGAAGTCGGAGCTCGGTGACCGCGTGGCGGAGTTGCTGAGGAAGGTCGGGCTGCTGCCTGATCACATGCGGCGATATCCGCACGAGCTCTCCGGCGGACAACGTCAAAGAGTCGGCATCGCGCGGGCCCTGATCGTGAATCCCGAGTTGATCGTGGCCGATGAACCGGTGAGCGCGCTCGATGTGTCAATTCAGGCCCAGGTGCTGAACCTGCTCGAAGACCTCAAGGATGAATTCCGACTCTCGCTGATCATGATCTCTCACAACATGTCGGTGATACAACACGCGTGCGATCGGGTGGCCGTCATGTACCTGGGGCAGCTCGTGGAGGTGGCGGGCGCGGACGAGATCGTGATCGCCCCGTGTCATCCCTATACGGAAGCGCTGGTGTCGGCGGTGCCGATTCCCGATCCCCACGCGCACAGGAGCCGCATCATACTCAAAGGAGATGTCCCCAGTCCGATCGATCCGCCCGCGGGTTGCCGCTTTCATACGCGTTGCCCGCACGCCAGGGCCCAGTGCGCCGTGGAGCAGCCGCAGTTGCGGGAAGTCCGCACGGGCCACTGGGCGGCCTGCCATTTTTCCGAGCAGATCTACGGCGCTGCGTGATCGTAGCGCAGGCGCCTCGCCTGCTATCCAGCGGATGATTCCAAATGAATCATTACTTCGCTTTCGTATCGCGAGAATCCATGGGCTGACGATGGCGGGCCGGCATCGAGATGCGCAAACAAGGTTTGGCCACTCACTTGCAAATTTAATCAGGCGCGATATAATAAGTCATGCCTGATAAAAAAATCCACGACGACTATCATAAAATTTCAGACAAGCGCGGCAATGGCCAGCTCCGCCGCGAGGGGTGGGTAGACAAGCACGGAAAGGTCACAAGATACAACTTGGCATACATCAATCACCGCTTGCACGAAGGCGACAATGGGCGCGTAGTCGGCTACGACAATCAGCACGGTTACCACCACAGGCATTATTTTGGCAAAGTTGAGAAGGTCGATTTCATCAGTTATGAAGACATCGAGGAGCGGTTTGAGCAAGACTGGACAGTATTGCGGAGCGACAAATGAGCAAAGTAATTGTTAAGACAGGCGCAACAGAGGATTTCTTCAAGCGAGGGCGCAAAGTGGCGAAACTCGCCGACCAGGGTGCGCGGCTGGCCGAAGAGCAGATCATTAGCTTTGAAGATCCGGGAGATGTGCTGAGGCTGTTGACGACGGCGCGGCTGGCACTCTTTCGCACGATCAAGGAACGCCCTGGATCAATCACGGACGTGGCCGGGCGGCTGCACCGCGACCGCAGCGCGGTCAAACGTGACGTGGACGAGCTCGAAAAAGTTGGGCTGGTGCGCGTGAATCCGAAAGTCCTGCCGGGCCACGGTTTGATGAAGGAAGTCAGCGTCGCCGCAAGACAATTCCGTTTAGAAGCACAATTAGCTTAGCCATGGGTGGAGCACGGTTCGCGATTGTGCCCGCGCTGAACGATGTGCAGTGGAACACCATCACGAGGAATACGGGGGCGTCGCGGCAATCAGGCATCGTAGCGGAATATCGAACCTGGCCCCTTTTCTCGAGCGGCTTGCTGGTGCTTGCGGTCGAAAGAATGAGTGTCCCAGGCGTATTCATTACGGATTGTTGCGCAGAAACCGTCATCTGTCCCTCATGGAGCTGCTCATAATGAAGAATAGCGCACTGCGCAAAGCTTTTGTCGTCCTTGCGTTTCTTCTGATGATATGTCCCCTAGTACCCTGTGTGGCAGGTGCTGCTGAACTCACGCCCCGCATCATCAACAATAACGAAAGGGTGGTTTTACAGGGAAACGTACATCCGCTCGCCCGCCCCGAGTTCCATGTGGGAGCAACGGCCATATCGCTGCCGATGGAGCGCATGATCCTCTCCCTGCGGCTGACTCCTAATAAGCAGGCCGAGCTGGAAAGGCTGCTCGCCGATCAGCAAGATCTGACCTCTCGCANNGCCCGAGGATATCGCGGCAATAACGGTCTGGTTGACCTCACAGGGTTTTACCGTTGATGAAGTAGCCAAGGGTCGCACCTGGATAAACTTCTCCGGTACGGTTGCCAATGTTGAAAGTGCGTTTCACACGCAGATTCACGACTACGTTGTAGAAGGTCAACTCCGTCATGCGAATGCCAGCGATCCGTCGATCCCACTCGCGCTCGCCGACGTTGTGTCCGGTATAGTCACTCTGCATAACGTACCACGTAAGTCGATGATCATGGGTGTTCGCCCGCTGATGACTGGGGTGGTGCAGCCAGAATTTACTTCTGGTGGCAGTCACTACATGTCCCCAGGCGATTTCGCGACCATTTACAACGTCAATCCGCTCTACAACACGGGGATTGACGGCAGCGGGACGAGCATCGCGATTGTCGGCCGCACCCACCCATCGAGTACCAACTGGTCCACTTTTCGCAGCACGATGGGACTGCCCATCAATCCACCGCAGGTAATAGTGAACGGCACCGATCCCGGTAGCGTAAGTACCGGTGAAAACGATGAGGCCGATCTGGACGTCGAATGGTCCGGCGCCGTAGCGAAGAACGCCACCATCAAGTTTGTCGTTTCCAAATCCACTAGCTCCACTGACGGCGTGGATCTGTCCGCCCAGTACATCATCAACAACAATCTGGCCTCGGTTATGAGCACCAGTTTTGGTGACTGTGAGTCGTCGCTGGGAACGGCAGCGATGTCTTTCTACAACAACCTCTGGTCGCAGGCCGCTGCACTGGGCATCACCTCGTTCGTCTCCACGGGCGACTCCGGTGCTGCCGGTTGCGATTCGGGGTCCGCCTCCGTCGGCACAGGCCGGGCGGTCAGCGGCCTCGCCTCCACCCCCTACAACGTAGCGGTTGGCGGAACACAATTCAACGAAGGTTCCGGCAGCTATTGGAACAGCACCAACGGGGCTGGGGACACATCCGCCATCAGCTACATTCCGGAAGTTGCCTGGAATGAGAGTGGCACTGCCGGCAGCAGCTGTCCGCCGGGCGACACGTGCTCCGGCCTATGGTCCACCAGCGGCGGGGCCTCTACGACCTACAGCAAACCTTCGTGGCAGGTGGCTCCGGGTGTCCCGGCCGACGGCAAGCGCGACATCCCCGACGTCTCCCTCAGTGCGGCCGGCCACGATGGCTATCTGGTACAGACTGCGGGTGCGCTCCATGTTTTCGGAGGTACTTCGGCCTCCTCGCCATCGTTCGCCGGACTGATGGCACTCATCGTGCAGAAGACCGGTCAGCGCCAGGGCAACGCCAACCTCCGCTTCTACCAGCTTGCCAACGCCCAGTACGGTTCAGGCGGCGCGGTTGTCTTCCACGACATCACCTCGGGCAATAACAGTGTCCCCGGTGTAACTGGCTACGCCACCACCACCGGCTACGACCTCGCTACTGGTCTCGGTTCGGTGGACGCCAATGCGCTCGTCAGCAACTGGGCGGGCACGGGCACGCTGCCGAGTGCCCCAACTATCGGCACCGCGACCGCGGGAAATGCCAGTATTAGCGTGGCCTTCACGCCGGGCGCTCTTGGCTCCGGGACGCTGATTAATTACACGGCCGATTGCGGCGGCGTCACCAACACGGGCGGCACTTCGCCGATTACGGTTACCGGGCTCACCAACGGTACTTCCTACACCTGCAGGGTGAAGACCACCACGGCCGTGGGCGACAGCGCCTGGTCGGCGTCTTCCAACGCCGTAACACCTGTCTCGTCCGCGACCACACTGCCGGCGGCGCCGAGTGGACTCAGCGCGGTGGCGATCTCGTCGTCGTCCATCCGGTTTTCATGGGTGGACAACGCGAACAACGAAACGGGCTTCGTCGTGTACCGGTGGACTGGTTCGGCGTGGGTGCAGATCGCGACCGTCGGCGTCAATGTCACCAGCTACACGGACACTGGCTTGCAGCCCTCAACGCATTACGACTACTGGGTGTGTGCGCAGAACAGCGCTGGCACCACCTGCGCGATTACGTCCACCCCCGTCACTACTCAAGGCCCCGCCAGTGTGACCACAGCGCCGGCGGCGCCGAGCGCGCTCAGCGCGGTGGCGATCTCGTCGTCGTCCATCGCGTTTTCATGGGTGGACAACGCAAACAACGAAACGGGCTTTGTCGTGTACAGGTGGAATGGTTCGGCGTGGGTGCAGATCGCGACCGTCGGTGCCAATGTCACCAGCGACACGGACACTGGCTTGCAGCCCTCAAAGCAGTACGACTACTGGGTGTGCGCGCAGAACAGCGCCGGCACCACCTGCGCGCGTACGTCTACCCCCGTCACTACGAGCTGACCACACTGCCGGCGGCGCCGAGCGGGCTCAGCGCGGTGGCGATCTCGTCGTCGTCCATCGCGTTTTCATGGGTGGACAACGCGCACAACAAAACGGGCTTCGTCGTGTACGGGTGGACTGGTTCGGCGCGGGGGCAGATCGCCACCGTCGGCGTCCGAGTAGGCAGGGGTGCAACGCGCCCCTGCCCCTCACAGACCCCGCCGTGCAGATTTTCCGCAGCGGGTTCCTCAAGTGAACTCACCGCGCCACCCAGGCGTGAG
>PLYS01000088.1 GCA_003153455.1 Betaproteobacteria bacterium | reverse complement strand
GGAAGATGGTCGCCGAATTCGACAAGCGCCGCAAAGTCGTGGTCGAAGGCCTCAACAAATTACCCGGCGTGTCCTGCGCCACGCCGAAGGGCGCGTTCTATGCCTTTCCCAATATCAAGCGCACCGGTTGGAAAGCGAAGGCGCTGGCCTCGTCGCTCTTGGACGATGCCGGCGTCGCCATCATCGGCGGACCCGACTTCGGCATTCTGGGCGAGGGCTATGTGCGGCTCAGCTACGCCAATTCGACCGAGAACATCCTGAAGGCGCTCGCCCGCATGGGCAAATTCCTGGCGAGCCGCAAGGCCGCGTAAAATCGCACAAAAACACAACAAGACCGGCTACGCTCTCCGCCATGGCGAGCATTGGGCCGGGTTAAGGGAAGGAATACGTCCATGTTGGACACGATGCCAAGAGACCGAGGACTGTCGGAAGAACAACGGATGATGCGGCAGAGCTGCCGCGATTTCGTCGATGAGGTGGTGCTGCCCTTCATCAAGCAGAATTGGCAGCGCGAATGGTCGATGGTGCCGGAGGACCGGCTGCCGATCCGCATCCTGGAAGAGGCCGAGAAGATCGGCATCCGCACCCTCGGCGTGCCGGAGGAATTCGGTGGCGTCGAACTTGAGAAGGGCACGGAAGTAAAAACTTTCGCCCTGGTCGCCGAGGAAATCGCGCGCGGCGATTCAGGCCTGGCCGACAAGATGGTGCAGANNCATTGCCTGACCGAGCCGCGCGGCGCCTCCGACCGCTGGCTGCCTTACAACGTGCCGGAAGCGGCGATGCAAACCAAGGCCGTCAAAGCGGACGGCGGCTGGGTGATCAACGGCCGCAAGCAGTTCATCTCCAACGGCTACGACGCCAGCCTCTACGTGGTCTACGCCAATAGCAATCCCAAGGTCGGCATGCTGCAGGGCACCTCGTCGTTCCTGGTGCCGCGCGAAACCAAGGGCTTCTCGGTCGCACGCTGCAACGAGACGCTCGGCTGCCGTTTCATGAACAACGGCGAGATGGTGTTCGAGGACATGTTCGTGCCGGACGATCACCTGCTGGTGCAGGATAGCGCGATGGGTTCGGCCGGCGTCTATTTCCGTCCCGGCAAGATCATCCAGGCGGCCAAGAACCTCGGCGTCGGCGTGCGCGCCTTCGAGGCGACGGCGGAGTATGTGCAGAACTACGTGCAGGGCGGCCGCATCCTGATCAAGCATCAGGCGGTGGCGCTACGGCTGGCCGAAATGGCGACCAAAATCGAGGCGGTGCGCGCGCTGCTCGAGCGCGCCGCACAAGCGGTGGACGACAATGCGCCGGAAGCCGAGACGCTGGTCAATATGGCCAAGCTGTTTGCTTCCGAAGAGATCATGAAGGTCGCCCAGCACGCGGTCGAATTGCACGGCGGCAACGGCATCATGCTCGATTTCGGCGTCGAAAAGCACCTGCGCGACGCCGCGGTGTTCCTGCACATGGACGCGACCGTGGATATCTCCAAGTTCAAGATCGTGAAGTGCATGTTCCCCGACACGGCGGGCGTCTACGCCGGGCCCGAGAAGTAAAACGGCCACGGAAAGCGCATGCATGGGCGGTCCGATTCCCGGGAGACCGCTCTTCCCGGGAAATCAACGCGCAGCCGGTCGGAAATTCAGCGGTTTGCCGTTGCGGAACAATCGATGCGATCGGATGACGGTGTGGCCGATACGCTACGTGTTTAGCTTCAGGCGGGACGGCAGCGCCAACTTGAGTTGGTTCGTGGCGTGCGCCACACCCGGCACCTTGGCCGCGATTTCCGCCGCATGCACCGACTCCCGGTCGCCGTCGACGATGCCGGCGAGCGCCACATTGCCCTTGTCGGCGGTGATCGAAATCTGAATTTTCGAAGTGTGCGGATCGGCGCGCAACGCCGCCCGCACGTGAGTTTCCAGCGCGAGGTTGGCGAGCATCTGTTTCGATTGCCCGGTTTCCTGGAACTCCGGACCGTTGAACAGCCCCATCACCTCGTCGGCGCATTGCTCGACCGAAACGCGCTCGGTATTGAGCACCAGGTCGTATTGCTCGGGATCCTGCCAGTTGATGCCAAAATGGCGGCGCGTGATCGCGCCGTGCGCTTCGTCGCTCAAACTTATTTCATTGGTGACGAATTCCGCGTCATCGGTATTGAGCCGCTCCATCATGCGCTTGACGCGCACATTCATCGGCGCGCATACCCGCACGCAGATCACGTGCTGGATCGGGCGCAGCAGGTGCACCGAGCCCCAGCCGCGGATTACCGCGACATTGCCGCTTGCGGCGAGCGCCAGGGTTTCGTCGGCGGTATAGATCGACAGACTGGTCTGGTCGGCGGCCAGGCGCTCCCAGATGCCGGCCGTGCCATCAAGCAAGCGGATGACGTGGCTTTTCCGCAAACGCATCTTGTTGGCGAGCTGGTCGATAATTTCGTGGTGTACGACCGGCTTGCCGACCCGGGCTGACACGGCGGCGGCGACATCCCTGCCGAGCGAACCCATTTCACGGGTCATGGCGACGAGCGACATAGCTTCCTCCCCCAGAGGATCATAAAAACATCACGGAGATTTTCAGCGGTTCATTCAAACCGCCTAAGCCCGTGAGGACATTCTCGGGCCGGCCCGGGCGGGAGGAAATGGGGGATTTGCTAAGTTTTTTGTAGGATTTGCGCTAAAGGCCGTGTAGGAAGTCTTCCTACATGCAAAGCAGAACAGCTCTCCGGCGCCAGGAGAAGCCGGTGATTGAGACACTAAGGCCGCGGCTGCCGTCTTCATCGGGCGCGCGCCTCGTGCGCCATGCTGACCAGCGCCCGGCGCGCGTCAGCGGCGTCGGTGGCGGGTTGCTCGAAATCGAAGCGCAACATGAATGGAACCATGGAGCCGAATGGATAGCCGCCGAGCTTTTTCGACAGCGTGGATAACACGCCGTAACGCTGGCGGCGCAGGTAGCGCCGTGCCTCGGCGCCTTCGTGAGTCATCTTGCCGCGAGCTTAACTGCAGTTTCGGCCAGACGTTTGCCGAGCGCGATGCAAAGTTTTTTTTCTTCCTCGCTGATCGCGCGGTCGCTGGTCGCGCCGGCGACGTGGCTCGCCCCGTAGGGTGTGCCTCCGCTCACCGTCGAGATGAGTTCGGGCTCGGTATAGGGTAGGCCGAGTAGTATCGTGCCGTGGTGCAGCAGCGGCAGCATCATCGAGATCAGCGTGGTTTCCTGTCCGCCGTGCATGCTGCTGGTTGAAGTGAATACCGCTGCCGGTTTGCCGGCGAGCACGCCCTTCAACCACAGACCCGAGGTCGAATCGAGAAAATACTTGAGCGGCGCCGCCATGTTGCCGAAACGCGTCGGCGAACCCAGCGCGAGCCCGCAGCATTCCTCGAGATCCTTGAACCCGGCATAGGGCGCGCCCGAATCGGGCACGCCTTTCTCGATCGTTTCGCACACGGCGGAGACTTCAGGAACGGTGCGTATGCGCGCAGCCACCCCCGGCACCTGTTCGATGCCGCGCGCAATCAGGTGCGCCATCTGCTTGACGGCGCCGTAATGGCTGTAATAAAGAACGAGGATTTCTTTCATCGGCGGGGTCAAGATACTTCAGCTGCGGCCGGGATTGCGCGGCTCGCCGCCTGCGGTGCGCGCCGGATATTCCCAGTTATTGGCCCATGCGCGCCAAACCATGTTCGGGTAGTCGGCCTGCCCAAGACTGCCGTTGTAGCGGCCGAGTGCGCGGAACAAATCGCCTTTCTCAATTTGGAGGTAATGCTTCAGGATGACACAGCCGTAACGCAGGTTGGTGCGCAGGTGGAACAGATTGTGCCCGGGTTGGCCGATCTGCTTGACCCAGAACGGCATCACCTGCATGTAGCCGCGCGCGGCGGCGCTGGAAATCGCGTATTTGTGGAAGTTACTTTCGACCTGGATCAGTCCCAGCACGAGCTGCGGGTCGAGCCCGGCGCGCTTCGCTTCGTAATGCACCGTCAACAGGAATTCCTCGCGCGTCCTTTTCTCGGGTATGCGGCGCTCGAGTTTTTTCGACATCGCAGCGAGCCACACACGTGCTTCCGCCACGGTGTCAAACGCGAGAAACGGCGCGGCCTGGTCGCTGATCGTCGCGTGCAGCCCCGCCTGCACGCTCGCCGACAGCGGTTCGTATTTCTGATTACCCGCGAACGCGAGCGGCGCGAGCGTCGCAAGCAGCAGTGCCGTCAGCCTGCGCATACGCGGGATTTGACCGCGGCGACCGCGTCCGCGAGTGCGATCGGTTGTGCGTTCTTGTCGCGCCGGCCCTGGTACTCGATCTGGCCTTGCTTCAGACCGCGCTCGCCGACCACAATGCGGTGCGGAATACCGAGCAGCTCGATGTCGGCGAACATTACGCCCGGCCGCTCGTCGCGGTCATCCAGCAGCACTTCGATGCCGGCGGCCGTGAACTCGGTATAGAGTCGTTCCACCGTGTCACGCACCGCAGCGCTCTTGCCGAGCCCGATCGGCACGATCGCGAGTCCGAACGGCGCAATCGGCTGCGGCCAGATGATGCCGCGATCGTCATTGTTCTGCTCGATTGCCGCAGCGACGATGCGCGATACCCCGATGCCGTAACAGCCCATTTCCATCAACCGTGTGTGACCTGCTTCGTCGAGGAAAGTTGCTTTCATCGCTGCCGAATATTTGGTGCCGAGCTGGAACACGTGTCCGACTTCGATGCCGCGGCAGATTTCGAGCGTACCCCTGCCGTCGGGGCTCGCGTCGCCGGCGACGACGTTGCGGATGTCGGCTACGAGCGCCGGGTCGGGCAGGTCGCGCCTCCAGTTGACGCCGATGAAGTGGAAGCCGTCTTCATTCGCGCCGCATACGAAATCGGACATCGCCGCGACCGAGCGATCGGCGATGATCGTCACGTCTCGGGGGAACGCGCGCGTAATGGCTTGCGCGGCGGCTGGAGCGACGGTCGGCTGCGACACCGGACCCAATGAACCGAACCCGGCGTCAAATACTTTGCGCACCTGCTCTTCGTTCGCGGGACGCAGCGGCGTCCTGATCCGTGCAAGCTTCGATCCCTTGACTTCGTTGAGCTGATGATCGCCGCGCACCAGCAGCGCGACCAGGCCGTCGTTACCTTCGTACACCAGTGTCTTGATCGTCTTCTCTTTCGCAATCTTGAGAAACGCGCACAGCTCGTCGATAGTCCGCACCCCGGGCGTCGCGAGCTTCGTCATCTTTGCCGTGGGCGATGGAGGCCGGGCGGCGGGCGCCATAGCCTCGGCCAACTCGATGTTGGCGGCGTAATCCGAGTTCGGGCAGAACGCGATTGCGTCCTCGCCCGAGTCGGCGAGCACGTGGAACTCGTGCGAGCCGGTGCCGCCGATTGCGCCGGTGTCGGCGGCGACTGCGCGGTATTTGAGGCCGAGCCGCGTGAAGATGCGCGCGTAGGCGTCATACATCGAGCGGTATGTTTTTTCGAGCGCTGCCTTGTCGACGTCGAACGAGTAGGCGTCTTTCATCACGAACTCGCGCGCGCGCATCACTCCGAAGCGCGGCCGGATCTCGTCGCGGAACTTGGTCTGGATCTGGTAGAAATTAAGCGGCAGCTGGCGGTAGCTCTTGATTTCACGCCGCACGATGTCGGTGATCACCTCCTCGTGCGTGGGGCCGAAACAGAAGTCGCGCTCATGGCGGTCCTTGATCTTGAGCATCTGCGGGCCGAACTGCTCCCAGCGCCCGGACTCCTGCCATAGCTCGGCCGGCTGTATTGCCGGCATCAGCAGCTCGAGCGCACCGGCTGCGTTCATTTCCTCGCGCACGATATTTTCCACCTTGCGCAGCACGCGCAGGCCCAGTGGCAACCAGGAATACAGGCCGCTTCCCAGGCGCCGGATCAGCCCGGCGCGCAGCATCAGCTTGTGGCTTGCCAGCTCGGCTTCGGCCGGTGCTTCCTTGAGCGTGGTCAGAAAGAATTGCGATACACGCATGACTATCCGAAATGTGCAAAAGTCCTTATTCTACCGAACCATTGCCTATTTCCGAAAAATCTCTCGCACATGAAATTCTTCCACAGATGGCACGCCCCCAAGCCCGGGGGAGACAACGACGCGGTTTACATCAGCGAGAAATTCGGCGTGCGTTCGCTGCATATCGGCAGCGACACCATCCAGAGTGCGATGCGCATCACGCGCCCGAACGAGCTTGAGATTTCGTATACGCGCAGCATGATGGCATTTCTGCTGTTCAATCCCGACCCGCGCGAGGTGCTGATGATGGGCCTCGGCGGCGGTTCGCTTGCGAAATTCATCTACCACCGCCTGCCGCAGGCGCGCACGACCGCGGTCGAGATCAACCCGCGCGTAGTGGCGGTCGCGCGCCAGTTTTTTAATGTGCCGCCGGACGATGAGCGGCTGCAGGTGAAGGTCGGCGACGGCGCCGCATACATGGACAATGACAGGTTGCGTGCCGACGTGATCCTGGTCGACGGTTACGATGCCGAATCGCAGGTCGAAGCGTTGTCGACGCCGGCGTTTTACCGCGACTGCGCGCGTGTGCTCGGCGACTCGGGAATATTGGTCGTCAACCTGTGGGGCGGCGACCGCGGCTTCACCCTTTGCGTTGATCGTATCTCCAGGGCGTTTGACGGCTTTGTCGCGTGCCTGCCTGCCGGCAAGCCCGGTAATATCGTGGTGCTGGCTTTCAAGCGCAACTCCGGCCAGCTGGGCTGGGATGAGTTGCGAGGCCGCGCGCGAGCGCTGGAAACGGCGCATGGACTCGAATTCGCGCGCTTTGCACAGGAACTCGCGGCGATGAACACGCGTGACCGCGAGCGGCGGCTGCTGTAGCGTGACCTTGGCTTTCAATCTTTGTAAATTTGTGAAAGAATCTAACCAGTCAGACCAAATCAAGGGTGATTCACATGATTGATCGTGACGGATATCGCCCCAACGTTGGCATCATCATCTGCAACTGGAAGAACGAGGTCTTCTGGGGCAAGCGCATCAGAGAGCATTCGTGGCAGTTTCCGCAGGGCGGCATCAAGCCGGGCGAGACCCCGGAGCGTGCAATGTATCGCGAGCTGCAGGAAGAAGTGGGTTTGAGCCGGCAGCACGTCAAGGTCCTCGGCCGCACGCGCGACTGGCTGCGCTACGACGTCCCCGAGCAGTGGATACGCCGCGACTGGCGCGGCAACTACAAAGGCCAGAAGCAGATCTGGTATCTGTTGCGCCTGGTCGGTCGCGATTGCGATGTTCACCTGCGTGCGTCCGAGAAGCCCGAGTTTGATGCCTGGCGTTGGAACGATTACTGGGTACCGCTTGAGTCGGTGATCGAGTTCAAGCGCGAGGTCTATCAACAGGCGTTGAACGATCTCGCCAGGTATCTGCATCGCCATCCGCAGGAACGCCGCGCCAGCGTCGCCAGCGCCCGCTAAAGTCCACTGACACCGCGTGTAGCACGCCCGTCAGCCAACGGAGGAGACCATGCTCAGGAACTATGCGGTGCTCAACTCGTCATTGTTGCAGCCGGACAGCGGCTTGTGCCAGCCGTCGCAGAGCCTGCCGCAGCGCGTAGGCTTCGACGACGCAGCCGAGAGCGTGATGACCGACTTGAAGCAGGTGAGCGCGGTGCTGATCCGCCCCGGCGACGGCGTGGAAGAGGCTAACCAGCGCATGATCCAGCACGGCGTGCGCCTGCTGTTGGTGGTCGACGAAAACCGCAAGGTGGTCGGCATCATAACCGCGACCGACCTTCTCGGCGAAAAACCGCTGCAGGTGATTGCCGAGCGCGGCTGCCGGCGCGAGGATGTCCGGGTGCGCGATATCATGACGCCGACGCACCGGCTCGAAGTGCTGCACATGAACGATGTGCGCCGCGCCAAGGTCGGACACATCGTAGCGACGTTGAAAATGGCAGGCCGCCAGCACGCGGTAGTGGTTGAGGTCGACCACGACCACGACGGCAAGCAGACAATACGCGGCCTGTTTTCGGCAACCCAGATCGCGCGCCAGCTCGGTGTCGCGATTCAAGCCAGTGAAATCGCGCGCACGTTTTCCGAGATCGAAGCGCAGCTTGCACATTGAGCGCTGGGCCACGATTGACACTGGCGTGCGATATCCTTATACTTGGTTCACAGATTAGATCAAGTCTAATTACTGTCCCAGCCCGGCAGGTGGCATAGCTCAGGCTGCCTCCAGGCTGGTTTTCGCTGATCCAGTCTTGACTTTCCGAGCTTTTGAAAAATAGGAGAAAACCATGCAGCTGAAAGGATCAAAAACCGAAGGTAATCTGAAAGACGCATTTGCCGGCGAATCGCAAGCCAATCGCCGTTATCTCTATTTCGCAGCGAAAGCCGATGTCGAGGGCCAGAACGACGTCGCTGCGGTATTCCGCTCCACGGCCGAAGGCGAAACCGGCCACGCTCACGGCCACCTCGAGTATCTCGAGGTAGTCGGCGATCCGGCGACCGGGCTGCCAATCGGCAAGTCGCGCGACAACCTGAAAGCCGCGATCGCCGGCGAGACCCATGAGTATACCGACATGTATCCGGGCATGGCGAAGACCGCGCGTCAGGAAGGTTTCGAGGAAATCGCCGACTGGTTCGAGACGCTGGCGAAAGCTGAACGTTCACACGCTAATCGCTTCCAGAAGTCGCTTGACGCGCTGACAGACTGAGCGCCGAGAGGCGAAAGGTGAGAGGAGTGAGGCGGAAATCCTTGCTCCATTTTTTGTTTCGCGCGTCAGCGCGCCGCCTCTCGCCTCTCCCCTCACGCCTCTCCTTGCCATGACCGTTCGCGAAGGCAGTCTCGAAGCCCCGACCCGGCACACGCTCGATTGGCGGGCGCCGGACTTCTATAACGAAGAAAAAGTATGCGCCGAGCTGCACCGCGTGTTCGACATCTGTCACGGCTGCCGGCGCTGCGTCAGTCTGTGCACGGCGTTCCCGCGCCTGTTCGACCTGATCGACGAGGGCAAGACCGGCGAGCTCGACGGTGTCGCGCAAAAGGATTACTGGAAGGTCGTCGATCAGTGCTACCTATGCGACATGTGCTACATGACCAAATGTCCGTACGTGCCGCCGCACCAGTGGAACGTCGATTTTCCACACCTGATGCTGCGCGCCAAGGCGATCAAGTTCAAGCAAGGCGGGACCACGTTGCGTGACCGGCTGCTGACCAGCACCGATGCAATCGGCAGGCTCGCCGCAATCCCGGTGGTGGCGCAGACGGTCAACGCGCTAAACAGGAACGGCGCGGCGCGCGCGCTGATGGACAAGGTGATCGGCGTGCACCAGGAGCGCCGCTTGCCCGAATACAGCCCTGCCCGGTTCCGCCCGAATGCGGCCGCGAGCACGGCCTTCGCGGTCACGGACGGTGCGCGCACGCGGGGCAAGGTGGCGATTTTCGCGACTTGCTACATCAACTACAACGAGCCCGGCATCGGCCATGATTTGTTGAAGATCCTCGCGCACAACGATATTCCATACGTGATCGTCGAGAAGGAAGCGTGCTGCGGCATGCCCAAGCTCGAGCTCGGCGACCTCGATGCCGTTGAAAAACTGAAGCACATCAATGTGCCGCCGCTCGCGAAGCTGGCGCGCAATGGCTACGCGATCCTGACCGCGGTGCCGTCGTGCACGCTGATGTTCAGGAAAGAGCTGCCGCTGATGTTTCCCGACGATGCCGAGATCAAGGCGGTGTCGGAGGCGATGTTCGAGCCGTTCGAATATTTCGTGCTGCGCCACAAGGACGGCCTGCTCAAGACCGATTTCAAGCAGCCGCTCGGCAAAGTCTCTTACCACATACCATGCCACTCACGGGTGCAGAACATCGGGCAGAAGACGCGTGAAATGCTGCAGGCGATCCCTGGCACGCAGGTCACCACCGTCGAGCGTTGCGCCGGCCACGACGGCACGTGGGGCGTGAAGCGTGAGTATTTCGGCAATTCGATGAAGATCGGACGCCCGGTATTCAAACAGATGGCGGCCCCCGACCCCGATTACATCAGCTCCGACTGCGCGATGGCGGGCCGCCAAATCGAGCAGGGCATGGGCGAGACGCGCGCCAGGAAAAAGCATCCGCTCACTCTGCTGCGTACTGCCTACGGTATCTGAACCAGTCAAGGAGAACGCGACTATGGCAAATGAAGGCTATCACGAGCCGACTGACAAGCTGTCGAAGGCAACCATGGACATGCATCGCGCCATCACTTCGCTGATGGAGGAGCTCCAGGCGGTGGATTGGTACAACCAGCGCGTCGATGCGTGCAGCGACCCGGAACTCAAGGCTATCCTCGCGCACAACCGCGACGAAGAAAAAGAGCATGCGGCGATGGTGCTCGAATGGATCCGTCGACGGGATCCCGCGTTCGATCACGAATTGAAGGACGCGCTGTTCAAGACTGGCCCGATCACGGGCGAGCACTGATCCCATAACAGATGCCAGAACGCGCCCATGCCGCAAATCAGCCCTGACAGCCTGATGACGCTCGAGGCATACGCGAAGGCGCGTAACGATTTTCGGGCCCAGGTCATCGCGCACAAGAAGCACCGCACGGTAGCGCTCGGCAATCACGTGACGCTGATCTTCGAGGATGAACTCACCATCCGTTACCAGATCCAGGAAATGCTGCGGATCGAGCGCATTTTCGAAGAAGCGGGCATCCGCGACGAGCTTGATACCTACGATCCGCTGATTCCGGACGGCAGCAACTGGAAGGCGACGATGCTGATCGAGTATCCCGACGTCGACGAGCGGCACCGCATGCTGGCGGCGTTAAAGGGCATCGAGGATCGGGTGTGGGTACAGGTTGCGGGTTGCGACCGCGTGTATGCGGTTGCTGACGAGGATCTGGAGCGTGAAAACGAGGAAAAGACCTCTTCGGTGCACTTTCTTCGCTTCGAGCTCACGCCACGGATGATAAGCGTTCTCGTCGGCGGGGCGGCGCTCGCCATCGGCGTCGATCACCCGGTTTATACTGCGGCTATTGACGGAGTAAGCTCTGAGCTAAGAACATCTTTGGTGCAGGACCTGCGGACGTAGACTGCGGCGTAATCCGGCGTGCACGGGAAGCTGCCGGATGCTGTTATATTGGGGTACCAGACATGCTGCGGCGTGTCTGCATCTGCTCAAGCGGCGGGGAGGAATAAATGCTGCAAGCTCAATTGCTCAACCTGTTCGAACACCGCCTGCGCGAGATCGACGTGCCGGTCAGCGTCGAGTTCTGGAACGGCAAAAGCGTGCGGCTCGGCGATCACCCCAGAGTCAAAATCGCGCTGCGGCGGCCGGCAGCGCTCAGGGCGCTGGCCAGGCCCGGCCTCGGCAAGATCGGCACCGCCTATGTCGAGGGCGATATCGACATTGATTGCGACATCCACGACCTGGTCGGGTTCGCCGAATCGCTGTGCGGCTCGCAGCAGATCGATCTGCGGAAACGCGACAGCGACGACTGGAAATGGTGGTGGCATACTCCCAAGTATGACCGGCGTGCAATCGGCCACCATTACGACGTGTCCAACGAGTTCTTCGCGCTATGGCTCGACCGGCAGCGCGTCTATTCGTGCGCTTATTTCCGCCACGACGACGACAGCCTCGATCTCGCGCAGGAACAGAAGCTCGACCACATTTGCCGCAAGCTCAACCTCAGGCCCGGCGAGCAATTTCTCGATATCGGCTGTGGCTGGGGCGGGCTGATATTGCGCGCCGCCGAAAAATACGGTGTGCACGCCACCGGGATCACGTTGAGCGAGCAGCAATTTGCCTACGTGCAGGAGCAAATCAGGGCGCGCAATATCGCCGACCGTTGCGAGGTGCGCCTGATGGATTACCGCGACGTGCCCGAGGACCCGCCTTTCGACAAAATCGCGAGCGTCGGTATGTTCGAGCACGTCGGCAAGAAAAAGCTGCCGGGCTACTTCGCCAAGATCTACCGCCTGCTGAAACCGGGCGGCCTGGTGATGAACCACGGCCTCACTTCCGCCGGTCTGTATTCGGGCGGCCTGAGTCCCGACGTCACCGATTTCATTGACCGTTATGTCTTTCCCGGCGGCGAAATCCCGCACCTGTCGAAGGAAATCGAGCTGATGGCGGGCGAGAACCTCGAATGCCTCGACGTCGAATGCCTGCGCCCGCACTATGCGAAGACGCTGTGGCACTGGGTCGAGCGGCTCGATGCGCGCAAGGACGAGGCGCGCGCGCTGGTCGGTGAAAAGAAGTATCGCATCTGGCGCATTTACATGGCCGGTTACGCGCTCGCGTTCCAGCGCGGCTGGGTCGCGGTTAATCAGGTGCTGGCCGCCCGGCCGCTGCCGAATGGAGGGCTATTGACACCACTCACGCGTGAGCACGTGTATTGCTAGGATCTTGTCGGCCCTGCGTCCGACAAGATCCTTAGGCAAAACCAAAATCGCTTCTGGAAGAAATGCGAAAGCGTTGTCGAGAAACCGTCGTAGCGTCGTTCCTCCGTGCCGTCCGCGAGGTGAAACGGCTGTGGAACTAAACATTGTTCACAAAAGATCGGGCGGTTTTCCTTTTAGCAGCCTGTCGGACGCTCAAGTCCGACAGGCTGCTAGGCTGCTGCTCATTTGTTGCATGCCGCTGCTGGCTGCGTCTTGTGCTCAGCCGCGCCCCGACCCGGAGGAAGAGGGGACAAAGAGGCGGACCGAGCTCGAGGTCAAATTGCCGCCGTTTCCTAAAGCCCAAAACTTGATTTCGTTTGATGTCAGCGCCGCGAGCAGCAACCGTTTCTATATCGATACGGAGTCGATTTCCATCGGCAGCGACGGGGTCGTGCGCTACACGCTGGTGATCAAAGGCCCGGGCGGGGGAGAGAACATCTCTTATGAAGGCATTCGGTGCGAGACGCAGGAGCAGAAATACTACGCGTTCGGGCGGGGTGACGGCGGCTGGTCGAACGCACGCGCCAGCGAATGGCGCCGGATTGAGTACCAGCACATCAACCGCCAGCACGGCGTGCTGTATGTGGACTATTTCTGTCCCGACAGGAAAAGGCCGGTCAAATCGGCAGCAGAAGCTGTTAATCGCTTTAAATACGGCGTCCCGCCACGCAGCGGAATGTAAGAGGAGTTTGTCGGACTTAGCCCCGACAAACTCCTAATAAAGTCCGACAGGTGGGGCTGCCCGCGACGATCGTGTCGAGGCTGCACGCGGAAGTCGTCAAGGCCGTGCAGATGCAATTCCAGCAATAAGCTCGGGGCAAGGACACAAGCGCTGCGCTGTCCCCGCCGCAGGCGTCCTGCCCCAGCGCATCTGCTCTTCAACGTCCTTTCGATCCCTACGGCTTCGCGCGCATCTACTGCGATGCCTGCGGGCACGACTCCCTGCTCGCTTTCTCCTGCAAGGCGCGCTACTTCTGCCCGAGCTGTCACCAGAAGCGCGTGCTTCTGTACTGCGAGTGGGTCGAGGAGAACGTGCTTGCGCCAGTGCCGCACCGCCAGTACGTTTTCACCATGCCACGGCTGCTGCGGCCCATTTTCGCTCGGCGCCGCGATTGGCTGGGAGAGTTGNNTCTTCGTTCAAAGAAAGTTCTCACGCAAGCCGGCGCCGCGCTGCCGGTGCCGGGCGAAGATCCGGCGACTGCATTTGCGGCTCGCGCAAAAGCCACTTGGGCGCGGCTCATTCGCAAGGTCTATGAGGTCGATCCCCTGGAATGCCCCAAGTGCAAAGGGCCAATGCGGGTCATTGCGCTGATAGAGTATCCAGGAGTCATCCGGCACATCCTCGAACACCTGGGGCTGTGGGCGCCGCTTCCCTGCGAGCGAAGTCCGCCGCTCGATCCCGCGAGCTGGCCGCCCTACGTCAGTTTGCCGCTGACCTATCATCCGGTTCCCGATATCGCCTGACCTGCCGTATGAAATAAACGCCTCGGCGCAGCCGGGGTGCGGGCCAAAGCAGCTTGCTTCGCGTTGGTGTTTGGAATAGATTGCTCGGTAATTGACCGACAATCCCGCTCAAGACTCGCTCGGATCGCGGTCATCTTCCGGGGAGGAGGAAGCCAGAATGAACATCAGGNNCGAACCGGAATTACGCCGGAATTGATTTTCCTACCGTTCTCGGCGTCGCTGCCGATGAAACCGATAAGGGTGATCCCGACACCATCCGCCACCCGCGTTCGTGCCCCCCCCGAATCTGTCGCCATCTGCAAACCCGTGGATCGTGTCGACGACGAGCGTCGTCGGCTGACCGCGAGTCTCTTGGCGGCGATTTCGTACCGGATCGCGACCGCAGGGGGCGTGTGCCTCGCGCGCAGGAGAGTTTTCGGGGCGACCACGGAGGGGGAAAGCGTATCTCCGGACAACACTTGACATAGAAATTACACTCCTAAACGATGAATATGCTGAAATCCATTCCGCGGGCTGTGTACGGCCGCGCCCAGCGCGAGCTCCGGGATACGATATCCGCTACTATGCGGCCTGCGCACCTCTTTCTGAACGTGTTCCTGCTTTGGATTGTGTGTGGCGCACCGCTGCCCGCTGCCGCGCAGTTCGTGCAGCCAGGGACCAAACTCATGGATGCTCCGCCCTACATTTTTGACCCCCTTGCGGTCGGACTTTCCGCAGATGGAAATATGGCATTCGTGAGCATGACGTGTTATTCCGGATGCGATAACGGGACGGTGTACACATTCACTCGCACAGACGGCCTATGGTCCGCAGCGACCGCCATCCCTGTGGCGGGCCTGCCCCATGGCGGGATCGGCTGGGCGCTGGGAGTATCCGACGACGGGAATGCGCTGATCGTGGGGGCGCATTTGGACCTAACCAGACAAGGGGCAGGGGCAGCTTGGGTAATGACCCGCAGCAATGGTTCGTGGACCCTGCGAGCCACCCTCCCCACGGGGAACGCCACTGTCGCGATTTCAGGCGACGGGAATACCGCCATCGTGGGCGGGGTTGCGCAATTCATCCCGTTCGGGCCGTTGGACGGCGGGACCTGGGCATACACACTCGTCGGGGGCATCTGGACTCAGCAGGCCAAACTCACTTCTGGGACCGGCCCCGCGGGGCTTTCACGGGATGGAAATACCGCCATCGTTGGAGGTGAAGTATATGTTCGTGCCGCCGGTGTTTGGGCGAAACAAGCGACGCTCAACGGGGGTGCCAGCTCCGTTGCGATATCGGATAGTGGCGATACCGCCATTTCGGGTAGTGCGGTGTACGCTCGAACCGATGGTGTTTGGACGCAAGTAGCTGCGCTGGCTGGAGGCGGCGCCTCCGTGGCGATCTCGCGTGATGGGGATACCATCCTCCTAGGGACTGGCGAGACGTTGCGTTTTGCCAACGGCGCTTGGACACAGTTGCCAGGCACACTCCCCAGCGGCTCTGTGGCCCTTTCGGGCGACGGAAGCACCGCCCTCGTGGGAGCGAGCTCGAGTTCGAGCAATCCCGAGGCAGCGTGGGTGTTTGTACAGGGAGGGGCCGGCACCGTCTCTGCCGTACCGATGCTGTCCGGGTGGCAGGCGCTCTGTCTTGCCGCATTATTGGTCGCGGTCGGGTTGTTTCAATTGCACAGATCACTGCGCCGGCCGACCTGATCCGCTGGGCGCTCTCGCCAAACGATTCCGGCGGCATTCTCGATCCACGCTCTCCTCCGTCGACACCTGCGGATCGACGCAATGTGGGCACCGTGGCGGCAGCGCGACGGACTGGCTGAACTCCCGGCACAGCAAGCCGCAGGGGTTAGTTGCTGGAGGCGAGAGCCTCGTGCATGGCCCGCGCGGCACGCTTGCCGGCGGCCTAGCCGCCAGGATTACCGTGGCGGCTCCGGTCACCGCGTCGCCGCCTGCGAATACGAGCGATTTCGAGGTGAGTCCGGTTTTCTCGTCGGCCACGAGGCAGCCCTTCTTGTTCGTGAGCAGGCCTGAGGTCGTCCGGGTCAGCAGCGGGTTCGGCGTCGTCCCGATTGCCAGCACCACGTTTTCCACCGCGATCACGAACTCCGAACCCGGAATCGGGATCGGGCGCGCCCGCCCCGATGCGTCGGGTTCACCGAGTTTCATCTGCTGGCACTTCAGCCCGCCCCCCCAGCCGCTGCCGTCGTCGATGACCTCGAGCGGGTTGGTCAGCCAGTGGAACTGCACGCCTTCCTCGATGGCGTGGTGGTAATCCTCGACACGCGCGCTCATCTCCTTGTCGCTGCGCCGGTGCGTGCGCTCCCAGTCGGCCACGTAGCGCTCGAGGTGTCTGATCCCCACCGGATTGAAGCGCAGGGTCATGCTGCAATCGGCCTCGCACTGGGACTCCTGCGGGCAGACGCGCCCGCAGATTGCGGGCAGCGGGTTCGCCGAGCACAGGATCCTGGCGGTACCGGCCATGTCACCGTTCGCTACCGCGTGAATGAACTCCGGGATCGGCACACTTACCGGGCACCCGTCGACGCAAACCGGGTCCTGGCAGCGCAGGCAGCGCTCGGACTCGAACGCGGCCTGGGACGCCGTGTAGCCTGTGTTGACTTCCTTGAAGTCGTGCGCGCGCGCCTGCATCGATGTCTTTTCCGCGCGTTTGACTGGCATTACCGCGCCTCCCTATTGGCCATGCAGGTGAGCCGATCCAGCGCCTGCTTTTCTTCCTTGACGTACGCCTTGTTCCGGCGCATCGCGACGTCGAAGTCGACCTCGTGGGCGTCGAAGCACGGACCGTCGACGCACGCAAACTGCGCCTTGCCTCCGACGTTGACGCGGCACCCGCCACACATGCCGGTGCCATCGACCATCAGCGGGTCCATCGAGACGAGTGTCTTCACCTTGAGGCCGCGCGTCGTTTCCGCGACCGCGCGCATCATTGCCATCGGGCCGATCGCGACCACGTGGTCCGGTCGTCCCGGCCCATCCCCGGCTATCATCTGCGCGAGGCGCTGCGTGACGAACCCCTTGAATCCGGCCGAACCGTCGTAGGTGCAAATCTCGACGTTCGTGCACACCAGCCGCAACGCGTCGGCCAGGATGAGCAGGTCTTTGGTACGTGCCCCGAGGATGGCCGTGGTACGGTCCCCGCGCGCGGTGAATTCGCGCATCAGGCAGAGCAGCGCCGCCGAGCCGAAACCGCCGCCCACGCCGCAGACGTGGCCTCCCGGCGGGATGTCGATGTGCCCGCCCAGCGGGCCCGCCACGTCCAGAATCTCGTCGCCCGCCTCGAGCGCGCACACCTGCATGGTGGTGGCGCCGACTTGCTGCACTACGATCGTGATGGTGCCCGCAGCGCGATCAAAGTCGGCGATCGTGATCGGAATGCGTTCCCCGCCCTCGCGCACGCGGAGCATGACGAATTGTCCCGGTTTCGCCGACGCGGCGATGAGCGGGGCGTCGATGCGGAAGAATTTGGTGACCGGGGATGGCTGCCTGCAGCACCGGTGGTGCGGCGTCGTCCGCCGTGCGCCAGTTGAGCGGGCAGTAGGACAGTATCTTGCCGTATACGAGCCCCTCGTTCTTCGCGTACCACTGGGCTTTCGCGACCTTGTGCATCAGGTCCTCCGGATAGCCGTCGCTTGCCGTGAACACGAAAGGCACGTGGCACGCGGCGAAAATCTGCGCGGTGTCCTTATGGTGGTAGCGTTTCCCCGACAGACTTTTCCCGACCTCGCTCGTGGAGGTACGGTGGCCAAACGGTGTCGAATACGAGAGCTGCGCGCCGGTATTCATGTAGCCCTGGTTGTCGTACTACAGGATCATCATCCGGTGGTTGCGGTTCGCCGCGCCGATCGCAGGACCCATGCCGATGTCCATTCCGCCGTCACCGGAGATCATCACGAACGTGATGTCCTTCGAGGCGGGAAGCTCTCCGCGCCGGACGCGCTCGTGGTACATCTCGACCAGCCCCGAGAGAGTCGCCGCGCCATTCTGGAACAGGTTATGGACGTAGTTGATCCGGTGCGCCGTTGCCGGGTAGCCGGTCGTCACGACCATCGCACAGCCTGTCTGGAACAGCACGACTACATCACCCTCGAGCACGTTGTAGATTTGGTGCAGCGTCGGAAAGGCGCCACAGCCCGGACACGCGCCGTGTCCCGGCCCGATGCGATTCGGCACCTCCGTCATCTTCCACAAGGGCTGGAGCTCGACCTTGAGCCTGCCGGTTGTCTCGTCGCGGTGCACTTGCGCCATGCCGAGCGAGACTTCGGCCGCCGTGATCGGCGGCAGTCCGGGCCGCGGGCTGCTGCCGGGCTTGCCGGGCGTGGCGCCGTGGTAGGCGAACGCCTCGGTGACATACCCCAACTTCGCGGCGGCGATCGCCTGCTCGAAGAACTGCTCGGCGTCGGCCGCGTAGAAGTCCTTGCCGCCGAGGCCGTAAATGCGCGACAGAACTTTGAAGGCATTCGGTGCGAGACGCGGGAACAGAAATACTACGCGTTCGGGCGGCGCGCCGGCAACTGGTCGAACGCGCCCTCCAGTGAATGGCGCCGGATTGAGTACCGGGACATCAACCGCCAGCACGGCGTTCCGTATGCGGACTATTTCTGTCCCGACAGAAAAAGACCGGTCAAATCCGCAGCAGAAGTTGTTAATCGCTTTAAATACGACGTCCCGCCACGCAGCGGAATGTAAGTCCGAGGAGTTTGTCGGACTTAGCCCCGACAAACTCCTAGAGCAGGACCAAATTGTCGCGGTGAATCAGCTCAGGCTCGTCGACGTAGCCGAGCTTGGCTTCGATTTCGCTCGACGGTGTTTTCAGAATGCGGCGCGTCTCGGCGGCGCTGTAGTTGACCAGTCCGCGCGCGATTTCGGCGCCGTCCGGATTGCAGCAGCCGACCACCTCTCCGCGTTCGAACTCGCCGCTCAAACCGTGGACGCCGATCGGCAGCAGGCTCTTGTGCTGCTCGCGCAACGCCTTGACCGCGCCGGCGTCGAGCATCAGCCGGCCGCGCACCTGCAGATGATCGGCGAGCCACTGTTTGCGCGCCGCCAGCGTCTGCGCCGCGGCCTTGAGCAGCGTGCCGATTTTTTCTCCGTGCGCGAGCCGCACCAGCACGTCCTGCTCGTGGCCCGACGCAATCACCGTGTGGGCGCCGCTACGCGCAGCGCGTTTCGCGGCCAGCACCTTGGTCAGCATGCCGCCGAGCGCAATTTCGCTGCCGGCGCCGCCGGAAATTTTTTCAAGTTCCGGATCGCCCGCCTGCGCTTCGCCGATCAGCCTCGCCGCGGCATTCTTGCGCGGATCGGCGGAATAAAGCCCGGCCTGATCGGTGAGGATCACCAGCACGTCGGCTTCGATCAGGTTCGTCACGAGCGCGCCGAGCGTGTCGTTGTCACCGAGGCGGATTTCATCGGTGGCGACGGTGTCGTTCTCGTTGATGATCGGGATTACGCCGAGCCCGAGCAGCGTGCGCAACGTCGAGCGCGCGTTCAGATAACGCTTGCGATCGGCCATGTCCTCGTGCGTGAGCAAGATCTGCGAAGTCAGCAGGCCGTGTTCGCGAAAACACGATTCGTAGACCTCGATCAGGCCCATCTGGCCGACGGCGGCCGCGGCCTGCAGCTCGTGCACCGCGCTCGGCCGCTGCTTCCAGCCCAGGCGCTGCATGCCCTCGGCGATCGCACCGCTCGATACCAGCACGACTTCGCGCCCGAGCCGCCGCAGCTCGGCGATCTGCCGCGCCCAGCGCGCGAGCGCCTCGTGGTCGAGGCCCTGGCCGCGGTTGGTAACAAGCCCGCTGCCGACCTTGACGACCAGGCGTTTGGCTTTGGTTAATTCCGAACGCATAAAAAATCTTTAACCGGTAAACGCTTCTTTGGTTTCGTCCAAGTATTCCATGATGGTATACGTGAGTTCCTTGCAGCCTTCGCCGGTCAGCGCTGAAATGATAAAGCTTTTGCCTTCCCAGCCAAAATCAGCAATGAATTTCTGCGTGACCGCGGTACGCTCCGCGGCCGGCACCAGATCGGCTTTATTGAGCACAAGCCAGCGCGGCTTGCGGAACAGCGCCACGTCGTATTTCCCGAGTTCGTTGACGATCGCGCGTGCCTCCGCCACCGGGTCGGCATCGGCGTCAAACGGTGCGACATCGACCAGATGCAAAAGCAGCCGGGTGCGTTGGAGGTGGCGCAGGAACTGATGGCCGAGGCCGGCACCCTCGGCGGCGCCTTCGATCAGGCCTGGGATATCGGCGACCACGAAACTGCGGTTTTGGTCGACGCGCACCACGCCGAGATTGGGATACAACGTGGTGAACGGATAGTCGGCGACCTTCGGCCGCGCTGCCGATACTGCTCGGATGAAGGTCGACTTGCCGGCGTTCGGCATGCCGAGCAGCCCGATGTCGGCCAACACCTTGAGCTCGAGCTTGAGCTTGCGCGATTCGCCAGGCATGCCACGCGTGAACTGGCGCGGCGCGCGGTTGGTGCTCGACTTGAAATGGAGGTTGCCGAGCCCGCCGTCGCCGCTCTTGGCGAGCAGCGCGCGCTGCTCATGCGCAGCGAGATCGGCGATCACCTCGCCGCTGTCGAGATCGCTTGCCACGGTGCCGACCGGCACGCGCAGCACTACGTCCGCGGCCGACCTGCCGTTGCAATCGGAGCCGCGCCCGGGCTCGCCGTTTTTGGCGCGGTGGATGCGTGCAAAACGATAGTCGATCAGCGTGTTGATGTTGCGGTCCGCGACGGCAAAGATGCTGCCGCCGCGCCCGCCATCGCCGCCGTCGGGGCCGCCGCGCGGCACGAACTTCTCGCGCCGAAACGACGCCGAGCCGTCGCCGCCCTTGCCGGCGTGGACTTCGATGGTGACTTCGTCGATGAATTTCATCTGTGGTTGCAAATAAAAAAGCCCTGCGCCGGGGCAGGGCTTTTCGATTGCGAGAGAGCCGCGGTTACGCAGGAAGCACGTTGACCGTGTTCTTGTTGTGCGGCCCTTTGACTGCGAACTCGACCTTGCCCGTAATTTTCGCGAACAGCGTGTGGTCCCTGCCGATGCCAACGTTGACACCGGGGTGCACCCGGGTGCCGCGCTGGCGTACGATGATGCTGCCGGCTTCGATCAGTTCGCCGCCGAACGCTTTGACGCCAAGCCGCTTTGCGTTTGAATCGCGGCCGTTACGCGAACTGCCGCCTGCCTTTTTGTGTGCCATGACGCTTGCTCCTTAGCCTGCAATACCGAGAATTTCGATCTCGGTGTAATTCTGACGATGGCCCTGGCTCTTGCGATAGTGCTTGCGGCGGCGCAGCTTGAAAATGCGCACCTTGTCGCCGCGCCCCTGGGACACGACCTTGGCTTTAACTGAAGCCCCCGTGACCAACGGCGTGCCGAGCGCGACTGTCTCGCCGTCCGCAACCATCAATACCTGGTCGAGCACGATTTCGCTGCCGACGTCGGCCGCGATCTGTTCGATTTTGAGCTTTTCTCCGGAGGCAACGCGGTATTGCTTGCCGCCGGACTTGATGACCGCATACATGTTGGACCCTTTTCGCCTGCCCGCTGGCTGGAATTCGGAAAGCCGCGCATTATACCTAAGCGCGATTCTTTAGTCAAAGCAATAACCTATCTCAATGTTGAGACAGGTTCCGGTAAAATGGGGCACTTGCCGGCGGGGCTTGCACCGCACAGTGGCGGGCCCGTTCCCTCATATTTTGAAAAGCCCGATGTCCATTCCAGTGATTCAGGATTTTATTGCCGGCGACATGCGAGCCGTCGATGTCGTGATTCGCAACCGGCTTGCCTCCGATGTGGCGCTGGTGCGCCAGGTCGCGGAATACATCGTCAACAACGGCGGCAAGCGCCTGCGCCCGGCGCTGGTGATCCTGTGCGCCGGGGCGTTCGGCTACCAGGGCTCGCACCACCACCAGCTTGCGGCGGTGGTGGAATTCATTCACACCGCAACGCTTTTGCATGACGACGTGGTCGACTCCTCCGAGCTCAGGCGCGGTCATCCTACCGCTAATGCGCTGTTCGGCAATGCGGCGAGTGTGCTGGTCGGCGACTTCGTCTACTCGCGCGCCTTCCAGATGATGGTCGAGTTCGAAAGCATGCGCGTGATGCAGGTGCTGGCCGATGCCACCAACGTGATCGCCGAGGGCGAAGTTCTGCAACTGATGAATTGCCACAATCCGAACATCGACGAACACCATTACCTGCAGGTGATCCGCTACAAGACCGCCAAGCTGTTCGAGGCGGCGACCCGGCTCGGCGCGATCCTCGGCGGCGCGACACCCGGGCAGGAGCAGGCGGTGGCGAGTTACGGCATGCATCTTGGCACCGCGTTCCAGCTGATCGACGATGTGCTCGATTACTCGGGCGACAACCAAGCGACCGGCAAGAATGTCGGAGACGACCTGGGTGAGGGCAAGCCGACGCTGCCGTTGATTTACGCGATCAAGCACGGCAGCACCGCTGAGGCGGCGCTGATCCGAAATGCGATCGAGGCGGGTGGCTTGAGCGAGCTCACACAGGTGATCGCGGCGATCCGCCGTACCGGCGCGCTCGACTATACGCGGCGCCAGGCCGAGGCCGAAGCGCGCACCGCGAGCGCCGCGCTGGCAGCGCTGCCAAATTCAAGACAACGTGATTATTTGCTACAATTGGCGGACTTTGCAGTAACGAGAAATTACTAGCAGCTGAAAGCCTGAAACGGGGTGTAGCTCAGCCTGGTAGAGTACTGCGTTCGGGACGCAGGAGTCGCTGGTTC
>PLYS01000159.1 GCA_003153455.1 Betaproteobacteria bacterium | reverse complement strand
CGTCGCCGTTGAAGTCGTGGGTGGCCGTCAGCGGGAGAATGCGGAATGGCGACGTCGGCGGGGCATCGTAATATACCGGTTTGACCGGGGCCGCCAACCCGACGAAGATGACGAGCGCATCGCCGCCCGGGTTGCTTGCGAGATCGATCGCGAAGTTCGGCTTCCAGTTATTGGTGACCCACAGGTTTCCCGCCATGTCGGCGTGCGTTGCGGTTAGCCGCATCAGCGGCTTGTACTCGGGCTTTACCAAGGGGAAATAAAGCGGATTGCCGTTGTGCAGGAGGACCTGATCGCCGCCGGACGGCAGGGTGTAACCTGTGCCGGGCGAGATGGGATCGCCGAGCTTGAGGCCGGCGGGACATTTGCTGACAGTGGCGCCGCAGAGCTTCGAGACGCTGTATTTCACTTTGTCCGCATTAGGATCAATTCCGATTGGGCCAAAATTCGCGACCCAGACGTTGTCGTCCGAATCCGGCACGACGCCCCAGGGTCCGATGATCCCTCCACCGGAAAAAACGCCCAGCGGATTTCCGTTCCTATCGAAGGCATAAATGGCGTTGGTGGGGCCGGCCGAAACCCAGGCATTGCCCTTCGAATCGATGGCCACGCCCTTGGGGCCGTTCTGTGTGCCGATCGGCATCGTGAATTGACGCTGAAGTTGGCTGTTCGTCAGGATGAATTTGGAAATCGCCGAACTCCCCGTGTACGAAACCCACCCGGAGCCGTCGCTGTCGAGGCGGATGTCGAACGGGTTGGTATTAGCATCTTGGTAGTAGGGAAAACTTGAGGCCGGGTTGCCCGCGGGAAACACCTGCAGCCTGTTGTTCCCGTAACTCGCCACCCAGATGTTGCCCTGCTTGTCCGAAACCGTGCCTTGGGCCTGGTAAAGGCTGCTGGTATAGCCGAACGGCGGCGAGAGCGCTTCGCCTTGGCGGGTAAATAGTGAGACGCTGCCGCCGGGGTTGCCGTTGACGTCTGTCGGATTGACACCGCCCCAACCGAAGTTGCCCGACCAGAGTTTGCCGGAGGGGTCAAAGCCGATGCCGAAGCCCTGACCCAGGATTCCACCGCCGAAGAGTGGCGAAATGGATGTGTTGCCGGTGCCATCGGCAGGATGGCCATCGGGTTTCAGCACCACCATGCAGTTCGTTGAACCGGTCGTTCCCTGCACCACGTTATTTGTAATATAAGCGTAGCCGTTCTCGTCGAAGACGAAGTTGCCAAGGCCGCCGAATGGGCATAGCTCGTTGCCTTGCCCATCGACCCTGCCGGTCGCATTGAACTTGATCGCGAGAGTGAAGGCGTCCAGACGCATGAACTGGTCTGCTGCATCCGGCCCGTTTGCCGCCCCTAGATACGGCTGATACACTTGCACGGCTGAGCTAAGCGCGAACAGAGGCCTCACGTTCGCCGCCGGATTGCGCGCGATGTTGACCATCGCCTGCAGCGTCGTCGTGGGCGTCGCGCCATTCGGCGCAGCCGTCAGCGCAAAAAGGTTAGTGCAGGCAGATCCGGAATTCCTGACGCAGGCGGCGAGGATGTTCGCAAGCGTTCCCAGTTCCTGCCACGCGTTGGTCTGGTTCGCGTTGGGAGAGGTTTGCATCACCGTGGAGGGCATCCCCATTGCTGCGGACACCAGGTTTTCCGCCATCGCGGCGGCGACCTGCAGCGGCAGCGGATTGTCGAGGACGGCCCCTTTCCGGTACAGTTGCGCCATCGAGTAGGCCGCCGCGACAGTCGTCATTTCGTTGATCGTGATGCTTGCGGGAATTGCCGTGCCTATGACGGTCTTCAGTTCGACACTGTTGCCCTTGCGCGCGATGGCGTAGAGGATGTTGCCATCCCCATTGATCGTCAACGCGAGACTGAATTGCCCGTTGCCGTCGGAGGTCCCGGTCGCCAGCGCCTGAGCCCCACTGCCTTGAGTCTGATAGATCGTGACATCAGCTCCGACAAAGGCCACCGTATTGGCACCCCCGCCGGTGGACACCGTGCCTTGTAGGAAGACGGGCCCATTCGGAACCGATGCCGCCAATGCCGACGTTTCGAACAACGTCAACGCCAACAATAGCTTCAAAGTCGATCTCATCCGACACTCTCCACAAGTTGGCACTTTACTTTTCGGGACGAACTCACACGTTAAAGCGTACCACGGAAATTATTCACTTGATAAGTCCCCTCGGTTCTCAGTGGCCCACCGGTGATAACATGCGAATGCAAATGCTGGCGGCACCCAGAAAACAGATGTTCGATGATTTTCGGAATGCTCGCCGGCCGTCGGTACCCACGCTGCCATTCCCCCGAGGGACTTCGGTATGTCCTAGAGCACGATTGTCTCACTCGGAAGCGTGGCCGCCTCCCACGACGACGTCATGCGCGCCGTCTAATGCCAGCGTTTGCGCCATCACGCACGAGAACGACGATCAGAGGAAACATCACCATGTTATCGGAAAGACAGCACCAGATGGTGGCACTATTCGAGAAGCACGTTGGCGCAGAGCTCGCGGGCGATCTCGACACCACGATGGCCACAATGAGCGACGATCCTCACCTCAACCACGTCCCCACCATGGCGGGGGGCGTCGGCCAGAATGGGGTCCGTGCTTTCTATCGTGATCACCTCGTCGGCAAGTTTTTTCCGCCGGATGTGAAAATGTTGAGCGTGTCTCGTGCCGTTGGAGAGGATCGGGTCGTCGAGGAACTCTTTATCAGTTTTACTCACACGACGGTCATTGACTGGCTGCTGCCGGGCGTGGAGCCGACCGGGAAAGCTGTCGAGATGGCAGTTGCCGTGATTGTTGGCTTCAAGGGTGACAAGATCTCTTACGAACACATCTATTGGGATCAGGCCAGTGTGCTCGTACAGATCGGATTGCTCAGCCCCGCCGGTCTTCCCGTGACCGGCGCCGAGAGCGCACGCAAGGTATTGAACCCAAAGTTGCCATCCCGCGCCTTCTAAGCGGCTTGGCGCACACACCGCCCTTGGCGCCATGACGCATTACGCAGCGCTGGATGTTGGACTTCGTACAGTCGCACTCTGCATCGTCGATGCAGCAGGATTGTGAAGGTAGAGAAGAGTCTACCCTCAGAGATTGAAGATATTGTCGCCTGACTTCGTGACTTCGGCGAGGCGATTGCCTGCATAGGGCTGGAAGCCAGCACGCTGACCCAATGGTTGACGTATGGCCTCAGGGCAGCCGGGTTCAGGCCAATCGTGCTGGAGGCCAGGCACGTGCAAGCGGCGGCGAGGCTCCCCGTTCCGTCCGACCAATGCTTGTGGCAGCCTGACATCGTTCGATGCTGACCACGGAAAGAAGCGTGATCCGCGCGGGTGACGAAGCCACGTTCAGCGTACCGTTGAGGTTATCTCTAAGGCCGCCCGGCAACGGGGCCCGATAAATTTGCCGGCCGCCATCTGTGCTTTCAGGCAAGCGATCTCCCGGCCGCCGCCGGGCTCGACGCCGCGGCAATGCAGGATCAGACTGCGCCCGCAGGCCTTCGTTATCAGGGCCGCGCCCGGCACCAACCCGGGCGGCGGCGGGGGTGGCGCCACGACGACGACCGGGGCAGGCGCCACGACGACGACTGGCGCTGCCGTTTTCGTTGGACTGGCCGGCTTCGGCGCGGGCGCAGCG
>PLYS01000598.1 GCA_003153455.1 Betaproteobacteria bacterium | reverse complement strand
TCAAGGAGGGATGCAAGGTCACCATTGTCCTGGGCGACAAGATCGCCAACGACTTCTACATCCCGCCCGAAGAACCCTTCAAGACGATTGGCGCATTGCCCTACCTCTACGAAGGCAACCTGCGCCGCTTCTGCAAGACCCATCAGGGCGCCATCGACCAAGGGCTGCTCAACGTGCATCTGTGGCGCCACGACCATCACACCTTCCACCTTAAGGGCCTGCTGGTGGACAAGGACTACGCATTCCTCACGGGCAACAACATCAATCCCCGGGCCTGGCACCTGGATCTCGAAAACGGTCTGCTCATCCACGATCCGCACAAGAAGTTGCAGGACCAGCACCAGGCCGAGCTGGAAAGGGTCCTGGCGCACACCCAGCGCCTGGATCACTACAGGTCTCTTGAAACCATCGAAACCTATCCTGCCCCCGTCCAGCGCCTGCTCAAGCGTCTGACGCGCGTGCGCATGGATCGATTGGTGAACCAAGTGCTGTGAGAGAATGCGTCCGAAGGCCTCGTCAGTTGTGGTGGTTGCTCACGACAGATCAACGATCTTGATCCCAGCCTTTCGTGCTGCCGAAACGTGCTGATGGTCGGTCGAAACAAAGATATCGGGCTCGACGGCGAGCGCACATGCCACATGAAGAGCATCCATTGCCCGAAGTGGATGCGACTCCAGTAGCGAAACAATTGTGACCAGAACGTCCGGTGTGATCTGGCAGATGTCGACATCTGCCAGATCCGCCATCGCGTCACTCTTCAGTTTTCGGTAATCCGCTTTGGCGAGTTTTTTTCCCGTACGAGACGGGACAACGTGGAGATCAGTTCCGGTAGGCAAATGACACTAACGACGAGACTATCTGCCTGTTGGCACAACGCCATAACCTTGTCCGATCCTTGCTCGGCAACATAACGCTTCGCAAAAGCAGAGGTATCCAGAAACACCTTCACGCCGATTCATCCCGATCGCTCAGTATCTCGCGGCTCAACGACAAGCCTTTAACCGTTAGTGGTGTAGCTTGCCTTTTCCACGACGGAACCCCGGAACGGACAGGCACAATTTCGGCGATCGGTTTGCCGTTGCGGAAGACGCGAATCGTATCTCCACCTTCGACGGCATCAAAATAGTCCTTGGCGTGATTGCGCAACTCGGTGAACGTAGCTTCCCGCATAGAGCCTCCTGTACATGTATGTTCATTATGATGTACATTATACATGGAACATGTCAATGGGCCCGCTGTTCCAGGATGGTAAGGTGATCAAGGCCGCTGGCCTTGAGCACACGCAGTGAACGCGTTTGCCGTCCGGCGACGAGCGGCTCGAAATCATTTGTTATACTTTGCAGCCAATTCCGGTAACCCGGAATCGTCGGTCACACCTCGATATCGCCATTGCTGATTTCCAGGAGGGGTATGTCTCATATCACCAGAACTCATCGCATCGGTTTGCTGACGCCATCGTCGAATACGACGCAGGAGCCGGAATTCGTGGAAGTGCTGCCGCGCAGTGTCTCTCTTCACACCGGCCGCCTGAGCTTTACCAATATCGACGCGGACACGATGTTCCGGTGCATCGAGGAACTCGAGCAGGAAAGCCGCAAACTCGCCGACGCGGATGTCGGCGCAATCATTCTCGCGGCGACGGCTCCCTCGGTGACCGGGGGCAAGGGTTACGACCGCGAGCTGATCAAACGAATGGAGGACGCGTCGGGCAAGCCTGCTACCACCGCATCGACCGCATTCGTCGAAGCCCTCACCTGTCTCGGCAGTCGCAAAATCGCCATCGCAGCCCCGTGGAGCGAAGCGATGAACAAGACCGTGGTGAGCTTCATGGAGGCGAACGGGTTCGAGGTCGTCAATTATGGAGTGATGGGACTGGTGCGAAACACCGAGCTCGGCCGCGCCGATCCGGAGACGGCGTATGAACTGGGCCGCCGGGTCGACCGGCCGGAAGCGGACGCCGTGATACTGCCGGGCGGCAATTGGCCGACGATGAGTATCGTCGAGCGGCTCGAACGGGATATCGGCAAGCCGGTACTGACAAACAATGCCGTAAGCATCTGGGCGGTTCTCAGACTCCTCCGAAGCCATCACAGTATCGCCGGCTACGGTCGCCTGCTGCGTGACCATCTTGGCCGTGACACGATTTCCGCCAAGGCCGCGCCGGGAGCGTGAAAACAGAATAGGGGATATCTGGCAATGATGAATCAGTATCCAACCATCAAGTTCATTATTGAGCATGGGGACCCTCTCGCGGTGGTGATTGCAGTGCTGCCGCTGTGTGGTGCCGTTGCGCTCGTGGCGCTGTTTGCCTTGCATTGGCTGGTGCTCGTCGCCGGTGTTGCCTGCAGCCTGGTGTTATTCCTGTTGATGAAAAGTTATGTCGAGCTGGTGCGGGTCATTGCCGATATGTTGTTGCCGAAATAAGGAATGGGTCGACGACGAGAGTCAGCGGTCGATGTGCTAAGATTTCGGACAGTTCTACAAGCTCAAATATAAGGAGAACCGCAATGCTGACGTTTGACGAGTATTCAACGAAGTACCCCTGCATTCGCATGGAGCGGCGGAACGGAATACTTCTAATGACCACCCATTCCAAGGGCGGCACCATCAACTGGTCTTACACCGACCCCGAGGCGTATCCTGGAATTTATTACCATCTCGGCGAGGCCTTTCACGACATCGGCAGCGATGTCGAAAACAAAGTGGTGATCTGGACGGGTGCGGGCGACGGCTTTTCCGGCCCGGCGGGGAGCGGGAAAAAAGCGCCACCGCGCAGCGCCCGCGGCTGGGAGCGCTCGAACTGGAAGGGCCGGCACATGCAGATGAGCCTGCTCGATATCGACGTGCCGATCATTTGCGCGGTCAACGGGCCCGCCCTCAAGCATGGCGATCTGATTTTCCTGTGCGACATCGTGCTCGCCGCCGAGCACGCCACTTTCCAGGACAGCCACCTGTACTGCGACACCGTGCCCGGCGACGGCGCGCACGTCATCTACCCGATGGTGATGGGCATCAATCGCGCGCGCTATTTCCTGCTCACGAGTGAAATCATTACCGCCAAACAGGCACAGGATCTGGGCATGGTCAACGAGATCCTGCCGAAGGAGAAGCTGATGGCGCGGGCATGGGAGCTCGCCGAAATGCTCGCCAAGAAGCCGCCACTGGCCACGCGTTTTGCACGCACGCTTTTGATCCATGACATCCGCAAGAAAATGCTCGAAATGCAGGGCTACGGTCTCGCGCTCGAAGGGCTGGCCAACATGGACGACAATCCGGCGGAGATCCTGGACCGGGATTTTCCGGGGCCCACGCAGGTCAAGCTGCGGACCGGGCAAACGTTGTAACAATAAAACGGGCTGACAAAAAATATCGTCAGCCCGTTTTTTCCGCGTCCGGAACTGCCGCGCTGCGATCAGGGAATCAGCTTCTCGGCCTTGAATCGTGCGAACATTCCCAGAAACATCTGCTCGCTGTCGATGACTTCCGAGAAACCGCTCTGCCGCACTTTCAGCGTGTCGGAAATGAAGTCGTACTCGCACGCCAGCCGCGAATTAGGAGAGGAGAACGAACCCTGCGCCCAGTCCGGCGTGCGCTCGAACGGAAACGGTTTAAGGCCGTATTTGCGGGTCATCGCCTCCCACAGCGGCTGCTTGTCGAACAGGAACTGCTTCAATGAGTACGGCTGCGGCCCGGCCGGTTCAAGCCCGAAAAATCCGGCGAGCGCCGGCCACATGTATTTCCAACGAAACATGTCGCCATTGCTCACGTTGAACGCGTTGTTGCCGCAACCCGCCGCCGTCGACACCCAGATCGCCGATCGCGCCAACAGCTCCGCGTCGATCACCTGGATCAGCGCATTGAAGCAGGCCGCCGAACTGGGGAACCCGAACGGTTGACCGAGCTCGCGCAACAGCGAGCCGTAAATTGCGAGCACGGTGGCAAGATTCACCGGATTTCCTGCCGCATATCCACATACCGCGGTTGGCCGCACCCCGGTCCAGGTCCAGCGCTTGCCCTGCTGCCGCCCCATTACCAGGTCTTCTTCCGAGTAATAGAAATCGCCCCCCGGCACGCGCGGATCGCTCTCCTTCGCCGGCGTCTTGAACGGACCGAGGTAGCTGCCATAATACTTTGTGCCCTGCAGCAGGTTGATATGGGCAAACCCGGGCGCAACCGCTTCGATGGCATCAAGCGTGTTGCGTATCATTGTGAGCCTCGTCTCGGGTCGGGCGTCGTTGGCGCAATGAAACACATGCGTAACGTCGGCACAACCGGCAAGCGCAGCGCGCGCGGAACCGGCGTCAGTCAGGTCGACCGGCAAATGATGGATTTGCGCGTGCGGACTGCCCCGCAACTGCGGCGCACGTCGCGACACGCCGTAGACTTTCCAGCCAGCCAGCGCCAATTGTTCTGCCAGCGGGGTGCCTGTGACCCCGCTGGCGCCGATAACCATGCCAACTTTGCGATTGTCCGTCATTACGAATTAGCCGTCGATCCTGAGATTCGGAGTAGCCAAGGCTTCGGACCTCAGGCCCCGGGCTTCGGGTGCCGTAGCACGGTAAATACTGAACTCCTGAAGTCCGAAGCCTGAGGTCTGAAGCCTACTCCGAATCTCAGGTCAATCAATGCGGATACCCACGGTCTTGATCAATCTCGACCACCTGGAGAATTCCCTTCTTATGTAATTCGCCATCTCCTCCGGCGTGCTGCCGACGGCCTGCGCGCCGGCACCCTCGAGACGTTCCTTGATGTCGGGTCGCGCGAGGACCTTGGCGATTTCCTGGTGCAGCAACTGAATCACGGCGGCCGGCGTTCCTGCCGGGACAACCACGCCGTGCCACTCGGAAACTTCAAAGTCGAGGATACCGATGGCCTCGGCAATGGTCGGAACATCTCGCAGTGTGGAATCGCGTTTCAGGGTGCTGATGCCCAAGGCGATCAGCCTGCCGCTTCTGATGTGTTGCAGCGAATTCGGGATGGGAATGAAAGCGACCGCGGTTTCGCCGCCAACAGTCGAAACGACTTGGGGGCCACCACCTTTGTAAGGCACATGCAGCATCTTGGCGCCAGCCACGTCAAGGAAAAGTTCGGTGACCAGATGGCTCGCGCTGGCATTGCCGGCGGACCCGTAATTCAGGCTGCCCGGCTTGGCCTTGGCGAGCGCGATCAGATCCCTGACCGAACGCGCCGGCACCGAGGGATGCACGCACAGCACCATCGGCACCAGCGCGGTCAGGCTGACCGGCAGCAGATCCTTTTCCGAGTCGAACGGCATCTTGCTGACCAGGAACGGGTTGGCGCCGAACGCAATGTTGGACGCTCCGATCGTATAGCCGTTGGGCGGCGACTTGGCGACGATGTCCAAACCGATAATCGAACTGGCGCCGGCGCGGTTGTCGATCACAATCTGCTGCCCCAGATTTTCCGCCAGCTGGGGCGCCCAAAGCCGAAACGTCACATCGGTGGCGCCGCCGGTGGGCCACGGAATAATCAGGCGTATGGGTCGATTGGGGTAGCTTTGTGCGGCGGCAGAGCCCGCATAAATGAACGACACCGACAACAATGCCAGCATGAAACGATGCAACGGAAACCTCATTTCCATTCTCCTCTTGTTATTCGGTGCGTATCTTCGCAGACTTGATCAGCCGGCCCCACTTTGCGATGTCAGACCTGACGACGGACTCAAATTCGGCAGGTGAATTGCCGACACTCTCCATTCCGGTAGCGAAAAACCGTTCTTTTACTTCCGCTTTGCGCAGAAACTGAACGGCTTCCTGATTCAGCGTGTTGATGACGGATGCCCGCGTTCCCGACGGAGCAAACAGGCCGTTCACCAAAACCGACTCGAACCCAGGAAGACCGGAGGCGGCAATCGTGGGCACTCCCGGAAACAGCCGCGATGGCTCGGCGGTGGTCACAGCCAGGGCCCGCACGCGATTCAACTTGAGAGGCGCCGCCGCAGCCCCCGCGCTCGCAAACGTCAGTTCCACTTCGCCTCCGAGGAGGGCGAGCAGAGCGGGGCCGCCCCCTTTGTAAGGTACCGGCACGAAGTTGACCCCTGCCATCGACTTGAACAGCTCCGCCGAGAGATGAGATGGTCCGCCCGCCGATGCCCGCGAATAGTTCAGTTCTCCGGGCCGCGCTTTTGCCAGCGCAATCAGCTCGCGAACGGACTTCACCGGCAGCGAAGGATGCACGACGAGCACGCTGGGAGAACTGTCGGTCATTGAAATTGGGGCGAAGTCCTTCACCGGGTCGTAGGGCACGTTATCCTGCAGCAAAGGCAACAGCCAGATGGGGCTGGTAAAAAGCAGCAACGTATAGCCGTCGGGCGGCGACTTCGCCACGATCTGCGCGGCAATTATCCCGCTCGCCCCGCCCCGATTGTCAACAATTACCTGCTGACCGAAACTGCTGCCCAGGCCCTGCGCCAAGAGCCGCGCGGTGAAATCGCTGGCCCCCCCGACCGCTGCCGTGACTATGCGTATCGGCTTGACCGGAAATGTGGTCTGCGCATTCGCCGCCCCGGATCCGGCAACCATCAGGGTGATCGCGCATGCGCCCAATGCTGAATGTTTTTTCGATATCACTGATGCTCCTCGCATGACATTACATGACGCTCGCGGCCGACCATAGTGGGCATCACGAAGGACTGACCGGCCGACATAACGGCAGGATATTGTCCCTGTCAGGAGTCAATTCACGCCGTTCGATACGCCGGATGATCGACGTCAGTCCCCGGTGCACGGGAACGGGCACTCGGGCCTCCTCTCCCCGCACAGCGATGAGGCCATTGATGAAATCGACTTCCGTGCGGCGCCCCGCGACCGCATCGCGCCCCATGGAGTCGCGCTCACGCCTGCCGGTGTCGGTCAGCCGGTTCAGGTAAGCGGTCAGCCCCGCCTCGACGATTCGCACGCTGTCCCCGTCGCCTGACGCAGCCGAAACCCAAAGCTCGGGAGGCACTTTGACGATCGGCCCGATTTCGTAGCCGAGCGCGCGACCCACCGAGATCCCTTCGGCCGCGGCGCGGACCATGAGGTTGCGGGACATATCCCATGCGTTGACTTCCTGCTTGGTCAGGCCGGTCGCGCCGAGTATTCCCATTTGCATCGCGTTGGTCACAAGTTTTGTCCAGCGTTCCCCCCACAAATTGGTCGTTACCGTAGAACTGTCAACCGCTTCCAGACATCGCGCGAGGTTCTTCACGCGGCTGGTCACCAGGCCATGCGTCTCACCGACCAGGAATACAGCATGCTTTGCATCTCCGGGCATCCGGTAGCGGGTCACGTGACCTGGCTCCACCACGCCCACCCCGATGGTGTTGAGCACACAGCCGACGGTCTTGTTCCAGCCGACGACCGCCGCGACGCAATCCTCGTTAATGCCGTTCTGCATGGACACAACGTATCCCGAAGCCGACAGATATTGTTTGACCAGTGTGACTGCCCACGCCGTATCGAAAGCCTTGGTGCAGACAATCGCAATATCGACGGGTTTGGTGATCAGTTCTTGAACGTCGCAAACATTCAGCGCATTGACGCGAACCGTGCAATCGCCCTGCGTTCCGCTGAGATGAAGCCCATTTTTCCTGATCTGCTCGATATGTTCCGGCCACGGATCGACAATCGTCACGTCTTCACCTGCACGCGCGAGCTGCCCGCCGACATAGCCGCCGACAGCGCCTGCCCCGATCACTACGATGTGTGTCATCTGCAGAAAATCTCGGAGGGTGACAGATGATTATGTCACGGCGCTATCGCCAAGGCTAAGCCTCCTCGAAGAGATGCCTGCGTCCCGACCGGGTGCATGCTCGCATCGGGGTTCGGCTTTGACCGCCAACCCCGCGCAAGCTATTATTTGGTCGAGTAAGCAGGTCCACCAATTCCGCATCGAAAAATTCACTTCGAATTTGAATCCGCGTTTCTGGCAGGAGCTATGCAAGCACCACCAGTTCCCCCAATTAGCCGTTCATCTCCGGCCCGATGAAGCCGGCGGGGCTTTGGTTTCCGGCCGTCTTTGCGGCAGCAGCGCAGCGGGGGATTCATGAGCAAGCCCCTGGATGCAAAGCACATAAGGAGAACTCGCATGAGTACACTTTGCTCGATTCGGATTCTCGCGATAGTCTGCGCACTTGCGATCAGCACCAGCGTCGGGGCGCAAAGCCGCGCGGCGCAGGATTATCCCAATCGGCCGGTCCGCATGATAGTGCCGCAGGCGGCCGGCTCCGGCGTCGATCTGATGACGCGTATCATCGCGCAGAAGCTCGCAGACCCGTTGGGACAGCAAGTGGTGGTGGAAAACCGTCCCGGCGCCAACGGCATCATTGGTCTGGAGGTGGCCGCCAAGTCCAAACCCGACGGCTACACCATGGTGCTGGGCGTGCCGAGCTCGCTCACCATGAATCCGTTCATCTACAAAAGCCTGCCCTATGACACGTTCCGCGATTTCGCGCCGGTCATCCAGACTTCAACGAACACCTTTGGCATGGCGGTCAATCCGTCGCTGCCGGTGCGGTCGGTGAAGGATGTCATTGCACTTGCCAAATCCCGTCCCGGCCAGTTGATGCACGGCTCGTTCGGCACGGGCAACATGACCCACCTTGCCGCGGAATTGTTGTCGCAGCAGTCCGGAATCAGGCTGCTGCACGTCCCGTTCAAAGGCGAGACGCCGTCATTGGTCGCGCTATTGAGCGGAGAAATCGCCCTGATGCTCACGCCGATGCAGGCCTTTGCGCCGTACGTGCGAGCCGGGAAGCTCAAGCTCCTAGTCACCTGCGGCGACAAGCGTTCAATCGCATTTCCGGACGCGCCGAGCATGGCGGAGCTCGGTTATCCCAATATGGTGATGACGGGCTGGAGCGGAATTCTCGCGCCGGCGGGCACGCCGCAGGAGATCATCAACAAGATGCAGCAGGAAGTCGCGCGCCAGCTGCTGGTTCCGGAAACGAGGGACAATCTCATCCAGCAGGGCGCGGAACCGGTGGCCAGCTCGCCTGAGCAGTTCGCCGCATTCATCAAGTCCGAGGCCGCGAAGTGGTCCAAGGTGATCAAGGCCGCCGGGCTCGAGCACACGCAGTGAAAAAGCTCTTCACCGCGAAGGACGCCAAGGACGCGAAGGAAAACAAAGTACAAGCCTTGTCATCAAGATCACCAATCTGGTGATTGCATCCGGGTTCACCTTGGCATTGCTTGCGATCCAGCCGGCGTTTCGCTAAGATTGCTATTCAGATTACTATATGGATCAAGCATGGAGAAGAAGTATTCTATCGCTGAAGCACGGCAACACCTGCCCGCAATCGTGCACGAGGCGGAACACGCGGGAACGGTTCGGATCACTCGCCGCGGGCAGGTGGTTGCGCGTCTAATCTCCGAACACGAGTTCCAGCGACTCAAGCATGGCAGGCAACCGATCGATTGGGGTACGACGTTGATCGATACGAGCGGCTTCGAGTTCGATCGCGAAGAAGCGAATGCCCGTCGTTAGACGCAGTACAAGTAAGCCGGTATTCTTCCTCGACACCAATATCCTGGTCTATTCATTCTCCGAACAGGACGTTGCCAAGCGCGAAATCGCCCGGTCGCTGGTTGAAGCCGATGGCGCCCGTATAAGCACTCAAGTCCTTTCCGAGCTGGCTCATGTGCTCACTCGCAGGTTCGCACTTCCTGCACGAGAGGTAAAGGAAAGAATCGCCGGCGTTATGGCGGGCTGCGCGGTAGTGGTCGTGTCGCCTGCCGTAGTACTCGACGCGCTACGCGTCATGGAACAATATGGATACGGATTCTTCGACAGCCAGATCATTGCGACGGCGCTCGCTTGCGGAGCTTCCGTGCTCCATTCTGAAGATCTCCACGACGGTCAGACCATTGATGCCAGATTGCGAATCCGGTCGCCGTTTCGCATGCGAGCCGAGCAACGCTCCAAGCCTTATCGGGTCGGCAAATCCAGGGCAAGAGCCGGACCTAGCCAACGTCGAGGGTAACCCGGGATCGTCGGTCACGCTTCGAAATCGCTATTGCTGGATTCCAGGAGGGGTATGCCTCACATCACCAGAACTCACCGCATCGGGTTGTTGACACCATCGTCCAATACGACGCAGGAGCCGGAGTTCGTGGAAGTACTGCCGCGAACGGTTTCTCTTCACACCAGCCGGCTGACGCTAAACAACATAGACGCGGACTCGACGCTCAGTATCGTCGCGGAGCTCGAAAAGGAGAGTCGCAAGCTCGCTGACGCGGATGTCGATGTTATCGTTCTTGCGGCGACGGCCCCTTCGTCGCGCCGGGGCAAGGGTTACGACCACGAACTGATCAAACGGATGGAAGATGCCTCGGGTAAGCCCGCCACAACGGCATCGACGGCTTTGCTCGAGGCCCTGGCTCTTCTCGGCATTCGACGCATCGCCATCGCGGCGCCGTGGAGCGAGGCGATGAATAAAACCGTGGTGAGTTTCATGGAGGCGAATGGCGTCGAAGTGCCGCATCATGAAGCCATGGGGATCGTCCGAAACAATGAAGTCGGCCGCATTGAGCCGGACAGGGTCTATCACTTTGGCCGTCAGGTTGACCGGCCGGATGCAGATGCGCTCTTGCTGGCATGTGGCAATTGGTGGGCGGTGAGTGTCGTCGAGCGCCTTGAGCAGGATATCGGCAAGCCGGTTCTGACGACCAATAGCGTCAGCATCTGGGCGGCACTCAGAATCATCCAAAGCCACGACAGTGTCGGCGGCTACGGCCGGCTGCTGCGCGACTATCTTGGCCGGAACGCGGTGGCCGCCAGGCGGGCCTCTGCAGCCTGATTCCCTCATGTGCGCCATGGCATCAGAGGCGCGGGAGGCTTACATGCATCGTACTGCACCAGTGATTCGTTTCTGCTTTTCGCTGATCGTGTCGCTGGCGGCGGCCCCGGCATCGGCTCAAAGTTACCCCGTGCGGCCGGTGCGGGTCATCGCGCCATTCACCGCGGGCAGCGCCATCGATACGCTGGCCCGCGTAATAGGGCAGAAGCTGTCCGATTCCTGGGGCCAGCAGATGGTGATCGACAACCGGGTCGGCGCCAACGGCATCATCGGCACCGAGGCTGCGGCGAAATCACCTGCCGACGGCTATACGCTTTATTTCGGCAACATCGCGACGCTTGCGGTCAACCCGCATCTCTACAGCAAGCTGTCTTACGATTCGATCAGGGACTTTGA
>PLYS01000017.1 GCA_003153455.1 Betaproteobacteria bacterium | reverse complement strand
GGTCGGCGGTCTCGTCGATGCGCAGCGTCTGCGAAATATACGGGCCTTGGTCGAGATCGTTGATGTAAATGGTCTGGATCTTGCCGATGTTGGCGTCGATCAGCTTCTTCAACAGCTCTTCGGTGATCTCGTCGTTGGCGTTGGCAATGACTTCGCCGCTGTCCTTGTCGATCACGCTCTGCGCCAGCACGCGGCCGAGCAGAAACTCCTGCGGCACGCTGATTTTGCTGAGATGCGCTTCCTGCATTTCGCGCACATGCTTGACGGTGATGCGCTTGTCCTTGGCGACGATCAGCTTCCCCGACTTGGTCGAAAAGTCGAAGCGCGCGATTTCGCCGCGCAGACGCTCCGGCACCAGATCGAACTCGATCTCGTTCTTGTGCAGACGGAATGTGTCACTCATGAAGAATTCGGCGAGGATCTGCTCCAGCGAGTAGCCGAGCGCCTTGAGCAGGATTGTCACCGGCATCTTGCGNNTGCCGTTGATCACGAACGAGCCGGTCATGGTCATGAGCGGGATTTCGCCCATGTAGACTTCCTGCTCCTTGATCTCTTTCACCGTCGGCTTGGAGGCTTCCCTGTCCATGATGGTGAGACGCACCTTGGCGCGCAGCGGCGCCGCGAAGGTAAGGCCGCGCTGCTGGCATTCCTTGACGTCGAACGGCGGCACGCCGAGCTCAAAGCTCACGAACTCGAGACGCGCATTCTTGGAATGGCTCTCGATCGGGAAAATGCTCTTGAAGGCCGCTTGCAGGCCTTCGGTCTTGCGCGCATCCGGCGCGGTGTTTGCCTGCAGGAACGCCGCGTAGGAGTCGAGCTGCGTGGCCAGCAAATACGGCACTGGGAGCACGCTCGCGCGCTTGGCAAAGCTTTTACGAATACGCTTCTTTTCGGTGAAAGAGTAGCTCATTAGGGCTCCTCAACAGTAAAGACGGACCGCGACCTAGTGCACCACTGGCGATGCCTTCGGCTGTGGTCTGTCAGCTGTCGATAAAAAGGAAAAGGCTGGCGGTCGTCCGCCAGCCATGAATCGCCTGTAATCGTTGTTACTTGACTTCAGCCTGGCCGCCGGCATCGACCAGCTGCTTCAGGATCGATTCGGCGTCGGCCTTCGACACACCTTCCTTGACCGCCTTCGGCGCGGCGTCAACCAGGTCCTTGGCTTCTTTCAGGCCAAGGCCGGTCACCGCACGCACCACCTTGATCACGTTGACCTTGCTGGGGCCGAAGTTGGTCAGCATCACAGTGAACTCAATCTGCTCTTCGGCTGCAGCAGCCGGTGCGCCGCCCGCCGCGGGTGCCGCCGCTGCGACCGCGACCGCCGCGGCGGACACGCCGAATTTTTCTTCCATCTCCTTGATCAGGCCCGACAACTCGAGCACTGTCATGTTCGAAATTGCTTCAAGAACTTCAGCTCCGGCTAATGCCATGATGATCTCCTAGGTAAAGTGAGGCGTGAGGAGCAAGGCGTGAGGCGGGGTCAACCGGGGTTTACCCTTCGCCATTCACGCCTCACTCGTCACTGTAGTTATGCAGCCTGTTGTTTCTGGTCACGCACGGCGGCGACGGTGCGCACGAACCTGGCGGGCACTTCGTTGAGTGTCCGCACGAACTTCGCAATCGGCGCCTGCATGGTTGCCATCAGCTTGGCGATCAGCTCATCACGGCTCGGCAGCATGGCGAGATTCGCCACGTCTTTCGGGGACATGACGAAATTCGGCATGGCGCCGGCTTTGATTACGAACTTATCGTTGCCCCTGGCAAATTCGTACAGTACCTTCGCGACCTTCACCGGGTCGCGCGAAATGCCATAGGCAAGCGGACCGACCATTTTTTCGGACAGTCCGGCAAACGGCGTTGCAGCGACGGCGCGGCGCGCGAGCGTATTTTTGAGGACCCGCAGATAAATGCCCGAGCCGCGCGCTTTTTTGCGCAAATCGGTCATTGCTGCGACCTCAAGGCCGCGGTATTCGGCGACTACAATGGCCTGCGCCTGCGTAACTTCTGCGCTGATTTCGGCCACGGCCGCCTGCTTCTCTTCCATATTAAGACCCAAGGTCCACCCCCTATAAAAAAACAGTTTCGAGTTCCTGGTTTCCGGTTTCGAATTAGAACACCAACTTGAAACCTGAAACCCTCAACCTGAAACCAAAAATACGGCGACCTTAGCTCCAGGCATTAGCAACAACCTGATTCATAGGGGCACGCCGTCTGCGTAGGGTGCTGCGCGTGAAGGAGTGAAGAGGGAAGAGTGAAGGGTCGCTTCGCTCTGAACCGCTTTACTCCGTCGCGCCATCTCCGATTAAATCTCGGGTTGCAGGTCAATGCTTAGGGTTCCGGTTTTACCCTTCACCCTTCACGCATTCACCCTTCACCCTCGACCCCTACGGTCTTTGACAACCTGCCGGCAGACATCACCAGCAGCCCAAAGCCTTCACCATTAACCCTGCATACTTCCCTGATCGACGCGCACGCCGATCCCCATCGTGCTCGACACCGATACCTTCTTCAGGTAAATACCTTTGATGCCCGACGGCCTGGATTTGTTCACTGCGTCGAGCAGCGCCTTCAAGTTCTCGACCAGTGCATCCACCGTGAATGACGCGCGGCCGATCGTGCACTGCACGATGCCGGTCTTGTCGGCACGGTATTGCACTTGGCCCGCTTTCGCGTTTTTCACCGCAGCAGCGACGTCCTGCGTGACGGTGCCGACTTTCGGGTTCGGCATCAGTCCGCGCGGCCCGAGGATCTGACCAAGCTGGCCGACCACGCGCATGGTGTCGGGTGTGGCGATCACGACGTCGAAATCCATCTTGCCGCCCTTGATCTCTGCCGCGAGATCGTCGAGCCCCACGATGTCGGCGCCGGCGTCCTGTGCGGCTTTGACCTTGTCGCCCTGCGCGAACACCGCGACGCGCACGGTCTTGCCGGTGCCGGCCGGCAGCACGACCGAGCCGCGCACGGTCTGGTCCGACTTCTTGGCGTCGATGCCGAGGTTGATCGCGACGTCGATCGATTCGTTGAACTTGGCGGTCGCGTTTTCCTTGACGATCGTGATCGCGTCGGTCAACGGGTAAAGCCTGGTGCGGTCAGCCTTGCCGGCCATCGCTTTATAGCGTTTCGAGAGGCGCGCCATGTCACGTCCCCTCGACTTCGACGCCCATGCTGCGCGCGCTGCCGGCGATGGTCTTCACCGCCGCATCGAGATCAGCCGCGGTCAGATCGGGCATTTTGGTCTTGGCGATTTCCTCGGCCTGGGCGCGCGTCAGCTTGCCGACTTTGTCGGTATGCGGACGCGGACTGCCTTTCTCGAGCTTCAGCGCCTTCTTGATCA
>PLYS01000081.1 GCA_003153455.1 Betaproteobacteria bacterium | reverse complement strand
CAGTGGTGGTGCAAAAATCATTAGGCTTTCTCAGCGTTTCGAATATTGAGTATGGACAGCACTGGCGCGAAAGCGTCAGACAACAGCGAGGCTCCGCAAAGGGCTACCGCTTCAAGGCTCGTCTCTACCATCCTCCGGGTTTAGGTTTTCGGTACACGCAGCTATATTCGCGCGACCATCGCGGTGATAGAATTGCTTGATCTTGCGTCCGGCGACTTGGAGAAAATCTATCACCGCAATGCACAGACGATGTTCCCGCTCGCGCATTAGCGTAACCGCGCGTCTCATGCCCACCGGGAGAGATATAAAAAGCGAGCACCGTGCAATGAAATTCCTTTCGATCTGCTCACTCTCTTTCGCCGCTTTCACGGCATTTTGCGTAGTGCCGGCCGCCGCGCAGGGGCCCTATCCCAACCGCGCGATCAAGATTTTGGTGCCATTTCCGCCGGGTGGCGCCCCCGACGTCGCAGCGCGGCTGCTCGGGCAATATCTTTCAGAATCCTACGGCCAGCCGGTCGTGATCCAAAATCGCTCCGGTGCCAACGGTAACATCGCCGGCGAGGCGGCGGCCAAGGCGCCGCCCGATGGCTATACATTGCTGCTAGCCGCCGACAGCGGCATCGTTATCAATCCGCACGTCTATTCCGAGATGCCGTTCGATCCCCTGAAGGATCTCGTTCCGATCACCAGCGTGGTGACCAATCAATTTATTCTGTCCATCAATCCGAAGGTGCCGGCTAAGACGCTGCCGGAATTTGTCGACTATGCGCGCAAGGCTAATCCGCCGCTCGCCTTCGCTTCAGGCGGCGTCGGCAGCCAGCAACATTTTGCCATGGAGCTGTTCAAGCAGCGCGCCGGCATCAATCTGCTCAGTGTCACTTATCGTGGCGGCCCGCCTGCGATGGTTGCGACGGTTGCGGGCGAAACGCAGGTGCTGTTCGCCGGCGGCGAAAGCGCTGGACAATTCAAGGCCGGCACGCTGCGCGGGCTCGCGGTGAGCGGCAAGCAGCGCTCGAAACGGTTCCCCGAGCTGCCGACCGTCGGCGAATTTTATCCCGGGTACGAGGTCGATATCTGGCTCGGTCTATTCGCGCCGGCAGGCACGCCCGAACCGATCGTCGCCAGGCTGCGCAAGGAGGTGCAGGCGCTGCTGGCGCGGCCGGACGTGGCGGAGAAAATCAATGTATCCGGAAACCTCGAGCCGCTCATCTTGTCGCCCGAGGAGTTTTCCGCGCTGATCCGCAAGGATTATGACAAATTCGGCAGGCTGGTGAAGCAATTCAATATCAAGATTAACTAGCCCGTGAACTTATGACTTCAAGGCAGCGCTCAAAACAATCATCCTGAAAGCCTGCGTACGAATCGCGGATCCGCCCAACAATGGAGTCGCGATGCCGAATATGCGCCGTACCTCCGGCCTCCGCCGCGCGCATGAGGTGTTAGGCTTTGCGCCGCAATACGACCTGGTCGCGGCGCTCGCTGACATGGTGGCATGGCTCGATGCGATCGGCCACAGAGAACCAAGATCACGCTGATTCGCTGCTAATGGGAGAAACGACGATGATTATCCTAACGAACGATGAAATCGAGGGCCTGCTGAAGATGCCCGACTGCGTGGTGGCCCTTGAGGCCGCTTATCGCGACTTCGGCTTGGGCGACGCTGTAGATATTCCACGCCAAGACATGCTTGTCTCAAATCGTCGTGAGGGCGCCGTTCACTCATTCAAGACGATGTCGGGTAGCTGGCCGCGGGTCGGCGTTGCTGCATTACGACTGAATTCCGACATCGTTGCCTGGCCGCAGATTAATGGCGCACCGCGTCGCGTCAAATTGGCGGTCTCGGAACCAGGGGGACGTTACAACGGCTCTGTGCTTCTGTTTTCGACCGATACGGGTCAGCTTCTTTGCATGTTTAGCGATGGGGTCGTGCAGAAGACGCGCGTTGGCGGCTCTAGCGGCGTTGCAGCCAAGTATCTGGCGCGGACGGACAGCAAGACCATGGGCCTGCTCGGTACTGGCTGGCAGGCGGAAGCGCAGCTCGAGGCGATGTGCGCGGTGCGCGCTCTGAAGCTTGTAAAGGTCTTCAGCCCAAACGCAGAGAACCGCCAGCGATTTGTTGAACGCTTTAGCAGTAGATTGAATTGCGAGATCCGTGCCGTGAATGATCCGGCCGAAGCAGCTTCCGAGGTCGACATCCTGGTTTCTGCGACCAACTCTATGCGGCCGACGATTCAGCCCGAATGGCTGCGGCCGGGCATGCACATCACGAGTGTGCGCGGGAGCGAAATTTCCGCAGAGGTTCTGAGGAAGGTCGACCGTCTGGCCGTGAACACGAATCAACCGGTGACCGCCTATCCTGCGCGCGGCTGGCCCTCCGAGGTCCCCGAATTTACCAACGGCGATTACGGCCGCCCCGACATCGGTTTGATCGATTACAATGCGGTGCCGGAACTCAAGGACGTCGTTGCAGGCAAGGCCCAGGGGCGGCAGACTCCCGCAGAGGTTACTTGCTTTCACAATTACAAGGGTCTCGGGCTTCAATTCGCGGCAATCGGCAGTATTATTTACAAAGAGGCAAAGCAGCGCGGGCTCGGGCTTGGGGTCGAGGATTCTTATTTCACACAGACCGTTCATCCATGAATCTGAAGGCTTCTGTGAGGTCCGCGACGCAGGGGCGTGCGGCGTTGGAAGGCGGACCTCATTGAAGCCGGATTGA
>PLYS01000407.1 GCA_003153455.1 Betaproteobacteria bacterium | reverse complement strand
CCAATAAACTGATCGGCTTGAAGCCCGTACAAAATGTTGCCCGCCGGTCACTCCGTCTTGATGCCCGCCGACTTGATGACCCGCGCCCACTTCTCGGTTTCAGATTTCATGTAGTCCGCAAGCTCGTCCGACGTGCTGCCGATCAGGTCCGCGCCTTCGGCGACCAGGCGCTCTCTCACGTCGGCGGCGCGCAATGCGCGGATGATTTCCTGTTGCAGCCGGTCGATGATGGGCTGCGGCGTGCCCGCCGGCGCNNGCCTCGGCGATGGTCGGCACTTCGGGCAGCATCGGCGAGCGCTTGGCGGCACTTACACCCACTGGGCGAATCTTGCCTGCCTTAAGGTGCGGGCTCACGGTCGGGAGAGTCGGCATCGCGAGCGCATTCTCGCCCGACAGCAATGCGATCATGCCCTGTCCCGAGCCTTTGTAGTGCACGATCACCATATCGATTCCCGCCATGCTCTTGAAGAGCTCAAGGGACAAATGCGGGCTCGTGCCGATGCCCGCCGAACCGGCGACGAGGGTGCCCGGCTTCGAGCGGGCGAGCGCAATCAGCGCCTTGACGCTCGCGGCCGGCACCGACGGGTGCACGCACAACACGTTGGTCGCGGCGGCGAGCAGCGAGATCGGCGCGAAGTCGCGCATCGCGTTGTATGGCAGCTTGCTGTACATGCTCGTATTGATCGTGATCGACGCCGGCGCGATCAACAGCGTATAGCCGTCCGGCGCCGATTTGGCGACTTGATCGTAGGCGATGGTTCCGCCCGCGCCGGCGCGATTATCGACGACGACCTGCTGGCCCAGCCGCTCGACGAGTTTGTGCGCGAGGATGCGCGCCAGAATATCGCTGGTGCCGCCCGGGGAAGACGGCACCACGAGCCTGACCGGCCGCACCGGATAGTTTTGCGCGAACGCCGGCTGCGCGCCCGCCACGCCCAGCGTTGCCAGCACCACAAGCGCAACTCTATTCATCACGTTTCCCTCAGAAATACCGCTGCCCGGGCCCGGCGGTCGGAGCAAATTATCCCGAAAGCTTCCGCCTCCACCCCGCCGCCGTCAAGCCGCAGCGCGCGGAGCATGCTGCGGGAGATCGTGCGGGCGTGAAATTGTGAGAGAGAAAGCCACTTACAATAACAGTTATTAAGTAGCCCAGAGACAAGGGCGGCCCCATGAGTCCGCCAGCCGCTAAAAGAGACGCCGGGCGAGAGACGGGAGACGAGACTCAGATCAGTCCATGATGATTTTTTCTCAACCAAGCTTCGACGTCGGTCCGGAGCTTAGTAGCCAGCTCCCGCAGTTCTGCGTGCCCCGCTGCCCCTGGATGGCACGCTCCAACAGCAGCCGTGTACGAATGTAGCACCGTCATTTTCACGGGGCATTCTGTCGCCGTTCCCGCCAACGGGCGTTCCGCTAACGAGTCCCGGCGACTCCCGTTCGGACACCGCCCCTGCGGCTTCATAAGCAGTGCGATTGCGTTTTTTGCGGAACGCATCGAGCCGCCTGATAACTCTTGAATCAAGCACAAGCGAAAATGCCAGCGATTCGACCGTAACGGCATGATGCCCCGGAACGTTGCTGTTCGTATACGGTAGCCTGAGGCGTGCAGGGCGACCGTCGCCAGGGTGAGCGCGGCGCTGTATGCTGCATGCAGCCTGCCGTCCGTGCTCAATCCGGCGATCCGGCTATCGGCGAGATAGCGGTCGGCGAGCGCGAGCAGCTATCTTAGCTCTTGCGCGCTGGGCTTGTGCGCTTTGAGGGCGCCGCTTTTTTGCCAATCGGTCAAGGTCACGCTCGTCTCCTATCAGGAAGATTTTCGCGTCCTGCAGCACGTTTTCAAGAAAATGGTCGCCACGGCTGGTGCGCGACGCGAACTCGCGGGCCGGAAATACCGTGGCGTTGATCTCTCGCCTGAGCACTTGTTCGGGTGAACGCATGGCATCCACAGTCTCGGCAAAGGTCACGCTGCCGATGATGAGCAGATCGAGATCGCTTGCCGCCGTCTCTTCACCGCGAGCTACCGAGCCATAGATGAAGGCGATATCAATGCGGTTCTGGAGTGGCTGCAGCGCAGCGCGAACGACGGCGGCCACACCGAACGTCTCGACGACGATGTTCTTGAGGTCCTCGAAGATCGGCGCGTCAGGATTGGCGCGAAAATAGACCTGGTTTGCCCGCTTTTCCCTCAACAGCAGGCCCGTATCGGTGAGGCGTTTGAGCTCGAGCTGTACCTGGCTGACTCCGGTTGCGGCGGATTTGACGATCTCGCTGAGGTAATAGGCTTTGTCCGCATGACCGAACAGCAATGCAAGGATATTGCGCCGCGCCTTGCCGAACAAAGCCAGGCCGGCGTTATGCCGCAGTGTCGCCATGAGTTTCCGACGGTGGAAGGTAATACCCTACTGATATTCGGTAGGATCATACCTATTTTCAGTATGTTCGGCAAACTGCGTAAGGACACGAAGCGCGCGGGGCGCGCTGCGGGAGATCGTGAGGGCGTGTTCACCTGCCCATGCGGCAGGCTGGCTTGCACCGCCGCGGCGTTGACCTTGTCTGGACGCTGCACGCCTATGGTTACAAGTCCGACAAGCTCCTAGCGGTGCATTTTCGCGACGACGAGTTGCAGGCTGTAAGTCTCCCTTTCGATGGTACTGCCGCAGCCGTGCTGCACCAGCAGGTTGTCCGCGAGAAGCACATCGCAGGCGCGTTCGACCGCGTCGGGCGAGATGCCTTCGACGACGACGATCCAGTTTGGAATGATCGTCGGCCGCCCCTGCCGCTTCACGGGCACGATCGTGCTCGCCGCGTTGTCCGCGACGAGCAAATGGGCGCCCACGATTTCCGGCATCGTCGCGAGCCGCGGCAGGGCTTCCTCGATCAGGTAGCGGCCCAGCCGCTCTTCGCCGTCCGCCCGCGGATCGAAGCGCAACGTCAGCGCGTGGCCGCCGGTGCCGATCCCGAACGAGGCTTTCACTTTCGCCATTCCCCGCATGGTGTTCCTGACAAGCTTCGTGGTACGCTGGGTCAGCTCACTTGGGCTGTTGGCCTTGGTCAGGTAGTCCGCGCCGGTCAGCACGGAGAGGTCGTCGACTTCGTAGAGCACAAGGAAATCGCGCTGCGCGCGCGTGGCGATGTAGCGGCGGCCGCGCTGGAAGCCGGGAATCGCGACGCGTCCGACCATGTGCTCGCTGCTGTGCCACTCGTAGTACGCAGAGCGGTTCCCCGGCGCGACATCGCTCCAGTTGATCATTACGGCCTGTCCGGCGAGCATCCTGGGTCTCCTCCGCTGCGGGTTCAGTCGAGGCGCGCGCCCGACGCTTTCACGATGCGCGAGTATTGTAATCCTAGAAAANNAAGCGTTCACCGCGAAGGACGCAAAGGACGCGAAGGAAAACAAAGTTCAAGTCTTGTCATCAAGATCACCGATCTGGTGATTGCATCCGGATTCACTTTGGCATTGATTTCCTTGGCGTCCCTTAGCGTCCTTGGCGGTTCAAATGTTGGATTTAGGGTAATCGGTTCCCGGGCGGAGTTCCGCGCCGCCGCGGCGGCACCAGCCAGAACGTGAGCGCAACCGCGAGCGCGAACAGCATATACGCAGTGGTGAACATCCATTCGGGAAAGCTGTAGAACAGCAAGCGGTGGATCCAGCGCGCGACAAAGCCCGCTTCGGTTGGCGCGCCGCGCAGTGTGTCTTCCCACGCGGTGAGCGGACAGATCATTCCAAGCAGCGCTTCCGCCGCGACGAAACAGATAGCCGCGAGATGCGCGATGCGGAACCAGAAACTGCGCACCCAGCGCCAGCCCGCGGCGGCACCGATCCAGGTCAGCGCCAGTCCGCCGACCACGAACAGCACGAACGCGAAGTGCGCGATCAGTATGAGATCAGCGAGCCAAGTCATGGTGGGGTTCAGGCGGGGGAAGGAATCTCATGGGGGTTGTTTATTGGCGTTTATCGGTGGCTCGGATCAAGCTTGAGCACCGCGCCGATGTGCCGGCGCAAGTCGTCAGCAATCACCGGTTTGAGCAGAAATTCAAGGCCCATCGCGCGCGCGCGTTCGGCCAGATCGGGCGTGATGCTTCCGGTGACGAGCATCGCCGGGATCTCCGGGTCGAGCGCTTGCCGGATGCGTTGCGCAACTTCGATGCCGTTTTCGCCGGCGCCGAGTTGGTGGTCCACGATCAGTAGATCGGGCATTCTGCCTGCCTCGTGCACGGCGGCGACCACGTCGTTTCCCGTGGCCGAGCCGAGGACGTCCGCCCCCCACCCTGACAAAAGCACTTTCATGCCTTCGACGATCGCGGGTTCATCGTCGATGACCACGATCAGTTTTCCGCCGAGGTCGGCCTGGACCGGCACCACGGCGTCCGCGGCATCGCGCCGCTCCACCCGTGCTGCGCCGGGCGGCACATCGAATCCGAACACCGAGCCCTTGCCGTATTCGGAAGTCAAGCGGACCGCATAGCCTAGCAGCCCGCACAGGCGCTGGACGATGGAAAGACCAAGCCCCAATCCCTTACTGCTGGTGCGTCCCGGGTTCGCGAGCTGAAAGAACTCTTCGAAGATCCGCTGTTGGTCTTCTTCGCGGATGCCGATTCCAGTGTCGCGCACCTCGATCCGCACCACGCCGTCGGCAGGCGCGGCAGTCACCGTGACTTCGCCGGCAGGCGTATAGCGGATCGCGTTGCTGACCAGGTTGCGTATGATCCGTTCCAGCAGCACGGGGTCGCTTGATACGATATGCTGCCCGCCGCTCACCGATAGCCGCAACCCCTTGGCGGCAGCCTCGGCGGCAAATTCGGTTTGCAGTCGAGCGAACACTTCCTCCAGCGCGAAATGGGCCAAATTGGGTTTGATCGCGCCCGAGTCGATCTTGGATATGTCGAGCAGTTCATTGAATAACGCTTCGAGTGCCTGGACCGAGGCGTTGATGCTCGATACCACGCCCGTCACCTCCGGGTCGCGCACCTTCTGCGTAAGCGCCGCGGCGAACAGGCCCATGGCGTGCAGCGGCTGGCGCAGGTCGTGGCTCGCCGCCGCGAAAAACTGCGTCTTCGAGCGGTCGGCCTGTTCCGCGGCGACGCGCGCTTGCTCGAGATCGACGTTTTGCGCCGCAAGCCGATCCGCCAAGGCCTGCTTCTCGAGGCGGTTGCGCAGCGATTCGATCAACATGCGGTTGTAGTTGTGTGCAAATGACGCAAAACCGACCATGACCGCTGCTTCGATCATGCTGAGCACGAGATGCGGTGCGGTGCCTTCGAATACGTTGCGCGCAATAAACGGCAGCAGCGCGGGGAACACGAACATGTAAAACGACGGGATGTAGGATCCGATCAGCGGTATCGCGCTCGCCGTGATGCCGAATACGAGTACGGTCAGCACGGCTTGATAGACATGCTGGCCCGAAATAAAGAAAAGCAGCGCCGTTGCGCCCCACACCACGCCTGTGACGCCGGCTCCGGTTACCCACATGACAGTAGCGCGCCTGATGTTGCTCTGAACGAACCCGCGCTTGCGGTATCGTGCGTACAGTACCAAGCGCGACGCCTGGAGGGCGGTCATGCATGCCACCCATCCGGCGATCAGCCAAAGTGGCCGCTCGCCGATGAAAACGCCGGCGAGAACCAGCGCTCCCGTCATGTTGCCGATCATGGAGATCGGCGACTGACGGTGCAGCATGTCGATTTGTTCGGCGTGTATCAGCGCGTCGAGATTTGAATTCGGCGGTTTCCCTGGCGATGGCTGTGCTGTTTGCGCCTGCATCATGGCGGAACCTGGCTGGGGGTATTGAAAAGAACCTTTGCGTTGAAGCTTTGCTGCTGATACTGCGACATTCGATCCGGGCGCGGCTTACGCGCCGGCGGAAACCGGCGGTCTGTTGGCGAGGCCGCCGAGCTTGAGGCCGAGCCGGCTCACTGCAATCACCGCTTGCGTGCGGTTGGCGACACCCAGCGCTCTCAGGATCGCAGTGACGTGAATTTTGACCGTGCCCTCGGCGAGCCCGAGCTCGCGGCAGATGATTTTGTTGGGCTTGCCCTGTATCAGCAGCGCCAGCACGTCGCTCTGCCGCCCGGTTAGGCCGAGGTCGGCGGGGGCGCGCACCGCGCCTGATGCGGGTGAGGACGACGCAGCCGCGAAGGCCGCCGGCACGCCCAGAATTTCCACGGGCAGGTAAACGCCGCCGGCCAGCACCAGCCGCAGCGCGTTGATCATGACGCGGCTCGGCTGCGACTTCGGAATGAATCCCATCGCGCCGCCGTCGATGGAGTGCATCACGTCGTCGCGGTTCTCCGAGCCGGACAACACCACCACGGGTATTGCCGGGTGCCGCTCGCGAAAGTCGCCGAGCCCGTCGAGTCCGCTCACGCCCGGCAGTTGGATATCGAGCAGGATCAGGCCGAGGTCCGGGTGCCGGCCGGCTGCGGCGAGCGCGTCGGCGCAGTTGCCCGCCTCGATCACTTCAATGTTTGCGTCGAGCTGCCGCAACACCAGCTGCATAGCTTCGCGGATCAGCGCGTGATCATCGACCACCAGAATTTTCAATGCGCCGCCTTCGTTGTTTAATTTTGTCGTGGGCCGCCCGCGCGCAGACGGAGCGGTTTTGGACCGGTAGTAGTAAGCCTAGTCTATTACAGGTAACGCCGCCTGCGATAGCCCGGCGCGCGACGTTTTCCGCGGCAGGAGCGGGCACGGCGACGGCGGGCCCGTGGTCTCGGTCATCCGCCGGTCTTAGTCCCTCGGTACTATTCGTTGCGCTGCACGCGCCGGCCATAATCCTCGCTCATGGAGTGCAACACCGGCTCCCGGGTGTGAGGCCGGCACCGCAACACCGGCCGTCAATATTGGCGGACAAGGAGAACAGTCATGCAAAGCTCAAGCGAACACAAGCAACTGTTGGATACGGTGTACCAGGAACACGTGAACGCGGCGGTGATACTCGCCAAATGCGTGGTCGGGCTGGCGATCGTAGTGCTGCTGGTAACGATGGGGGCAAGCGATGGGCGTGTTATGGACGGTTCCGCAGCGCAGGGCACGACACCGCCGCGCGCCGCGGCGGCCGGGATGCGCGCGGAGGAGCATCGCAAACAAGTGTTTGATGAGCGGCGCCAGCGCTTTCAGAGTATTGCGGAGCAGCGCAGCGTTGCGAGCCAAGCGGTGGAGCCAGCCAATCAGTCACCGGTGGTGCTGCGGTAAGCGGCAGCCATGCGCTGTCGCTAGCGTGGGCCCGTTACTTCAAGATTGCAAAACCGAAGTCAAAACAATCTGGTCCACGATGCTAGCGGGGAAGTGACGTCCATAAAAAGGCACGGCCGCGTGGAGCGGCCCCGGCAAAGCGGTATTTCGAGTATCGTTGAAATTGCGGATTGGCCGGTACTGACCTCAGGACGAACAACGTCCGCAATTCAATTCCCGCCATCATTGCCATAATGGTTGGCGCTGCCGGCGACCGCGGGTAGACTTATCCGGGCGATCGGTCAAATTCCGATGCACGCGTCCGATCGGTCGGACGAGGATTGGTTTCGACATCATCTGAAGCCCCTGTGGCGAGAGGGTGGCTTGCTCGACAGCGATCATTACGTCGATCTTGCAGGCGGGCGGTTTGCCATTACCGGCCCGAAGGATTTGCCAAATATCTTGGCGACCTATGCGTCGAGCGCGTTTTCGACGCTATTGGTTCATTTCCACGGTGGGCTCAACACCAGGGCCGAAGGAATTCAACGGGTTTCGCAGTTGGCGCGCTGGATCGCGGGGAGCTTCAACCCCAGCTTCCCGACTGCGATCACGGCCTGCGTACGATTCGAGACGTTCAAGGCCTTGAGGATCGCGGTGACATGAATCTTGACCGTGCCTTCGGCAAGGTTGAGTTCACGGCAAATCAGTTTGTTGGGCTTGCCCTGGACCATCAGCGCGAGCACCTCCGATTGGCGCTGAGTCATGCCGATGTCACGCGGTGACAGGGCCTTGCCATGCTTGCTCGCTTCCTCAGCGCGCCGCAGCGCGTGCTCCGGCGTACCCTGATGTTGGCGCAGCACCTCGACCGGAAGATAGACGCCGCCTGACAGTACCAGCCGCAACGCGTTGAGCAGCAGTTGATTGGATGAAGTCTTGGGAATGAACCCCATCGCGCCGGCATCGATTGCACGCGTCACCGTTTCGGGTTGTTCGGAGGCGGATAGCACCACGACCGGAGTGTTTTGACTTCGCTCGCGCAACTGGGCCAGCGCCTCGAATCCATCGATGTCGGGCAGCGCAAGATCGAGCAGCACGAGATCAAGATCGGAGTTACCGTCTGCGGCGGTCAGTGCTTCGACACCATTCTGCGCTTCAAGCAGATCGAGGTCGCTGTCGAGGACCGTAAGCACGTGGCGCAACGCTTCGCGAATCAGAGGGTGGTCGTCAACGATCAGTATCTTCAAAATTCGCTCCGATTCTACGCGCGCTGGCACCAGATCAGGATGTCATACGACTTTGATCATAACCTAGTCTATTACAAATTACATCGCATTGCTATCGGCGTTCATGTAGCCGGAACCCGCGCCGTTGCATCGTCTTCAGGGAGGTCGTTCCAGTTTCAATAGTGCCGACGGTATAGCACTTCCGCAGTATTCATTAGCGCGCGTCACCCGCCGACAATGGCCTCGCATGGAGTGGGACAACACTCCACCGCAATGTCGGCGCGGAAGGTCCGGCACTTGATCGGAGCAAGCGAATATGAATGCTCAGCAAAATCATTCGGTGGCAAATGACGATGTCGGCGAATCGGGCGCGCGCCAACGCGAAGCACACCCAGCCCGCCTGTTCGCCGCATTGGTGATTACGGTATTTGTAGGTCTGCTGCTGATTTCGGCGTGGATTGCGATTGAAGGCGCTGTTGTCAGTTCGGACGCGGCCGGGTTGACTCCGGCGACCGCGGAACCGGTGCCGCAGGTTGAGTATTTTCCCGGGCAGTACGTTAACCGCGCGACAGAGGTTGAAAAACCGGTGGAGACGTTTTAGGAGAAAAATTATTATGCAAATTACACAAAAGCATCTCAAGCTTCTGCGTGGAACTTCTGATGAAAAAGTAATGAGAATCCGCGCGATCGCTCAATGCGCCGCCGGACTGCTAATTGTGTTGCTTCTAGCGGTGATTGGTTTTAGCAGCGACGGATTGCGCGATGGCAACGGTACCACGGCCAGCACCGTGACGGCCGGGATGCGCGCGGAGGAGCATCGCAAACAAGTGTTTGATGAGCGGCGCCAGCGCTTTCAGAGTAATGCGGAGCAGCGCAGCGTTGCGAGCCGAGCGGTGGAGCCAGCCAATCAGTCACCGGTGGTGCTGCGGTAAGCGGCAGCCACGCGCTGTCGCTAGCGTGCGACCGGCCGCTGCGGGTCGCTGCACCACTCACTCCACGAGCCGGGGTAGAGCTTCGATCCATGCAGGCCTGCGATTTCCATCGCGAGCAGGTTGTGGCAGGCGGTTACGCCGGAGCCGCATTGATGCACCACTTGTGTCGGCGGCAGCGCATCGAGGAGCGCGGAGAATTCCCGTTTCAGCTCGGCGGGCGGTTTGAAACGGCCATCGGCCGCGAGGTTGTTTTTGAAGAAACGGTTCGCCGCGCCGGGAATATGTCCGCCGACCGGATCCAGCGTTTCGTTCTCGCCGCGGAAACGGTCCGGGCTGCGTGCATCGATGAGGCGGACGCGCGATTGCCCGAGTTGGGCCAGGATGAAGCGCGCATCCACAGTGTAATCGTGCGCGGCGCCGCTGAGTGCGCCGGACTTGATTGCCGGGAGCTGCGAAGTTACCGGTAATCCGACTGTGAGCCACGCCTCCCAGCCCCCGTCGAGCACCGCGACACGGTCGTGCCCGACCCAGCGCAACATCCACCACAGTCGCGCTGCGTAATAGCCGCCGGAAGCGTCGTACGCGACCACTTGTTTGTCGTTTGCCATGCCGAGTACGGCGAGCCGAGCCCGAAATTTTTCCGGATCGGGAAGGGGGTGACGGCCGTTGGCGCCGGTTTGGGGGCCGGACAGATCGTCATCGAGGTGCAAAAAGCGCGCGCCGGAGATGCGCGATTGCGCATAGGCACGGCGACCGATCCCGGTGTCGACCAGGTCGTGGCGGCAGTCGAACACGATCCAGTCAGGATCGTTCAAGTGGGGAGCGAGGTCGGCGACGGAGATGAGAGTGGTGAAAGCCATCTCAGCTTTCCGCCAGCCAGTCCCGCGCGGCGGTTTCGGCGTCGAAAACCCTGAGTTCCGAGTTGATGAAGAGCTGCGATAAAAACACCGTCCATTTCGCCCACACGCGGTCGGATACGATTGCGATGCGGCCAACGGCGGCGGCATGACCGCGCGTGAACTTGACGTCCTCGAGCGCGACATCCAGCGTGTAGGCGAGCATCGCGCGCAAATCGATGAGCAGGTTGACGCGCCCCAGCGTCTGAAGCTGCTGCAGCACTTCCTGCTCGAACTGGCGATAGTCGGCGAGCACCAGCTCGCCGAACACGCCGACGATTGTCAAATCATCTTGGTGCTCGACGGTAATCATGGCTCTGCCTCATAGATTCGGTGCCAGCTCGCGCCGCACGAATTCGTGGAAATGCAGCATCCCATCTTCCATTGGTGACTGGTAGGGGCCGGCTTCGTTGATGTCCTGCAGATACAGCGCGCGGCGGCCTTCGGTCATGCGCGCGCAGATTTCGGCGTCCTCGAGCGCGGTTTCTTCATAGGCCGCCTGCTCAGCCGCGACGAACTCGCGCTCGAACAGCGCGATATCCTCAGGGTAATAAAATTCAATGACATTGGTGCAGGCCTCGGGGCCGCGCGGCACGATGGTGCTGATCACCAGCACGTGCGGGTACCATTCGACCATGATATTGGGGTAATAAGTAAGCCAAATCGCACCATGCGGCGGCTCGCGGCCCTCGTTGTAGCGCAGCAGCACCTCGTGCCACTTCCCGTATACCGGCGTGCCCGGGTGGGTGAGCCCTTTTTTCACGCCGCAGGTCTGGGCGCTGTACCAGTCGCCGAACTCCCAGCGCAAGTCTTCGACCGACACGAAATTGCCGAGCCCAGGGTGGAACGGCACGACGTGATAGTCCTCGAGGTAGACTTCGAGGAACGTTTTCCAGTTGCA
>PLYS01000240.1 GCA_003153455.1 Betaproteobacteria bacterium | reverse complement strand
GCGCATCGCGCGTTTCATTATGTTACGGGCTCTACATTCTTCCGCACGATACTGCTCCGATCCGGTTTGACGTCCGGCTGCCCCACTGACGGCGATTTCATTGCGGGACCTCAGAGTCCGATTCGAGTTTCGATGTTAACAATATCGCGTCGTTCCGAATATCGAGTCTGGCGCGGAGCTTCCTGGTCAATCTGCCCGCGCGCCGGTCAATTTGACGATCGGCGCCCACTTCTCCTTTTCGGATTTCACGAAATCACCGAACTGCTGCGGTGTCATCGCGACGAAGCGGAGCCCCTCCTTCGGCAAACGTACCTGGACCTCCGGCAGCTGCATGATGCGATTGCTTTCGACATTGAGCCGGTTCACGATTGCCGCGGGCGTCCCGGCGGGCGCGAAAAGCCCAGACCAGTTGTTTACCTCGAAGCCCGCCAAGCCGGCCTCGGCAAGCGTGGGCATCTCCGGTATGGCTGCCGAACGTTTTGCACCGAGCACGGCGATCCCGCTCAACTTTCCGGCCTGAACTTGCGGCAGCACGGTCGGCAGAGTCGCGAACAGCATGTGGGTTTGGCCCGCAATCAGGTCGGTGATGGCCGGAACGTTGCCCTTGTATGGCACGTGGACGATGTCGACTTTCGCCATCGTCTTGAATACCTCACCTGCAAGATGGCTCGTCGTACCTGCACCCGCGGAGGCGTAAGTGAGCATGCCCGGCTTGCTGCGGGCGAGCCCGATCAGCTCCTTCGCCGTCTTCACGGGTAGCGATGGATGCACCACGAGCAGGCCTTCGGCTTCGACCACGAAAGCGACGGCGGTGAAGTCCCGCACCGGGTCGTATGGCAGCTTGCTGAACAATGTCGCATTGATGGCGTGAGTGCCGATAGTGCCCATCACGAGCGTATAGCCGTCCGGCGGCGCCTTGGCGACGATATCGGAGCCGATGTTGCCGCCGGCGCCCGTCCGGTTATCCACGATAACCTGCTGGCCCCAGGACTCGTTCATTTTTGCGCCGATGATGCGCGAAAAGACATCGGAGAATCCACCCGGCGGGAAAGGAACGACCAGGCGTATCGGTTTCGTTGGATATTGCTGGGCGCGCGCCGCGGTCATGCTCACGATCGCGCCCAGCGCCACCGCTGCTGCGAGCGAGAAACGCGCGATCGCGGAGCCGCAATACGACGGGTACATGTCTGCATTGATCATCGGCACTCCATTTGGCGAAAACGGACAACAGCAAAGCGATGGGGTCGCGGAATTGTGCCCGCTCGTGCAATCATACATCTTGCTTTGCGCAGTTTGCTCCTCTTGCGCGATCGCAAGACATGACGCTATCCATGGTCCTTCAAGCCGAGGGGGTGGCGGCTCTTGGTTTTGGCAGTCGCGCCCAACTGCGAGGCAACTCGACGCGCCGGCTGGTCGGCGGTCCCTGCACGTGGTTGCTCATGTAAGCGCGCGACTGGTTGCGGCCGGGATCGCCGGCAATCAGGATGCCGACCATCTCAGGCTTGATGATGACATTGAGCAGCCGTTGCGGGTCGCTCGATGCCGCGTATTCGGGTGGCAGGATGCCGTCTTTCACCAGATTCTCGAGACTGAACGTCGGCGTGCTCGTCATGCGCGCGTAGTGCGTGGCGCGCTCGGCGGTGACCTTGATGTGCTCGTAGAGATAGCGCCGCACCTCATCCTTGCTCCACTCGCGCGCGATCACTCCGGCGATGCTGGGACCCGCCACGATCAGCGGACTCCACAGCCCGGTCTTGAACCCCGTGTGGGCCCAATAGGTGAAACTCCCCCCTATGATCTCGGCCCACTGCTGCACGTGCTCGATCGCGCGCGCGCCGGCGCTGTACATGGGCGAGGTGATGGACACGACGCTGTGCACCGTGACCACGTTCTCGCCGGCGGCAAACCCGCGGTCCTCGGCGAAGGTCGGCCAGCCGATTTCGCGCGCGCTGTCTTCGTCTTCCGCCATCGCGACCAGAAAACTCTGGGCTATGCTGCCCTTGTCGCCGGCGCCGGGCGGAATGCGAAAGCCGCAGATGTTGCGAAGGAACATGCGCACGAAGCGGCCGACGCTGCTGTTGGCCTGGCGGCCGACGCGCATCATGCCCTGCCCGTAGTTGAAATCGAGTTCCTTGACGATGGGGCCGTTGACGATGACCGCGGGCTCCCACCCCGGCGTCGAGCCACAGTCCTCGATGCGGAAAAGCGGATCGCACATCGCCTCGATCACCGCGATCAGCACCGGCATGTATTCGGGCCGGCAGCCCGCCATCACGCCGTTGACGGCGATGCTGAGGATGCTGGCTTCGCGGCCTTCCTGCGCCACCACGCGTATCACGTCCTCCGGCTTGCGGTCGGTGCAGGCCAGGAAAGCGTCGACGCGCTCACGCGTTGGCGGCGCTATCGGCAGGCCGTCGGTCCACAATTGCCGGTAGAAGTGCTCCTGCACTTCGTCGAAGCTGCCGCTGAATACCACTTGTCCCGGCGCGGGCTCGACCTTGCTGTCGGCCGCGAGCGGCGCATCCCCGGTTAGCCCCTTGAGCAGGCCGGGCGCGAGCACTTCTTCCACCTTGCGTTTGAGATCCTCTTCGCTGTCCACCATCGGCGCGCCGGGATACACGCCGATAGCAAGCGGAACCCCGAGCCCTTTGGTAATTACCTCGGCCTGCTTGAGAAAAGCCGAGCCGATGATGGAGGCGGTGGGGATGCCCATCTTCTCGACTACCGCTGCGGCCCGCAACACGGCGGGCGTGCAGCTCCCTCAGGCGCCGATGCCGACGATGGCGGCGTCGGCGCCATGGGCACGCAGTTTGTCCGGCAGAGTGGCGGTGACTTGGTGTTCGCGCGCGCCGTGGAAGTTGCCGAATTCCGAGTAACCGACGAACTTCACGCGCGGGAACCGCGCCTTGATGTATTCGCGCACCAGCGGATAGATGGTCTCGCCGCGGAAAATCACGTCCCATAATTCACAAACGGTTTTGCCGTTGAGGTCGGGTATGCGCGACGCAGCAGCGGTGGCTTTGACCGCCTTGCGGCTGAGCGGCCACAGCACGTCGTAACGCGGTTCGTTGATATCGGAACGTTTCGGACTTGTCATTGTGTTCTCCTTTACTTGCGGGTCGTGCCAGCCGCCGCCGACCCTTGCTCCTTGCGCCTTGTCCCTTGCCACTTGATCCTTGACCCTTCACGTGCCTTTGATGCCGGCCGCCTGAATGATGCGGTTGTACTTCGCGGTTTCGCGCGCCAGGAATACCGTAAACTGCTCGGGCGTGCTCGCGACCACGGTCATGCCTTCCCCGGCGAGGCGTTCCCTGAGTTCGGGCAGGTTGAGCACGCGCGCCACTTCCTGCTGCAGCTTGTTGATTACTTCGCGCGGCGTCGCCGCGGGCACCAGCAAGCCGTACCAATTGGTCATGTCGAATTCCTTGAGCCCGGCTTCCGCGATGGCCGGCAGATCGGGTGCTATCGCCGAGCGTTGCGGGCTGGTGACGCCGAGCGCGCGCAGTTTGCCGGACTTGATCAGCGGCAGGCTTTGCAGGACGTTCATGAAGTAGACCGGAACCTGCCCGCTCATCACGTCGATGATCGCGGCGCCTGAACCCTTGTACGGAATGTGGGTCATCCTGACGCCGCTCATGGAATTGAACAGCTCCAGACTGAGGTGCGGCAGGGAGCCGTTGCCGGCGGAGCCGACGTTGATTTCTCCTGGCCGCGATTTAGCCAGCGCGATCAACTCCTTCACCGACTTGACGGGCAGCGACGGGTGCACCACCAGCACCAGCGGTCCCGAAGCGAGGTGTGAAACCGGCGCCAGATCGCGCGCCTGATCGTAGGGCAGACTCTTGTAGAGTGCCGGGTTTGCCGCATAGCCGGCGGGAACGAGCAGCATGGTATGTCCGTTAGCCTCCGCCTTCGCCACGTAAGCGGCGCCCACGGTGCCGTTGGCGCCGGCGCGGTTTTCGACCACGACCGGCTGGCCGAGGCGCTCGTTCAACTTTTGCCCGATGGTGCGCGACAGAATGTCGGTGCCGCCGCCCGGAGGATAGGGCGAAATGATGCGCAGCGGTCCCGAGGGGTAGTTTTGCGCAAACGCGGCGTGCGTTGCGGTGCCCGCGGCAAGCGTTGCGATGAGCCACGCGCCGATCGCGATAAAGGGGGCAGGCCTTGACATCACGATTTCCATCTTTCGCCCTTGATGACTTTGCTTACCGTCGAATAGTGTATGCTCGCTTTCCCCGCGACGGTTGCTATAGTGTAACCGTATTCCAGGCGCGCCCGGCGCATTGCCGCATCGCGCTGCGGCTTGTCTTGTCGCACGCGGGCCTAAAACAGTCACGCTGCGAGGCATGGCGATCGATTGTATAATTCAACTGCGGCTGTTGTCCGTACTCACGCCTCTGCGAAGGTCCAATATGACTCAATCACACGATGCAACCCTTAGCCCCGAGACTGTCCTCGGGGAAATTAAAAAGAACGGCGTCACGCATATTGTCTGGTTGCCCGACAGCGAGACGAACTGGTTATATCTTCTGATCAAGGCGGACCCGTCGCTCTGCCTCATTACGGTAAGCCGTGAGGGGCTGGCGTTCTCGACCGCTGCCGGACTATCCGTCGGCGGAAAGACACCGGTCATACTGATACAAAATACCGGATTGATGGAATCGGGGGACTCGCTGCGCGGATGGGGACTGGGTCTCAACATTCCGGTAGTACTCATGGTCGGTTACCGTGGTTGGACGCGTCACGGCGTCACACAGGATACGGCCGCCGTCTACACCGAACGCTTCCTGAATGCCTTCGGTATCAGTTATTACCTGGTCGAAAACAACGCCGATGCGCCGCGCATTTCGGTCGCGTTTGAAGAAGCCCGGAAGATGCAGCGACCGGTCGCCGTGCTCGTCGGCGACGAATACCACGGCTTCAACCGTTAGGATTTTGCCGGATTAAGCCCCGACAAAATCCTGATGCAAAACCGCCCTCGGGAAAAGAAGAAAGTGTCATAAACAAACCGCGGAAACGTCCTTCCCGCGTGCTGACAGAAGTAATATGGCGCTATACATTATCCAAAAAACAATGGGGCGGTTTTGCTTATAGCAGCCCGCCGGACCGTTAAGGTCTGGCGGGCTGCTATTCGATGAGCCGGCTCACCGGTTCACCAGCGCCATACGAGTAGGTGCTGCGTCCGCCCATGCCGCCTGCAACCATGATCTCAAAGCAGTCCGGCGTTTCCAATACCGGGATCAGCGTCTGCGGCGAGCCCCACAGCCACTGCAGCTGTGGATGGGATTTCCGAAAGGCGGCCGCCTCCGTTTTTGCGATCAGCTGCTCAAAGGGCATGCGAGCGTGCTTGTACAGGTAATCACGGACGTCCTGCTTACTCCACTTATGCTTCTTGTAAACGGCTGCATGCACCGGACATACGATCAATAGGTGCTTGTCCTTTACCTGAACGCGAGCGTCAGGATCGGCGCGCCAGCCGCAGAGCCAATACCCCACGCTCTTGACTCCCGCGTTGCGGGCGCTCAAGGAGGTTGTGTTCAGTAGCGCTTGTGGAGTGGTACCGTAGTTATCTTCCACTTCGCTCAGTGCATAGGTCGTGAACATCGTGACTACGCTGGCCTCCCGTTCAAACCCCTTCTCGACGTGGAACGGCTCCCATGGGCTGGCATCCGTGTTCTCCCCCAGGCACATGCTGTACTTGGTTGGACTCCCCAGGGTATCGAGATCCATGTGCCCGGGGTAGGCGTGCCCCACGTTCATGTAAATAAGCCGGATGGCGCGACCCAGCACCGTGTTCACCGCGGACGGTGCTCCCGGTCCCAAGGCACACCGACCCGAATTGATGCCCAGTTTGTCGACGATCGGGCCGTTCACGATCATCAATGGGGCGTGCGCTCCCGTAGACATCGCGACATTTCGCATCATGAAGCGCGGGTCGCCGATCGCCTCCACCGCCGCGAGAAGCACCGGAAGATGTTCTGGCTGGCACCCCGCCATGACCGCGTTGACGGCGATCTTCTCCACCGTGGCGAGCCCCTTGCCCGGCGCCAACACCACAACAGTCTCCGATGGCGCCCTCTTTGTCCCCCGCAGCATTGCGTCTACCCGCTCGCGCGTAGGCGCCCACAGAGGAAACCCGTCACCCCAGCCCTGGTCCAGGAACATGTGGTTCATGTGCTCCAGGGCTGCGTACCGGTCTTCCGCTTCGATCGCGATGACTTCGGCTGGTACTGCCTTTTCCTCCACGGCTTCATGCGCCATGGGCTGCGTGAGCCTCTTCACCAGCGTATCGAAAGCCGCATCCACGAGCGGATGAATGTCTTCGGCGGTCAAACCTACGATCGGCCGCGGCACGGTCACCCAAGGCAGTGCCTTGACGCCGAATACCTTAGCGCTGGCCTGCCAGTCTTTTTCAAAGCTGCGGGCGACGAAAGCAACCGTGGGCACCCCCACCTTCTCCATCTCCGCCATGTCGTGGGCAAGCCACGACGTGCAGCTCCCTCAGTCGGCGGTGCTTCCGATCATTCCCACGCACTCTCCGGAGATTCGCTTCGCGTCGTCTTTGGTCAGAAAATGGTTGGAGCCCCCGATCGAGCCCACGTAGAGCTTGGTCTCCAGTCCCGCGTAGCGCGACTTGAGCAGCTCGCCCGCGTGCTTTAACGCCGCATCGCCGCCGGCCTTGAAATTCCAGTACAGGCCGATGTGTTTGCCTTCGAGATTTGGCAGCCGGGGTGCCGACGAGCCTTTTTCTTCAACCTTCTGCGCAACCGGATTCAGTACGTGCAACTTCATGATGTGTCACCTCCATGGAAATTCCGTCAACTATGCATTCGAAGCCGCAGCCGGTCAAGTTCGCGACTTTAATCGATTTTCGCGCCACTCTCTTTTACTACCTTCGCATACTTGACGATCTCGCTCCTGATGTAATCGCCGAACTGCTCGGGCGTGCCGCCGATCGGCTCGGCGGCGTCCACCTCCATGCGCTGGCGAAAGTCGGGGGTAGCGAGCATGCGCAGGATTTCGGCGTTGAGCCTGGCGATGATCTCTCTCGGTGTTCCCGCCGGCGCTGCCACTCCGTACCATACGGGCAAGTCGTAACCCGGGAGCGTCTCCGCGATCGCCGGGAGATCAGGCAATGCCGGCGAGCGATTTGCCGTGCTCACGCCCAGCGCGCGCAGCCTGCCAGACTTGACGTGGGGACCGGACGCTCTCCATGAGAGGAAGGAAAACTGCACCTGTCCCGCGATCAGGTCGGTCATCGCCGGCGCCGCGCCTTTATAGGGTACGTGCACGATTTTGATGCCGGCCATGGTTTTCATGATTTCGCCGCAAAGGTGCGCGCCGCTGCCGTTGCCTGCCGAAGAAAACGCGAGTTGCCCGGCGCGTGCCTTGGCAAGCGCGATCAATTCCATTACCGACCTGGCCGGTAATGTCGGATGCACCGACAGAACGTAAGGGTTTCTGACAAGCAGCGAAACCGGTGCGAAGTCCTTGACCGGGTCGTACGACAATTTCGGGTAAAGACTCGGGTTGACCGCGTACTGCGCGGTGAGCCCCAGCGCCAGGGTATAGCCGTCGGGCGGACTCTTGGCCACAAGCTCCATGCCGAGATTGCCGCCGGCGCCGCCACGGTTTTCGACGATCACCTGCTGCCCGAGAGTTTCGGTGAGACTCTGCGCCAGCGGTCGCGCGAGCAGATCGCCGCCGCCGCCCGCCGGGTAAGGCACCACCAGCCGTATCGGCTTGGTGGGATAAGCCTGCGCGTTGGCAAACGCACTCGCACCGGCAAGCGCGGCCGCAATCATCACCCGATACATGGATATCACGATAGGTCCCCTTCTTGTTGCCGTAACGCCGCGCACCAAAGTTAAGCTGATATGATAATAAACTCAAGCAAGGGACAATGCCATGCAAACTATCGCCGAAAATATAGGCGCTTACGCTTCGACTTTGAAATATGAAGACCTCCCCGCGGAGGTTATCCATCAGACCAAACGCTTCATTGCGGACACGTTGGGCTGCGCGTTCGGCGGTTATACCAGCGAGCCCTGCAATATAGCGCGTGATCTGGCCGGGCTCGTCAGCAGCAACCAGCCGGCGACGATTCTTTGCGGCGGGGAGAAAACGAGTGTTGATCTCGCGGCTTTCGCCAATGATGTGATGATTCGCTACCTCGATTTCAACGACGGCTATATCAGCAAAGGCAGTGGGCATCCGAGCGACAGCATCGCGGCGCTATTCGCGGCGGCTGAAGTAAGTCATGCCGGTGGACGCGAGCTGATCGTCGCAACCGTGCTTGCTTACGAGGTTTTTTGCCGAATCTGTGATGCATGGGATAACAAACCGATGGGCATTGATCACACGACGATGGGCGTGATAGCCAGCGTGGTCGGTGTAGCGCGGCTGCTCGGGCTTACGCGGCAACAAATGATTGAAGCAATTAACATCACGGTCGCCGGCAACATCGCGCTGAATCAGACGCGCGTCGGCAACGTTTCGAAATGGAAAGCCTGCGGCTACGCGAGCGCGAACCGAAATGCGATATTCGCGGCGCAGCTGGCGGCGCGCGGAATGACGGGGCCGTCGCAGGTATTCGAGGGCCGCGATGGTTTTTTCAAGGTAGTGAGCAGGCAGCCGTTCGAACTTGCGCCGTTCGGTGGCAATGGCCGGCCATTCGGGATCATGCAATGTCACCTCAAACAATTTCCGCTCGGTAATTTCTCGCAAACAGTGGTGACAGCCGTCCTGGAAGCGCGCTCGCTCGTTGGCGACATCCGTGATATTGCGGAGGTTCAGATCCGCACGTCGCAAACCGCGCTGAACATCATGGCGGACAATCCGGAGAAGTGGCATCCCCGCAACCGGGAAACCGCTGACCACAGCATACCGTATACAGCGGCAGTGGCCCTGAGGTACGGCACGGTCGACCAAAGTTACTTCGGCGAACAATACTTGCGCGATAAGGATTTGCTTGACTTGGTGGGTCGAGTCAAGTGCAGCGTTTCGGAAGAAGCCAACCGGCGGTCGGAAATCAACCTGTGCGACCTCGATCTGATAATGCGTTCGGGGGAACACAAATCGATCAGGGTCGAGTATCACCGCGGCCATTGGCGCAATCCCATGTCTGACGCGGAGATCGAAAAGAAATTCCGTTCTCTTGTCGCTGACATGCTGCCGGCGGCCCGGGTCGACGCGTTACTCGAACAACTATGGAAACTTGAGGATCTGCCCGAAGTCAGGACGTTGCTCGAGATGACGGTGTTGTCGGGTTAGAGATCTGCAGCTAATCAGCGCGGATGCCGGCATCTTTAATCACCTTGCCCCACTTGGCCAAGTCGGATTTCACCGAGGCCGCAAGCTCCGCCGGCGAGGTGCCGAGGGTCTCCGCCCCATTGTTGAAAAACCGTTTTTTTACCTCGGCCCGGTTCAGGACCAGCACGATCTCGCGGTTCAGTCGATTGATGATCGATTCGGGAGTTTTAGCCGGTGCAAACAAGGCTACTGTGGCTATGAATTCATAACCCGGCACGCCCGAAGCCGCCAGCGTAGGCAATCCCGGGAACAGCGCGGTGGGTTGAGCACTGGTAACCGCCAGGGGCCTCAATCTATTGGTATTGATATGCGGCGCCGCCATCGCCGTGCTGGCGAACGCCAGTTGAACTTCACCGCCAATCAGGGCAGTCATCAACGTCGCGCCGCCTTTGTACGGAACATGCACGATATTGACACCCGCCATGGCCTTGAATAATTCCACCGCGAGATGTTGTGAGCTGCCTGTACCGGATGAAGCGTAGTTAAGCTCTCCCGGTTTGGCTTTGGCCAATGCGATCAATTCCTTGACGGACTTCACCGGCAACGATGGATGCACGACCAGAATAGTAGGTGCGGTAGAGATCAACGTGATCGCCGAAAAATCTCGCACCGGATCGTAAGGCATTGCCTGCACCAGCGGCGCGATCCAGAAGCTGAAACCGTCGAGAAGCAGGGTATAGCCATCAGGCGGCGCTTTGGACGCAAGTTCTCCCGAGATATTGCCGCGATTGTCTACGATTACCGGCTGCCCCAGGCTTTCTGTAATCCCTTGCGCGATTTGACGCGACGCGAAATCGCTGCTGCCTCCAAGGGCACTCGTGAGGATGCGAATGGGCTTGCTCGGATAAGTCTGGCCGGAGACCGCACTTGCGCCCAGAACCATCAGGCCAACCGGAATCATCCATGCCACAAAACGTGTCGTTACCATGAATCCTCCTTGACTCGCTCGTCATCCGAAGATCAGCAAGCCGACGCAGTCCAACTGCCGCGCTATTCCGCTTTTATCCCGGCCGACCTGATCAACTTGAGATTCTGCGCGATTTCGCTGTGAATAAACGCTGCAAATTGTTCCGGCGTGTTGGTCTCGACCTCGATGCCTTGCTTATTCAGCGATTCATTCACCTTGGCCATGAATTTTAAAAGCTCGCCCGCAAGATTCGACGTGCCGCCGACACCGGAGGAGCCATAACTGAGTTTACCGGGTTGTGACCGCGCAAGCGCAATCAACTCCTTGACGTTGTGTGCCGGTACCGACGGATGAACCACGAGCAAAAACGGTGCGATCGTTACCAACGACACCGGCGTCAGGTCACGCTCCAGGTCGTACGGAAGGTTGGCACGCAGCGCCGGTCGAATCGTGTCGCCGGCCGTCATCATCAGTAGCGTGTAGCCGTCTGGGGGCGACGTGGCAACCTTTTCGGTTGCCAGCTGACCCGCTGCACCGGTGCGGTTTTCGACGACCACAGGCTGGCCCAGGTGTTCAGATAATTTCTGTGCGACCATGCGCGCTGTCGTGTCACTCCCCATGCCTACCGGGAATCCTACCACCATGCGAATGGGCTTGACGGGATAGCCTTGCGCGAACGAGTCAAGAGCCGACAAGTTAGCGCACGCAACGATTCCCGCGAACAATCGAAGTGTGCTCTGCGCCGGTTTCCGCATGACTGATCCTCCTCTTTTGCCCGATGGAGACCGCTTGATTGCTGCGCCGTTTGCCCGTTATAAAACTCGTAGCCTGGGGTCCAATTTCCTGGAAGGTGCCCTCTCACGCGGTCGCAAACCAAGTGGCGCGTTACAAAAGAACCGGGGCGCATGGTCCCGACCGCAGCAATAGTGGCGGAAGAGAGTGGGAGTCGAACCCACGCAGAACTGTAAACAGCTCCTACCAGGTTTGAAGTCTGGCCGCCCCACCGGAGGCGATTCCCTTCCTTTTCAGATGAGTTCCAATTATATGCGAACTTCCGGCGCTAGCCGCCGAACTGCGCGGTCACAGCCTTTGCCGCGAGATCTCCTTCGGCGACTGCGTGGGTAAGCAGCCCGCCGTAGCCGGCGCGCACCGCGCCCGCGGCGAACACGCCGGCCATCGCGGTCTGCAGCGAATTGTCGGTCATCAAACAGCCGTTGGCGTCGCGTTGGATTTCCGCAGGCGCGAACTCGCAGTTCGGCTCGAGTCCGATATAGGCGAAAAATCCGCTGCACGGAATTTCCGTTGTCTTGCCGTCACCGGCGTTGCGTAACCGCACCTTGGTCACCATCTGCGCTCCGAGCACTTCCTCGGCGACGGTATTCCACACCGGGTAAATATTATTGCGCGCGGAGACCGCGTCGATAAGGTGCTGGCGCGCACGGAACTTCGCGCCGCGGTGCACCAGGTGCACGCGTTTGCAGAAGTTGGCGAGCACGAGTGCCTCCTGCAGCGCGGAGTCGCCGCCGCCGGCCACTACCACGTCCTCATCTTTGTACATCGGGCCGTCGCAGTCGGCGCATTGCGATACCCCACGATGCTCGAACTCGGCTTCGCCCGGTATGCCGAGGCGCTTCAGTTTCGCGCCCGATGCGATGATCACGGCGCGTGCGCGATGTGTGCCGGCATCTGTCGTCGCGGTCAGGAAATTGCCGTCGCGGGCGAGCGCGGTCACTGTCTCGGAGAGATTGGCGGCGCCGAGCTCGCCGACCTCCATCATCAGGTTCGATGCGAGATCGGTACCGGAGCCGTGCGGCTTGCCGTCGAGCTCGTTAATGTTGATGACGAGCCCGCCGAACAGCAGTGCTTCAATGTTCGCGGTGGACAGCCCCTGTTGCACGGCGTGCTTGGCTGCCGTCAGGCCGGTGATGCCGGCGCCGATCACGATGACGTCAAAATTCGAATCAGACATTTCGCCTTTTCATTTTTTCGGTTGATGCGGCGACGCGCGCCGCTGCGCTTGCGGGTTGGATGGGAGCGCGGCCATAGAGCCCCTAACATAATGAAACGCGCGATGCGCTGTCACGATTTTGGCTCAGGACGCGAAGTAAGACACGCCGCTTAGTCATTCTAAGCCAGTGGCTTGCGACAATGCCATGGGCCAAAACTCGCGCCAGCCCTTTAGGGTTGCAGCCAGAATCGGCGCTAGCGTCGTTGCTCGACTGGCCAATATTCTGGATATTGCCTGCATCGAGCGCCTCGCCATCACCAATTCTGGCAGCAACGCACACGTGTTTCATTATGTTAGGGGCTCTTATGCGCAATCGCGGCGGGCGCCGGCGGCGCGGTCGCAGGACCCAGGATCGGGATGAAGTCTTTGCGCATTTTTCGAATATCGCCGATGCGCTGGGTGATGCCGAGCCGGTCGAGGCACTCGAGTATTTCCATCGCGAGGGTGCGGCCGATGCCGCTCGCGTCGCGGAACTGCGCCACCGTGAACTGCCCACCGCTCGCGGCCTGCGCCACGGTCTGCGCGAGCGCCGCGAGCTGCGCGAGCGTCGCGCGCGGATAAAAGCGCTCGGCTCCCACGCGAATCAGTTCGTTGGTGCGGCTCTTGCGGTACAGGAAATCCTTCAACAGCGCTTCCTTGAGCTGCGTGCTGACAGTCAGGTCGCGCAAGGCCGGCACCTTGAATCCGGCGGCGTCGAGCACCGGTTTTATCGTCTGCCACATTTTCTCATCGGCCGGGTTGGCGGTCGCGACGTGCCGCGGCAGGCGCGCGAGCGAGCCTGTGACTTCTATCTTGCGCTGGTCGGCGAGCTCGCGCAGCAGCGCAACGAAGGTCGTGGCGGCAAGCGCCGGCGCAAGCGACTTGCGTAGGGTTTCGATCTCCGCGCCGAGTGCCTGCGGCGACTCGCGGTGAAAGCTCGTCAGCGCTTCGAGTACGCGCTGCTTAATCGTATCAACCATCGCCTGCGGCAATGCAACGCGTTGGTCCTTGCCGACGATTGTGGTCCCAAGCTGGCGGGTGAGTGCCTCGATGCGCTCGGCGGTGAGATTGAACGCGCACTCGAACTGGGTCAGATCGACGCCTTGCGGCGAGCACGCGAGCAGCGCGGCCAGTGAGGCGTCTGGCGCCGCGTGCTCGAGTGCGGCGAGTTGCGCGCGACGCGCGGCCGAATTGCGGCGCGTTGCCGGCGCAAATGGATCGACCACGCTGCCGCCGCCGATGGTGCGCGCCGCCGATTGATCGCGAATGATGAAACGGTCCCCATGCAGTGCGGCAAGCGGCCGGTCCGCGATCAATTGCACCAGCGCGGAGGCCCCGGGTGCAACCGTTTCGCCGCGCCGGATCGCAAGGCGCGCGGTGACGTCGGCAGTGCCCAGATGCAGGTGGATCGGCGTCCAGTGCTTGAGCGGCTGCGTTTCGCTCGCAAGCGCCTGCAGGCGGACATCGATGCGCTGGGTCGGTGCGTGGAGCGCCGGCGCGACCACCCAGTCACCGCGGCCGATTTGCGTGAGATCGGCGCCGCTCAGGTTGAGCGCACAGCGCTCGCCGGCGACTGCCCGCTGTGCCGGCTGTCCATGCTGCTGCAGCGCGCGCACCCGCACCTCGATGCCGCTGGGCGACAGCATCAGCTTGTCGCCGGCCGCAACCGCGCCGTTGAACACGGTGCCGGTGACCACTGTGCCGCTGCCGGCGATAGTGAACGCGCGATCGATCGCGTAGCGGAAATGCCGGCCTGCGTGCTCACTGCGTGCGTGCGCTTTGGCGGCTGCGGCGAGTTCGTCGCGTAACGCAGCGATACCATCGCCGCTCACCACCGACACCGGGATTACCGGTATCGATGCAAGCATGGTGGGGGCGAGCAGACTGCGCACGTTCGTAACCACCTCGTTCACGCGCTCGGGCGCTACGCGGTCGGTTTTGGTGATGACCGCCACGCCGCGCGTGACGTTGAGCAGGTCGACGATATGCAGGTGCTCGATCGTTTGCGGCATCACTCCGTCGTCGGCGGCGACGATCAGCATTACGTAATCGATGCCGCACACGCCGGCGAGCATGTTGCGGATGAAGCGCTCATGACCCGGCACGTCGACAAAACCGATGGTCTCGCCGTCGCCGGTCTTCCAGTACGCGAAGCCGAGATCGATCGAAATACCGCGCGCTTTTTCTTCCGGCAGACGGTCGGTGTCGACACCCGTCAACGCTTTGACGAGCGTCGTCTTGCCGTGGTCAATGTGCCCTGCGGTTGCAACAATCACTCGATTAATCCCTTAAGCCGATCGAGTTGCGTGATGAAGCCGGCCTCGTCGTCGAGGCAGCGCAGATCGAGGATGAACGCGCCATCCTTGACGCGGCCTATCACCGGCACCGGCAGCGCGCGAAATGCACCGGCAAGCGCAGCTGCGGCGGTGCTCTTGCGTTTGGCGCGCGGCGTCAGCGCAATACCGGCGCT
>PLYS01000111.1 GCA_003153455.1 Betaproteobacteria bacterium | reverse complement strand
GCACGCGGGCCGCTCGCGTAAACGTTGAGATCCTTGGTACGTGCCTGAGCACCGGTACCGCTCAGTGGACAGTCGAGGAGTGTAATTCCCTTGTGCGCGAGCGCGCTGCGCGCGGCTTCCTTGGCATCGAGCGGCAGCGTGCTGGTCTCGATAACGATAAGGCCCTTGTGCGGTGCACGGACGAACTCGCCTGTGACTGCCTCGAGCGCAGACACCGAAGGCAGCGACGTGACGACTATCGGCGCGCGGCGCGCGACCTCAGCGCCCGAGCGGGCGGCGACGCCGCCAGTGCGAGCAAAGGAGCGGCGGGCTGCGGCCAGCACGTCATAGCCGATAACGCAAAACCCCGCCCGCAACAGGTTCGATGCCATCGCCGAGCCCATGATGCCAAGCCCGATCATGCCTACGCTCCGCTTCGTTTTCAATGCTTTCTCCAGGTTGGTTCAGGGAATGAGCAGGGAAGAACCCGTGGTGCGGCCTGCCTCGAGGCCGGAAACCGTTTGCGCTGGATATGACATCCGGCCGTACGGGTCGCCCAGTATAACAATCCGCTGGCGCATGCGCCAACGGCAGGCGTGCACGATTTCCTTGATGATCTCTATGGACAGTCCGGCGCGAAGTTGGGACTATGAATAACCATAAGAAGAACAGCGTTATTTCCCTCTAATCCAAAGGCAAGGAGGCAACACATGAAATTTTCACGCATGGCATTGGCGGCCGCGCTCATCGGCTGCGGACTGCTCGCGGCCAGGGCTGCGAGCGCAGAAGACATCAAGCTTCGCATCGCGTCGGGCCATCCGGTAGTCCAGACCTACGTCAACCTGATGTCGACGTATTTCGTACCCGAGGTGAGCAAGCGCGTCGCCGCGCGCACCAAGCACAAAGTGGAGTTCATCGAGGCCTACGGCGGTTCCATTGTGAAAGTGGCTGATGTGCTGAAGGGCGTGCAGTCCGGAATCATCGACCTCGGTGGCTATACCGAGACCGGCTTCGGCGCGATCACCTGGCACGCACTCACCATGAACAAGGCGCGTTTCGCCAAGCTGCCGAAAGAAGTGCAAGACATCATCGGCGAGGTCGGGCGCGAGTACGAAGCCCTCACCGGCAAGGTGAACGAGGAAGCCTATCCCAAGCAGCTCGAACAGTTGCGGGCGCACGGCGTCACCGTGAAGAAGATCAGCGACGCTGCGCGCAAGGATTGGGCCAATGCCATGAAGGACTGGCCGCAGCAGAAGGCTGACGAGCTCGACAAGCAGGGCCTGCCCGGGAGCCAAGTGCTGAAACTCACGCTCGAGGAGGCCGAGAAGCTCGGCCACAAGTGGCCGGTGCGCTACCCGATCAAGTAGCGAATGCGGCGGGACGACGCGGTTTGCGGAGCGCTGTCCCGTCATTCATTCCAGTGGCGCTGTGGCGGGTGCCGCCCGCTGCACGTCACGTCCGGCGAGAACTGTTCCTGTCAATCAGCGGCCAACCGCGTCCACGATGATTACGCGCCTGAATAACTGGGTCACCACGTGCCTGCTCGTCATCGCGGCCGTGCTGGGTTTCCTGCTTTCCTTCGTCGTCGTCGCCGACGTGATCGGCCGCGTCGCTTTCAACAGCCCGCTCAAGGGCACCCCCGAGATGGTGTCGATCTCGATTGTGATGATCTGCTTTCTGCAGGCGGGCTATGCGGTGCGCAGCGGCGGCATGATCAACGTGGACTTCCTGCTCGTGCGCATGCCGCCGCGCATTCAAAGCTACGTCATGGCGGTCGGCGCCCTGTTCGGCCTGGGGTTTTTCGGACTGGTGTGCTGGGGCGCGATTGATCCGGCCATCCACGCCTGGGCCTCGAACGAGTTCGAAGGCGAGGGCGCGTTGCGCGTGCCCTCGTGGCCGGCGCGTTTCATTGTCGTGATCGGCACTTTCCTCGCGGCGTTGTCGTACCTGCTCATCGCGATCGGGAACTTCAGAGCCGGCATGCAGGGGCGCGGGCCGGCACACCACTATTCCGGCGACGGCGGCGTTTGACAGCGCCCCGCAGCCACTTGGAAGAGCGTCGAAATGTCCAGCCTGGGTGACATGTGGATCCTGATCGGCGTGCTGCTCGCCGTCGTGTGCCTCGGCGTGCATGTCGCAGTCGCACTGGGGATGACCGCGGTGCTCGGCATCTACCTCATGACCCGGGACTTCCACACCGTCTATACGTTCATTCGCGGCACGGCCTACGAGGCGCTGCGGGATTACGTGTTCGCCGTGATTCCGCTATTCATGCTGATGGGCGAGTTTCTGGGCAAGTGCGGCGCGGCAAGCGACCTCTACGCGCTAATCAACCGCATCACGCGCCGTATCCCGGGGCGGCTCGCGGTCGCCACCGTGCTCGCCAACGCCGTGTTCGCGTTCGTGACCGGCGTCTCGATCGCGGCCGCAGCCGCTTTCTCGCGCATCGCTTACCCGGAGATGAAAAAAAACGGCTACGACCGCCGCTTCGCGCTGGGCTGCATCGCCGGCAGCGCCTGCCTGGGAATGCTGATCCCACCGTCGGTGCTGATGATCGTGTGGGGCGTGCTGACGGAACAGGCGATCGGCAAGCTTTTTATTGCGGGTATCATTCCAGGGTTCATCGTCGTGTTTTTCTACTGCCTCTATATTTTCTGGGTCGCCATCACGCATCCTGAGATCGTCGGCGAGGGTGTGGAAGCGAGGCGCGCACGTGCCGAGGCCGCTGCCGCAGCCGCAGCCGATGGAAAAGGACCATCGCTGGCGGCAGTTTTCAGGAGCACGATGGCCGTGCTCATGCTGGTTTTCGGGACGCTGGGCGGCATCTGGTTCGGGCTGTTCACGCCCACCGAGGGCGCCGGCGTGGGCGCGGCATTGGCCTTGCTGCTGGCCATCGCGAAGGGCCTGCGCGTAAAGGAGATGTTCGAAGTCGTGCTGTCGGTCGGGCGCACCTCGGCGCCACTGCTGCTGCTGCTGCTGTTCACGGCGCAACTGTACTCGCGTACGCTTTCGATGACCGGCATTACGGGCGCGGCGAAGGAATTTTTTCTGACCAGCGGACTCGGGCCCTATACGGTGCTTGCCATCATGGTCGGCGTCTGGTTCGTGCTCGGTTGCCCCATCGACTCCATTTCGATCATTCTCCTCACGGTGCCGGTGTTTGCGCCGATCGCCATGGCGCTGGGCTTCGATCCGATCGCGTTCGGAATTCTCGGCATCCTGGCCATCGAGGTGGGACTGCTGACCCCGCCGTTCGGCATCCTGGTATTCACCGTGCGCGCGGTGCTGCCGCACGAGGCCACGGTCGGCGAGATCTTCCGGGCCTGCGTGCCGTACTGGGTATGCCTGATGGCCGTGGTCGTCACGATTGCGGTCTATCCGCAGCTTGCGACCTGGCTCCCCAATCTCGGCAAATAGCCGGCATTTCGATGAGTTCGACCGCGTTATCGCGATCTACCGCTTGCGGCAGTTGAGCCGCATTCCAAAAAAATGCCGGGCATTCTGCCCGGCATTTTCTGAAGCTACTTCCGTGTGTCTACCTGAATCAGTGGTTCATCGCTGATTGGCGGCAGCGGCGGGCGCACGCGCGGTGGTCGTGGCGGTGGCGGCGGCTCGACCCTGCTTGCCGCGATGTGCAAATTATCGGGATTGGTCTCGACCAGTTCTAAATCTGGCGGCAGCACGATCGGCTCGAGCGCCGATGGTGTCACCCGCGTCTTCGGGGAGGGTGGCTCAATCTCGATCACGCGCTCGGCGGCTGCGGGAACCTCGGCTGCAACGGCGGGCGCAGGTTTGGCGTGGCTCGGCACTTCGATTTCAACGGCTGCGGACGGCGCCACTTCAGGCGCGGTTGCGGACTGCCATTCTGCGGCCGCAGGCATTGTACTGACAGTTGCTGCCGGCGCTGTCGCGACCGTTTCGCTGACGGCAGTCACAGTGGGCGGTGGTTCGTTGCGGGCAGTCACCTCCGGTTGGAACGGCTTCTCATTGATGGGCGCGCCTTGGGTTTCGCGTGTCTCGGAGCGATCTCGGCCGCCGCGGCGGCGGCGTTTGCGGCCTTCGCCCTCATGCCGCAGGTCTTGGTCATGCGGTCGCTCTATGACTGGGGTCGCGCCGGCCGCTGCCGGTTCAGGTCGCGCTGCGCGCTGCGGTTGTGGCTGGCGACGCGGCTGCTGGCGCTCATGTTGCTCGTGGCGAGGTGCGGCGCTTTCAACGCCAGGCTCGCCGCGTGGCGCGCGTTCGCGCTCACGTTGTCGTCCGCGCAGCTGACCGCCGCGGTCGCGACGCGGCGACGTATTGGACCGCGGGTGGCGCTGCTGGCCGTGCTCGGGGCGCGCGCTCATGGCAGCTTGCGGTATTTCCGGCTTGACCTCGGCCCGGCTACGCTTGAACCAGCCGAAAATTTTGCCGATGATCGACAGTTGCGGTGTTACTTCCGGCGTGGGCTTCGGCTGCACCACTGGCGTCGGTTGTGCCGGCGTGATGCTTTTCACCAGCGCTTCCTGGCGTGGCGCCGGCGGTTCCTGCTGCGCCGACGGCAGCTTCGCTTCCGCCTTTTCGGGCACCACGACCATCTCGTAGCTCGGCGGCAGCAGTTCGGCCAGGTTCAGCTCCTCGTGCTTCAGCCGCGTCACCGTGTAGTTCGGCGTCTCGAGATGGATGTTCGGGATCAGCACGATGTTGACCTTGAGGCGCGATTCGATCGAGTGGAACTCGGCGCGCTTCTCGTTTAACAAGTAGGTGGCGACATCAACCGGCACCTGCGCGTGCACTGCGCCGGTGTTTTCCTTCATTGCTTCCTCCTGCAGGATGCGCAGGATGTGCAGCGCAGTCGATTCAATGCCGCGGATGTGGCCGGTGCCGTGGCAGCGCGGGCAGGGGATGTGGCTGCTCTCGGCGAGCGCGGGACGCAGCCGCTGGCGCGACAGCTCCAGCAGGCCGAAACGCGAGATCTTGCCCGTCTGCACCCGTGCGCGGTCGTCGCGCAGCGCGTCGCGCAGGCGGTCTTCAACTTCGCGCTGGTTACGGGCGCTTTCCATGTCGATGAAGTCGACCACGATCAAGCCGCCCAGGTCGCGCAACCGCAATTGGCGCGCGAGTTCGTCGGCAGCTTCGAGATTGGTGCGCAACGCCGTTTCTTCGATATCGGCGCCGCGTGTGGAGCGCGCTGAGTTGACGTCGACCGAAACCAGCGCTTCGGTGTGATCGATTACGACGGCGCCGCCCGAGGGCAGTGACACCTGGCGCGAGAAGGCGGTTTCAATCTGATGCTCGATCTGAAAGCGCGAAAACAACGGCACGTCGTCGCGATAGAGCTTCACACGGCTGACGTTTTGCGGCATGACGTGGCCCATGAAGGCAAGCGCCTGCTCGTAGATGTCCTCGGTATCGATCAGGATCTCGCCGATGTCCTGATGAAAATGGTCGCGGATGGCGCGGATCACCAGGCTCGATTCCTGGTAAATCAGCAAAGCGCCGCTTTGACCTTTGCCGGCATTCTCGATTTCGTGCCACAGCTGCAGCAGGTAATTGAGGTCCCAGGTGAGCTCTTCGACGGTGCGGCCGATGCCGGCGGTGCGCGCGATCACGCTCATGCCCTGCGGCACCTGGAGCTGATCGATGGTTTCGCGCAGTTCGGCGCGTTCCTCACCCTCGACGCGGCGCGACACGCCGCCGCCGCGCGGGTTGTTTGGCATCAGCACCAGGTGGCGGCCTGCCAGGCTGATGAAGGTGGTGAGTGCGGCGCCTTTGGTGCCGCGCTCGTCCTTGTCGACCTGGACGATCAACTCCTGGCCTTCCTCGAGCGCATCCTGGATGCGCGCGCGGCCGACGTCGGCGCCTTTCTTGAAAAAAGCGCGCGCGACTTCCTTGAAAGGGAGGAATCCGTGCCGCTCGCTGCCGTAATCTACGAACGCAGCTTCCAGGCTCGGTTCGATGCGGGTGATGACACCCTTGTAGATATTGCTCTTGCGCTGCTCTTTACCTGCGGATTCGATGTCAAGGTCGAGCAGCTTCTGGCCATCGACAATCGCGACACGCAGTTCTTCCGACTGCGTCGCGTTGAACAACATGCGTTTCATTATTTTCTTCTCCCGCGCTCATTGTCACGGGATGGGCAAACTCACGCGGCTCGGCGCCGCACGTATTACTGCTGAATCATTCAGTCACGAAACCGGATCATGTTTTGCAGTAACTCGTTGAAAATGACTTTCGCGGGTTTGCCGTTAAAATTCGTTTTGCGGCAGCGCCAGACTCGGTAATGCGGTGCATGACACCGGGACCGATGGGGAGTGCTGCTGCTACAAATCAAGCGTGTGCTGTGAGCGCGTATTTCAACTACCATCGCTACTTTTTGTGGTGAGCGACATTAACCATCGTTTTGGCGGCCGGCTATCGACCAGATCGGGACAGTTTCCTGATATGCCATCAACCGCACTTGGGTAGCAGCCGCATGGCGCCGGGCCAAGCCGCCTGGAGTGCCAGCGGCGCTTGCCGCGGTGCACAGCCAAGGTTTGGGACAATATCGTCCTGAAGTCTGCTAACCGATGGATAGTATAAGCAAAATGAAGGATTTAGGCAAAATTTCCGTGTCGCGGCACCAAATCGCTGCAGAAGCAGGCGGGCAGCGCATCGACAACTATCTGCTGAAAATACTCAAAGGCGTGCCAAAAAGCCACGTCTATCGCATCCTGCGCAGCGGCGAGGTGCGAATCAACAGCGGCCGCGTCGGGCCTGATTACCGCTTGCAGCCCGGTGATGAGCTGCGGCTGCCGCCGGTGCGGGTGGCTGAGCGTCCGCAGCGCCGCGCGCCGCCACTCAATGCGCAACTCGAGCAAGCGATACTGTTCGAGGACGAGCACCTGCTCGCACTCAACAAGCCTTCCGGACTTGCGGTGCACGGCGGCAGCGGCGTGAGTTTCGGCGTAATCGAGCAGCTGCGCGCCCAGCGGCCGCAGGCGCGGTTTCTCGAGCTCGTGCATCGCCTCGACCGCGACACCTCGGGCGTGCTGCTGCTGGCCAAGAAGCGCAGCGCGCTGACCGCGCTGCACGGCGAGCTGCGTGCGGGCCGCGTGAAAAAGTATTATCTGACGCTGGTCAAGGGTAAATGGCGCAGTCAGAGGCAAAGCGTGCGTTTGAGCCTGCATAAATACTTGCTGGCATCGGGCGAGCGGCGCGTAGCCGTTAACGCCGCAGGGCAGGAGGCGCACACCGTATTCGAGCTCGAGCAGGCGTGGCGCGAATTCAGTCTGCTGCACGCCGAGCTCAAGACCGGCCGCACGCACCAGATCCGCGTGCACTTGGCGTATCTCGGTTTTCCGATTGCTGGCGACGACAAGTACGGCGACCCTGAGCTTAACAAGCGACTCGCGCGCGCCGGCTTGAAGCGCATGTTCCTGCACGCGGGCAGCATCGGTTTTAAACATCCGGCCACTGGTTCCATGCTCACACTGGACGCGCCATTGCCCGATGAATTACAGGCTTTTTTGCGTACACTTGACTAGATGGAAGGCAAGAACATGGGCAGGCGGTTTGATTTGCTGGTATTCGACTGGGATGGCACGCTGATGGATTCTGCCGACGCGATTGTCGAGTCGCTGCAAGCGGCATGTCGCGATCTCGGCTTGCCAGTGCCATCCGACGAACGCGCCCAGCACATTATCGGACTCGGGCTGAATGACGCGATGGCTCATGTGTTGCCTGGCGTCGATCCGGCGGAGTACCCGCGCGTAGTCGAGCGCTACAGTCACCATTTCCGACTGCGGGATCCTGCGATGCCACTGTTTCCCGGGGCAGAGGAGGCGCTGCGCACGCTCAACGACGCGGGTTATCTGCTGGCAGTTGCGACCGGTAAGAGCCGGCGCGGGCTCGAGCGCGCACTCGACCAGACCGGCCTCAAGACTCTGTTCCACGCCACGCGCTGCGGCGAGGAGTCGGCAAGCAAGCCGCATCCGGGTATGCTCACGTACCTGATAGATATGCTTGGTACGGCGGCCGGGAAAACACTGATGATCGGCGACACCACGCACGATCTGCAAATGGCGATCAACGCCGGCGTCGCCAGCGTAGCCGCGGCTTACGGGGCGCACCCGCGCGAGCAGCTTGCGGCATTGCAGCCGCTTGCGTGCATGGATCAACCGCAGCAGCTATGGCATTGGCTCAAGCGCAACGCCTGAGGTGAATTCCTCGATAAATCCGGGTTATACTTGATCACAGTGCAAGCTACGAGCCCGCTACCGGCTATCGCGTCACCGGGCCGTGCAAAGGGCCGCCATCTGATGGCCCTAAGAGCGGCAGAGCGCGGCGGCAACGTATATATTATAGAAAACGGAAATCAAGATGGCTGAGATGGGTCCCGATTCGGGCGAAGGCTGGGAACGCAAAGTTTTGGAAAAAGTCGCGCTTGCCGCTATTGTCGAGCAGCGCGCCGCGCGCCGCTGGGGCGTGGTTTTCAAGTTGCTGCTGCTGGTTTATCTGTTTGCGGTGCTGTTCGTCGGCATAGGCTGGATCAAGCACGGCGATTACAAGTCGCCTGGCAAGCACACTGCGCTGGTCGAACTGCGCGGTGTGATCGCCGCCGACAGCAAGGCAAGTGCCGACAACGTTACCACCGGTTTGCAGGCGGCGTTCAAGGACAGCAACACGCAGGGCGTGGTTCTGCGCATCAACAGCCCGGGCGGCAGCCCGGTGCAGGCCGGCTACATCAACGACGAGATCAGACGCCTGCGCGGCCAATATCCGAACATACCGTTATATGCGGTGGTCGAGGACATCTGCGCTTCGGGCGGCTATTACGTCGCGGCTGCCGCCGACAGAATTTACGTCGACAAGGCGAGTGTTGTCGGCTCGATCGGCGTCGTGATGGACGGCTTCGGCTTCACCGGCACGATGGAAAAGCTCGGCGTCGAGCGGCGCGCGATCACGGCCGGCGAAAACAAGGCGTTTCTCGATCCGTTTTCGCCGCTGAACCCCGCGCACAAGGAGTTTGCCGAGAAAATGCTCGGCGAGATCCACCAGCAGTTCATCTCCGTGGTGCGCAACGGACGCGGCAAACGGCTCAAAGAAAGCCCTGAGATTTTCAGCGGCCTGGTGTGGGTAGGGCAGAAGAGCATCGAGCTTGGGCTCGCCGACGCCCTCGGCAGCGTCGACTCGGTCGCGCGCGATGTGATCAAGGCAGAGGATGTAGTCGACTTTACGGTGCACGAGAACATCGCCGAGCGTGTCGCGCGCAAATTCGGCGCAGCGATGGCGGAAACGCTGCTTAAAGTCTCGACGGCAGGCGGCGCGCAACTGCGCTAGGAGTTTGTCGGACTTAACCCCGACAAACTCCTAAAAAAAACCGCCCCATGTTTCCAAAATAATGTTTGATTCGACAGCCGTTTCACCTCGTTCAGCACACAGGAACGAGGATTCGACGGGTTTTTGACGACACGTTCGCATTTCTTCCGGGCGCGGTTTTGCCTAAGGAACTTGTCGGATTCAAGCCCGACAAGTTCCTCGCGCGTAGAGCAGAAACACGCTCGGGCGCCTGCCGATTCCGGTTTCCCCCCGGTTCCATGCCGCGATGGTCGCGCTGCGTACCGTTTCGGACGCAAGCGTCAGATCGCTCGCAATGCACAGCCGCGTCTTGTCATTGCAGGTCTCGAGCAGCATCTGCAGCAGTGCATCATTGCGGTATGGCGTTTCGATGAAGATTTGCGTCATGTCGTGCGCGCATGACTCGCGCTCGAGCCTCGCGATCTCGCTGCGGCATTGATCTTTCGGCACCGGCAGGTAGCCGTGAAACGCGAAGCGCTGGCCATTGAAGCCGGAGGCCATCAGCGCGAGCAGCAGTGCAGACGGTCCGGTATGGGGCACGACGCGCAGTCCTGCGCGATGTGCGGCTGCCACCAGCAGTGCGCCGGGGTCTGCGATCGCAGGGCAGCCCGCTTCCGACAGCACGCCCGCGCTGCGCCCGGCGCTGAGCGGCTGCAACAACTCAATCGCGCGCCTTGCATCGGCAGTTTTGTCGAACAGCACAAGCTGCAATTGCTGCAGCGGTTTCGGATGCGCAATGTTTTTCAGAAACCGGCGTGCGCTTTTTTCGTTCTCGACGATGAAGTAATCGAGCGCAATAACGATCTCCAGGGTTGATTGCGGCAGCGCGGCGCGCGCGTTGTCGTCACCGAGCGTGACCGGAATCAGATGCAGCTTACCTTGGGCGCCAGTGCTCATGGCAGATCGACGCCTTCGTTGCGAAGCATGTCGCACAGCTTGATCAGCGGCAGGCCGATCAGCGCATTGGGATCGTCGCCGTCCAGGCGTGCCACCAGCGTGATGCCGAGCCCCTCGATGCGTGCGCTGCCGGCGCAGTCATAGGGCCGCTCGGCTTGCAGATAGCGTTCGATCTGGCCAGTGCTGAACTCGCGCATGTGGACCGTGACCGGCACGATTGCCGTTTGGCGCTGCAAGCTGCGCGCATTGAGCAGACACAATGCAGTAAAGAACGCTATCTGCTTGCCGCTCATCAGCTTGAGTTGCTCGACCGCGCGCGCATGGGTTCCGGGCTTGTTGAGCAGCGTTGCACCGACCGCTGCGACCTGATCGCAGCCGATGATCAGCGCATCAGGAAAGGCAGCTTGAGCCGCCTGTGCCTTGGCGCAGGCTAATCGCAATGCGAGCGCCTGCGGCATTTCTCCGGCAGCCGGGCTTTCATCGACGTTGGGCGCCGTGGTTTCGAACGGTATGCCCAGCCGCGCCAGCAATTTCTGCCGATATCGCGAGGTGGAAGCGAGGACGAGTCGCGGGCGGAACGGATCAGGCATAGCGGTTGGTGCGCGGGGATAGCAGCTAAGTATATGCGCAGAATGAATTTTCTTTTATATAGTTTTGACAGAAAAGCACAAAAATACTATCATGCGCGCCTTATGTCTGCACAGGCTGTCATCGATAGTCTGGAGTTTGCCCGCACTGGCCAGCAGATGCACGGCGAGGTGAGGGTAGGGCAACTGACGCGGCTGACAGACAGCCTGTTTGATACCGGCGGAACTCTGAAATTCACGCTTGCCGGTGGCGGCGACGCCGAGCGCCGGCCCCGGCTCAGCCTCAAGGTTGAAGGCGAAATCAACCTCCGGTGCCAGCGCTGTCTGGGCAGTCTGGTCTATCCGGTAGCGGTCGAGTCGAACCTGCTGGTGCTGACTGGTGAAGCGGGTGGCGAAACGGCAGAGATCGGTGATCTCGACGGCGTTCCGGCGGGTCCTCATATCGAGGTCTGGGCGCTGGTCGAGGATGAAGTGCTGCTGGCGATTCCGATCGCGCCACGGCACCCGGAAGGACAATGCAGCGCGGCGGTGAAGACGACGCAGGATGATAGTGCCGCATCGGCATTCGCGGTGCTGGCCAAATTGAAGCAGAATTAAATTGAACGAAAAGGAGTTTTGACATGGCAGTTCAGCAAAACAAGAAGTCGCCGTCGAAACGCGGCATGCACCGCTCGCACGACTTTCTGACCAATCCGCCGCTGGCGACCGAGCCTACCACCGGCGAAGTGCATTTGCGGCATCACATCAGCCCTACCGGTTATTATCGCGGGAAAAAAGTCGTTACCACCAAGGGTGGGTAAGACACGGCCTGTTCTTGCCCGGTCGTGCCGATAGTNNGCCATCGATTGCATGGGAGGCGATCATGGCCCGCACGTGACGGTTCCTGCTGCGCTGGATTATCTGCGGCGCGCCGAGAACGTCGACGTTATCCTGGTCGGTCAGCAGAGCGCCATCGCAGCCGAGTTGCGCAAGCTCAGGGCTGAGGCCGAGCCGCGTTTGAGCGTACAGCATGCGAGCGAAGTGGTGAGCATGGACGAAGCGCCGGCGGCCGCGCTGCGCAGCAAGAAGGATTCCTCGATGCGCGTCGCCGTCAATCTGGTGAAAAACGGCACTGCGCACGCCTGTGTCAGTGCTGGCAACACCGGTGCGTTGATGGCGATTTCGCGCTTCGTGCTGAAAATGCTGCCGGACATCGAGCGCCCGGCGATTTGCTCGGTGCTGCCGACGTTGAAAGGGCATACCTACGTACTCGATCTCGGCGCCAACGTCGATTGCACCGCCGAGCATCTGCTGCAATTCGGTGTCATGGGCGCAACGCTGGTGAGCACGGTCGAGAACAAGCCGCAGCCGAGCATCGGCTTGCTCAACATCGGGGAAGAGGACATCAAAGGCAATGAAGTGGTGAAGCGGGCGGCGGAACTGCTGCGCGCGAGCGGACTCAATTTCTACGGCAATGTCGAAGGCGATGACATCTACAAGGGCACTACCGATGTCGTGGTGTGCGATGGCTTTGTCGGCAACGTCGCACTCAAAGCCTCCGAGGGACTGGTGCAGATGCTCAGCACTTACCTGCGCGATGAATTCAACCGCAACGCGCTGACCAGGCTTGCGGGCGTGGTGGCGTTGCCGGTGATCAAAGCGTTCGAGCGTCGCGTCGATCCGCGCCTCTACAACGGCGCGAGCCTGCTCGGGCTGCGCGGCATCGTGGTCAAAAGCCATGGCGCGGCGGACAGTGCTTCGTTCCAGGTCGCGATCGGTCGCGCGGTGGATGAGGCGCGTGGCGGTGTATTGAATCACATCACGGAACAGATGTCGGTGCTGCAAGAGGGCGCGGCGTGACCTATTCGCGCATCGTCGGCACCGGCGGTTATCTGCCGGCCAAGATCCTGACCAATCGCGATCTGGAGCAGACGCTCGACACTTCCGACGAATGGATTTTCACGCGCACCGGCATCCGTCAGCGCCATATCGCAGCCGATAACGAGCGCTGCAGCGATCTGGCGCTCGCGGCCAGCCGCAGGGCGATCGAGGCGGCCGGCATCGCCGCGCAGGACATCGGGCTCATCATAGTCGCGACGTCCACGCCGGACATGATCTTCCCGAGCACCGCCTGCATACTGCAGGCCAAGCTCGGCATCAAGAACTGCCCGGCGTTCGACGTGCAGGCGGTATGCAGCGGCTTTGTCTACGCATTGGCCACGGCCGACCTGTTCCTGCGTTCGGGGCAATATCAATACGCGTTGGTGGTCGGTAGCGAGATTTTTTCGCGCATACTGGATTGGAACGACCGCGGCACTTGCGTGCTGTTTGGCGACGGCGNNAGCTATCAACACATCCTGTCGGTGCCGGGATCGGTACGGGGCGGCAAGGTCGAAGGCCGGCCGTTCCTGCAGATGGAAGGCAACACGGTGTTTAAACTTGCGGTCAAGGTGCTCGACGAGGTCGTCGAGGAAGCGCTGACCAGGAACCATCTGCAGAAATCCGATGTCGACTGGCTGATACCACACCAGGCCAATATCCGCATCATCCGGTCAACCGCGAAAAAACTCGGCCTCAGCATGGAAAAAGTCGTCGTCACACTCGATCGTCACGGCAACACTTCGGCAGCATCGATCCCGCTCGCGCTTGACGAGGCGGTGCGCGACGGTCGCATACGCGCCGGGCAACACGTGCTGCTGGAAGGCGTCGGTGGCGGCGTTACCTGGGGCGCAGTGTTGATGAAATGGTAAGTTTCGAGTTAAGAGAGAAAACGGTTAATCCAGATCTGCAGGATTAGGATAACGAACAGTGAAATTGGCATTCGCGTTTCCGGGGCAGGGCTCGCAGTCGGTCGGCATGATGCAAAGCTTCGCCGAGTCACAGCCGGTGCGCGACACTTTTGCGGAGGCATCGGACATACTCAAACAGGATGTATGGAAGCTCGCGAGCGAAGGTCCGGCCGACGCCATGAATTCGACGCTCAACACCCAGCCGCTGATGCTGACTGCCGGCTATGCGGTGTACCGCGCGTGGCGCGAGGCGGGCGGTGCGCAACCGGCGGTCATCGCCGGTCACAGCCTTGGCGAATACACGGCGCTGGTTGTTGCCGGCGTCGTCAGCTTTCGCGACGCGCTGCCGCTGGTGCGCTTCCGCGCCCAGGCGATGCAGGACGTGGTGCCGCTCGGCACCGGCGCGATGGCGGCGATAATCGGGCTCGATGACGAAGCTGTGCGCGCGGCGTGTCTCGAAGCGGCGCAAGGCGAAGTGGTCGAGCCGGTCAATTTCAATGCGCCGAGCCAGGTCGTGATCGCCGGCCACAAAGCGGCTGTCGAGCGCGGCGCCGAGGCAGCCAAAGCCAGGGGCGCCAAGCGCGCGGTGATGCTGCCGGTCAGCGCGCCGTTCCATTCGTCGCTGTTGATGCCCGCGGCACAGCGCCTCGAACAGTATCTGGCGGGCATTACTTTCAATGCGCCGCGGATTCCCGTGATCAACAACGTCGATGCTGCGATGGTCAGCGAACCGCAGCAGATCAAGGCTGCACTGGCACGCCAGGCGTGCAATCCGGTACGCTGGGCGGAGGTCATTCGGCACATGGCACACTCGGGCGTCACGCACGTTGCTGAATGCGGTCCCGGCAGGGTGCTGGCCGGCCTCACCAAGCGCATCGACGGTTCTTTGCAAGGCGTGGCGATTGCGGATACCTTGTCACTCACTCAGGCGTTACAGACTTTACAGCAGGCGGCATGATGCTAAACGGACAAGTGGCACTGGTGACAGGCGCCTCGCGCGGCATTGGCAGGGCAATTGCACTCGCGCTCGGCAAGCAGGGAGCAATGGTCGCCGGCACGGCTACCAGCGAAACAGGGGCTGCGCAGATTCAGGGAGCGTTGCACAGCGCCGACATCAAGGGGCTGGGCCTCGTGCTCGATGTCAACAATACAACGCAATGCGAAGCGATCGTCGGCACGGTGCAGGAGGCGCTCGGCGCTATTACGATTTTGGTCAACAACGCCGGAATCACGCGCGATAACGTGTTGTTGCGAATGAAGGATGAGGAATGGGACGACATCATGTCGACTGACCTCAAATCGGTCTACCGGCTGTCCAAGCTGGTGATCCGCCCGATGCTGAAGGCGCGCGGCGGGCGCATCATCAACATCACTTCCGTAGTCGGCGTGTTGGGCAACGCCGGCCAGACTAACTATGCGGCGGCCAAGGCCGGAATGATCGGCTTCAGCAAGGCGCTCGCGCGCGAGGTGGGCGGCCGTAACATCACCGTCAACTGCGTTGCGCCCGGATTTATCGATACCGATATGACGCGCGCGCTCGATGTAAATCAGCGCGGCGCGCTGATTGCCCAGATTCCGCTCGGCCGTCTTGGTGCGGCCGAGGACGTTGCCGGCGCGGTCGCATTTCTGGCATCGCCGGCGGCGGCGTATATAACCGGCGCGACACTGCACGTCAACGGCGGCATGCTCATGCAATAGCAGTAAAATGCCCGCGTTAGGTGACACACGGCGGATTTGGTAAAATACGCAGCCCGCATGATTTAAACCCAGTCCTTAGAAGGGGATATTGATGGAAAACATAGAGCAGCGCGTTAAAAAGATCGTGGCCGAACAACTGGGTGTCAACGAAGCCGACGTCAAAAGCGAGTCGTCCTTCGTCAACGACCTCGGTGCGGATTCGCTCGATACGGTGGAACTGGTGATGGCGCTCGAAGAGGAATTCGAGTGTGAAATTCCGGACGAAGAAGCGGAAAAAATCACCACCGTCCAGCAGGCCACCGACTATATCAAGGCGCACCTCAAATAAGCCCCCGGCTTAACGCTACGGATTTAAATTGGCAAGACGCAGAGTAGTCGTAACCGGTCTCGGCATCATATCTCCGGTCGGGATCGGAGTCGGCGCAGCTTGGTCCAACATCGTTGCCGGTAAATCCGGCATCAGCCGCATCACGCATTTCGACGCCAGTGCGTTCCCGACCCAGATCGCCGGAGAGGTGAAGGGTTTCGACGTTGCGAAATGGCTTTCCGCCAAGGAAGCACGCCGCTTCGACGCCTTCATCCATTACGGTCTCGCCGCTGCGATCGATGCACTCAAGGACTCCGGCATAGATCTCGACCGGGAGCAGCGCGAGCAGGTCGGCGTCTGCATCGGGTCCGGCATTGGTGGACTGCCGCTGATCGAAGACACCCATAACGCGATGCTGGCGGGCGGCGTGCGCAAGATCTCGCCGTTCTTCGTGCCGGGCACGATCATCAACATGATCGCCGGCCAGTTCTCGATCATGTACGGTTTGAAAGGACCGAACCTGGCGCTGGTCACCGCGTGCTCGACGGCCAATCACTGCATCGGCGAAGCCGGCCGGCTGATTGAATACGGCGATGCCGACGTCATGATCGCCGGCGGCGCCGAAGCAACGACTTCTCCTCTCGGCGTCGGTGGCTTTTGCGCCACGCGCGCGTTATCGACTCGCAACGACGCACCGGAGCAGGCAAGCCGTCCATGGGACAAGGACCGCGATGGTTTCGTGCTCGGCGAGGGCGCCGGGGTGCTGGTGCTGGAAGAGTACGAACGCGCGAAACAGCGCGGCGCACGGATTTATTGCGAACTGGCCGGCTATGGCATGAGCGCCGACGCTCACCACGTCACCGCGCCGAGCGCGGATGGCGAAGGCGCGGCGCGCTGCATGGTAAACGCGATGCGCAATGGCAGGGTCAATCTCGACGAGGTCGATTACATCAACGCCCATGGCACTTCGACGCAGCTCGGCGACCTCGCCGAAACGATTGCGGTCAAGCGCTGCTTCGGCGAACACGCCAGGAAGCTGGCGGTAAGCTCGACCAAGTCGATGACCGGCCATTTGCTCGGCGCCGCGGGCGGCATCGAGGCGGTCTTTTCGGCGCTGGCGGTGCAGCAGCAGATTGCGCCGCCGACCATAAATCTCGTCAATCCGGGCCCGCAATGCGACCTCGATTACGTGCCGAACAGCGCGCGCGAAATGAAAGTCAGGGTCGTAATTTCGAATTCGTTCGGCTTTGGCGGCACCAACAGCAGTCTGGTATTCCGCGCCGTTTGACGCCGCATACGCTTGTTTCTCCGCCGGCAATCCATGCCGGCCCGCGCACCGGTATTGCGATGAATCTCGTCAATGGCGTTGAGAGCGATGCGATCAGCGTGCATGATCGCGGGCTGATGTACGGCGACGGCGTATTCCGCACTTTTACACTGCGCGGCGGCAAACCACTGTTGTGGTGGCGGCAATATGCGAAGCTCGCTGCCGATTGCAAGGCGCTGCGCATAGCATGTCCAGCCGCCGGTGTTTTCGAGCGCGACTTGGCTGCAATCGCCGCTCGTTTTCCCGATTGCGTCGTCAAGATCGTTGTCACACGCGGCGGTGGCGAGCGCGGCTATGCGATTCCTGTCGCCGCATCGCCGGTGCGCGTGGTTTCCGCCAGCCCGTTGCCTGATTATCCACAGCTCCATTACGACCGCGGCGTGCGTGCGCATCTGTGCCGGATAGGGCTTGCATCGCAGCCGGCACTGGCGGGGATCAAACACCTGAACCGGCTCGAAAACGTGCTGGCGCGTTCGGAATGGAGCGATCCGGGGATTGCCGAAGGCCTTCTGCGCGACGCCGACGGCAACGTGATTTGCGGCACCATGAGCAACGTGTTCCTCGTCAGAGGCGGCGAACTGGTGACTCCGGACCTTGCGCGTTGCGGAGTCGCCGGCGTGCAACGCGAACTGGTGATCGAGCTCGCGCGCAGCAACAACATTCCAGTCCGGATAGCGTCCGTCAGCATCGGCGAATTACTATGCGCCGACGAACTGTTCCTGGTCAACAGCGTGATTGGTGTCTGGCAGATCACGGCGCTCGACCGCAAAACCTGGATCGCCGGACCGATGACCGCACAAATCCGGCGCTGGATCGAGCATGCGCAAGACCGCTAAACGCTGGCTCAAACGCATACTGTGGCTGGGCGTGATGCTGCTTGCGGCATGCGCCGCATGGTTCGTGGGCTATGGTTTCACCGATCTTGCGATCGGCAAGCCGCTGCAGTTCAGCGTGAAGCACGGCAGCAGCCTGCGCAGCGCCGCGCGCCAGATGCAGGCAGCCGGCGTAATTCACTCACCGCGGCAATTCGAGCTGTTGGCGCGGATTTTTGGCGATGCGAACCGCGTCCAGGCCGGCAATTATGAAATCGGCGGCCCCCTCACGCCGTTCGCGCTGTTGAGGAAAATGACTTCGGGCGATCGTAGCCAGGACCAGATCACGTTTGTCGAAGGCTGGACGTTCGGCCAGATGCGCGCCTTGCTCGACGCCCACGCCGCGGTCAGGCATGACACGCAAGGAATCACGGAATCTGAAATCGTAACGCGCCTCGGGATTTCTTATGCGTCGGCCGAAGGGCTGTTCTTCCCGGATACTTACTATTTCACTAACGGCACCAGCGATATTGCGATACTGCAGCGCGCCTATCGCGCCATGCAGTCTCAGCTCGATTCATTATGGAATGCGCGCGCCCGTGGCCTGCCGCTGGCAAATCCTTATCAGGCGCTGATACTGGCGTCGCTTATCGAGAAAGAAACCGGACAACCGGGCGAACGGGCCATGATAGCCGCGGTATTTTTGAACCGTCTCAAGTTCGGCATGCGGCTGCAAACCGACCCAACCGTCATCTACGGTCTCGGCGCGCAGTTTGACGGCGACCTGCGCAAGCGCGACCTGCTCGCCGACGGCCCATTTAACACTTACACGCGCGAGGGCTTGCCACCGACGCCGATCGCGATGCCGAGCGCGAGCGCTCTCGCCGCCGCGCTCAATCCGGCGCCGGGCAAAGCGCTGTATTTCGTCGCGCGCGGCGACGGCACGTCGTATTTTTCGGCCACGCTGGCCGAGCACGAACGCGCGGTGACAAAATACCAGAAGCGCGGCAAGCGCTGAAAACATGCGCGGAAAATTCATCACACTCGAGGGTATCGACGGCGCCGGCAAGAGCACGCATCTGGCGTGGTTTGCGGATTTGTTCCGGCAGCGCGGAATCGCCGTGCATGTTACGCGCGAGCCCGGCGGCACCGGGCTTGGCGAGAAACTGCGCCAGCTTCTGCTTGATCCGGAAAATCCGATGCACGCGGAAACCGAGGTGATGCTAATGTTCGCCGCACGGCGCGAACATCTCGACCAGGTAATTGAACCAGCGCTTGCCAAGGGTGAATGGGTGGTGTGCGACCGCTTTACCGACGCAACGTTCGCCTACCAGGGCGGCGGGCGCGGCGTAGACTGGGCGCGCCTGACACAACTCGAGGAGTGGACGCAGCGCGGACTGCAGCCCGATCTCACGCTGTTGTTCAATTTGGCGCCTGAAATCGGCCGCCAGCGCGCGCGTGGCGCGCGCAGCGCCGACCGTTTCGAGCAGGAGCAGGATGATTTCTACCGCCGCGTGCGCGAGGCTTACCTGCGCCGCGCGCGCGAGGACCCATCGCGCATTCGCGTGATCGACGCCAGCCAGAGCATCGCACACATCCAGCAGCAACTCACGGACATCGCGGGGGCGCTATGCCGGTAACGGTTTATCCTTGGTTTCAACAGCCGTGGCAGGAGGTGCTGGAGCGCAAATCCACGTTGCCGCATGCGCTGCTGTTCAGGGGCAAGGAAGGCATCGGCAAGCTCGACTTCGTGCGCAAGCTCGCGCAGTCGCTCGCATGCGAGAGCCCGGCCGCTGACGGCGCCGCCTGTGGCGCGTGCCAGAGCTGCCGCTGGTTTGCTGCCTCCAGCCATCCCGACTACCGCGAACTCCAACCCGAAGCGCTGCGTCCGGCCGAATCCCAGTCCGGCGAATTGGATTCCGCCGAATCCGGCCAGCCATCGGCCGGCAAACGTAAGCCGAGCAAAGAGATTCGGGTGGAAGAAGTCAGGGATTTGCAGGATTTCATCAACCTGACCGCGTACCGCCGCGGCGGCAAGACCATCGTGTTCTACCCGGCTGAAACGCTGAATCCGAATGCCGCCAACGCGCTGCTGAAAAACCTGGAAGAACCACCGCCGAGCACGCGCTTCATGCTGGTCTCACACCGGCCGAGCTATCTGCCGGCGACGATAATCAGCCGCTGCCAGCAGATAGCTTTGCCGACGCCGCAAGCAGCGACGGCCGAGCAATGGCTGCGCGAGCAGGGGATAGCCAATCCGGCGTTAAGTCTGGCCCAGACCGGAAACGCGCCGCTCGCTGCGCTCGCGCTCGATGACGGGGAGTTCTGGACACAACGCAAAACTCTGCTGGGCAGCCTTGCCGCGCCCAAGTTCGACGCACTGGCGCTGGCCGAGCAGGTGCGTGAATTTCCGGTTGGCCGGCTGCTTGGCTGGCTGCAGCGCTGGACTTACGATTTGTTGAGCGCAAAATCCGTCGGCCGGGTGCGTTACAACCCAGATTTTGAAACAGCGTTGAGCGGGATTGCAGGTCGCCTGCGCGCTGCCGATATTGCGCGCTATCACCGGCAGTTGGTGCGCCAGCAGCGCATCGTCAACCATCCGCTCAATGCGCGCTTGTTCGTCGAGCAGTTGCTGTTGTGGTATGCGGCACTGCTGCGCGGGGAATTCGTGGCGGGCGTCGATGCTGGTTGATTCGCATTGTCACCTCGATTTCCCGGAGCTCGCGGACAACCTTGACGCGGTGTTTGAGCTGATGCATGCCAACCAAGTCGAGCGCGCGTTGTGCGTCTCGGTGACGCTCGAGGATTTTCCGCGCGTGCGCAAACTGGCAGAGACTTATCCCAATCTGCATGCCTCAGTGGGGGTGCATCCGGACTACGAAGGCGTGGCGGTGACCGNNGGGCTCGATTACTTCCGGCTCAAGGGCGACCTGGAATGGCAGCGCGAGCGTTTTCGCACGCATATCCGTGCGGCGCGGGAGTGTGGCAAGCCGTTGATTATTCATACGCGGGCGGCGGCGGAGGACACGCTGCGCATCATGCGGGAGGAGGGTGCTCGGGAGGCCGGCGGGGTAATGCACTGCTTTACCGAAAGCTGGGAAGTGGCTGAAGCTGCTATGGAAATGGGTTTCTATATTTCATTTTCCGGCATCGTGACCTTCAAGAATGCCAAGGCGCTGAAAGAGGTTGCGCAGCGGGTGCCGCTTGAAAGCATGCTGGTCGAGACCGATGCTCCGTATCTCGCGCCAATTCCCCATCGCGGCAAAACCAACCAACCGGGCTATGTTAAGCACGTCGCGATAGAGATTGCCCGGCTCAAAGGTGTGACGCTGGAGCAGGTCGCCCAAAAAACTACAAATAATTATTACATATTATTCAATATAATATCTGACTAATCTAATGTGGTATATAAAGATTATCTCGAGTCTTGCCTTAGCCCTGGTGTGGGAGGTTTCGCTTGCAGGGGTCTATGAGGACATGCTGGATGCGGTCAAGAGAGGCGATGTTCGGGCCGTAAGTCAACTGCTCAAACGCGGTGTGGACGCCGGTACTGTCGACCGGGAAGGAAATTCGCTGCTGATTCTGGCCATCAAGGAAGGCAGCGTCGGGACGGTCAAGGAGCTCCTCGCGGCGCGCGCTGATGTCAATTCGCGCAACGCGCTCGGCGAAACGGCATTGATGCTGGCCGCATTGCGAGGGGATCTGGAAGTGGTCAGGCAGTTGCTGGTCCAGGGCGCGGAGGTCAATCCGCGGGGGGACTGGACGCCCCTCATATACGCTGCCGTCAAAGGCAGTGTAGAGATCAGCCGTTTGCTGCTGGCCTACGGAGCCCAAATCAACGCCACTGCTGATAATGGCTTGACGGCACTGATGATGGCGGCGCGCGAAGGCCACCGTGAACTGGTGGCGTTGCTGCTTGCGAGCGACGCGGATCCCAACCTTAAGACCCATGCCGGCGTGACGGCTCTTTCCGCCGCGCGCGAGCGAGAGCGCAAGGACATTGTCGACTCGCTGATCAAGGCCGGGGCGCGTTAGCAGCTCGTGGTATCCTCGTTTGCCGTGACGGATACGGGCGTTAATCAGTCGCCGACGTTGAGCAAGCGCGAGCTGAGCACGACGGTAGCGGTGCTGCAGTCTGGTGAATTGATCGTGTTCGGGGTTGGGATGAAACGCGGGGCACTGGTGCAAATTCTGGCTTGCCGTTTTCGCCGCGGTGGTTGTCGTCTCGTTCGGGTTTGGAGCAGAAAACCGAGATTTTGCTTGTGGTGGACGTGGAACGGATTGGATCATGACTGCTCGTAAGCGTCATCCGAAGGTCATCATAGGGTCCTACGTGGACCGGCGGCATTTCGCGGTTCGTATGCGGGAGGATTTGCTTTTGGCGTTGCGCAATCGTTGTATTGCGCTGAATTGTTCTCAAGGGGTCTATCTCGAAATTTTGCTTGCGAAGGCGTTGCTTGGCGACCTGGTGAAAGCGTCGGAGCTGTATGAGTACGATCCCGCACAGCGTTCGCTGCACAAGCTGTTGTGGCAGTTGCAGCATGATCCGAAAAATACCTATACGCCGGTTTTGCGTAAGCACCGTCCTGCGTTGATTCGCAAGTTGTCTCGGATGCTTCTGGGGTTTAAGAAAAAGCGTGGTATGCGGTGATTTTCTGCGCAAGTGGTATTTTCGTAGGCTAAAAGTCGCGCCACGATCGCGATTGCGCGTTTTAAATCTTGTTCGCCTTATTCTAATGACCTGTCTTTTTCTGGCGCTGCGCTCTGAGCGTCTATTGCACGTCGTTTCTGGCTACTGGCGGCGGGGCTCCTGATTCCCTTTTCGTGCAAAACCGTTTTGCGCTTTTGACGTGGGTTCGTCCGTCGAGCTGCGCGGCGGGTGTGGGTATCCCCGTTGGCCAGGGGCATGATCACGAACGGAGCTTCCAAAATCTCAACAAGGCTGTCGGTGGGCACGCTACCACCCATCATCCGGATACGTACGGGACTCACTGCTGGCCCGACACTCTGAGAAGAGCTTTTCAGGGAGTTAAATGCCCAGGCGCCTAAGCCATGGAGACATTCCTGACGAATGATTAATTCGTATCACTTTACGCCATCGCCGGCGAATATCCGGAGAGGCCGATACGTATCATCGTCCCATTCCCAGCCGGAGACGCGGCCGACATACTCGCCCGCTTGGTCGGGCAGAAACTGACTGCGCACCTCGGCCAGCAGGTGATCGTCGACAACCGCGCCGGTGCAGCCGGGCAGCTCGGTCTGACCTTGCCGCGCGCGCTGCACCTGATGGCTATATACGATCACCGTCGGGCAGGGCGGCAATCTGGTCATAGCGCCGCATACCTACCGGAAGCTCGCCTACGATCCACTCAAGGATTTCGCACCGGTTGCGTTGCTGGTTGCAAATGGTCTCGTGCTCGTCGTACATCCGAGCGCGCCATTCAAGAACGTGAAGGACCTGATCAGCTATGCCAAGGCCAATCCCGACAAGCTCACCTTCGCCTCGAACGGCGAAGGGGGATTTGCGCATCTTTCCTTCGAACTGCTGCGCGTGCAGGCGGGGTTCACGTATCTGCACGTACCGTAAAAGAGCGGCGCGCCGAGCCTCACCGACCTGATGGGCGGACAGGTAGACGCTTCGATGCCGACCTTAGCGTCAGTTGCGGCGCACGTGCGTTCCGGCAAGCTGCGGATGCTGGGCACTACCAATCCGATGCGGCTACCACAATTCGCCGATGTCCCCACGATTGCCGAAACGGTGCCAGGCGACGAGTCGCGCGGGTGGTTTGGTTTTGTCGCGCCGGCCGCTGTGCCCCGCGAGGTGATCGTGCTACTCAACCAGGAAATCAACCGTGCAATGGGCTTGGCCGACGTGAGGGAAAAGATAATCACGGCCGGATTCGCTATCGACACCGGAACGCCGGAGTATTTTGCGGCGACGATCAAGAACGATTACGCGAAGTACGGCAAACTCGTCCGCGACATCGGCCTGCAGCCGCAGTGAACAAACCAACACGCGATCAGGGGTCAGTTCGCGAAATCCATCCTTTTTTCTAAGGGGCCGCCTTCGGCGCGTATGGGCAACCGCCGCTCCCGGCCAACAACGGTCATTCAGTCATTCTCAAGAAATTCCACCAATTGGCGCATAATCCCGTTGGCAAGTGTGGCGGTGTTCGAATTGCGTTTGGCTCCCTAACCAGGCTTCGAGTCCGGAGCCTGCGAGGATCTTTTTTTACAACGCGATCGGCCCAAGGTGTAAGCGGGAAGTGTGGTAAGGCGCGCATCGTCTACAGGGCCGCCTGCGGTGAAATGGTATAGGCTCTGCCACGCGTGCCCCCGCAGGCCGAGCAGCTCGTGCATTTCATCGTCGAAGAAGCAGCCGATCCCGGTAGCGCGGATGCCAGCGGCCTCAGCCTCGAGGTACAACACCTGTCCGAGCATTCCGCATTCCCAATAGAGCGTTCGATAGCGCCAGGGTTCGCTCGTTGCGATTTCGTGGTGGGCAAGCATTCCCAGCGCGTAGCAGGAATCGGCGGCGATCTCCTGATGACAACAGACGAGCCGCGCCGTGTCGCGTAGGTCATGAGCGACAAGAAGGTAGAGCGGCAGCCCGGGTGGGCCAACTTTGTGCCACAGCCAATCNNTCAAATGCGACTGCGCTACGCCGTTGGCGGATGATCTGCGCTGCTGAGAGATCACACGCCGGCTTCCCCGCGGTCTCGTATGTTACGGACACCCGATTGGCGGGCTCCTGATCCAAGCACGGCTTGGCGGTCAGCTGATGCGCCTGTTCGATCTCGGGCCACTCGACGTGGTCAGCGCTCAGTCGATTGGGTTGGCCGTGCCACCGCGATGGTTCAGATGACATGTCTGAGGGTAGCGACTCGCTGGCGGAAACCCACAAGAGACAATCCGGCGTCTCCCGTTCGGCGGAGGCCGTGGCACGGTCGAGTCCGAGCAGCGCCGCGATCTTCGCGTCGCTTGGCCTAGCGAGCAGGCGCGAGTGCCAGCCCAGCGCGCACGCGGCGTAACTCACCGCGGCGATGGCGTGGCCGCAATCGTGCTGGCAATAGCGAAACGCGCGCATGCCGTATTTCCAGGCTTCGCGCCAGGCTATGCTCGTGAACCCAATAGCAAGACCATTCAGCTCGACCGGCCCGTCCCATTCACCGCGACGCTCAAGTGCGTGGTCGCGGCTCACGTAGTGATAGACACCCGCCGCAAGGCCTGGGACGCTGCAGGTCACGAGATAGCCTTCGGTCGGATGCAGGTTGCCGCTCGACGGATTGCAGCGCAACGCCCAAGAAGTGCCACTGTAGGATTTCCACGCGGAGATGGCCAACGACAGCTCGAACAGGATTGCGATGGATTGCAGATTGAAAGGGTGGGGCGCAGGCAGGGTGCCGCAGCGCAGCGCGCTATAGCGTGTCTCAAGGGTGTCCGCAAGAAGCGGCAGTTCGATACGCGCAGCGCCCTTGTAGCAGCGGAATGGGTTTGGCTGATTGGCCCAGTCGAGTCCTCCCGGGCCAGGCGCGTAGCGGTTCAGGTGATGCTTGCTGTGCTCGTGGTAATCAGAGAGTGTGTAGTCGGCCATGGGGAGCGTTTCGTAATGAGGTCGGTCCGCCCATCAACCACTCTGGTTCCGTCCCCGAGGTTTTTCAGGGCCGTCCGGAGGCGGCGCCGCGCCAAATACGATGCGCGCAAAGCGCTGAAATGTCCAGTATGCCCATGCCCAGTCGATCATCACGACCAGGCGGTTGCGAAAGCTGATCAGGAAGTAGATGTGGGCGAGGAGCCACATGAGCCACGCCGGGTAGCCCGAGATTCGCACGCGACCGACTATGCCCACGGCCGCATTGCTGCCGATTGTCGCCAGCATGCCGTAATCACGGTAGCGGAAGGGTAGGGTCTCTTTCCCGTCCATGCGTCGCAGGATGTTTTTCACCGCCAACCGCCCCATCTGCTTGGCAGCCGGAGCGACTCCGGGGACGGGCGGCTGGTGGCTCGGAATGCAAGCAAGATCGCCGATCACGAAGATTTCTGAATGGCCCGCAACCGTCAGGTCGGGCTGCACGATCACCCGTCCGGTGCCGTCGAGCGGTGTGCCAAGCGAGGCGCCGAGCGGCGATGCGGTGACGCCGGCAGCCCAGACGAGCGTCTTCGCAGCGACCCGATCGTCACCGAGTTGCACTCCGCCCGCATCAACTGAAGTCACGCGCCGTCCGAGCCACACAGTGACGCCGAGCCGCTCGAGCTGCAACCGCGCCTTTTCCGAGAGCTCGGCGGGATAGGAGGGCAGCACACGGTCGGTGCCTTCCACTAGTACGATGCGGGCATTCCTTGGATCGAAGCGCCGGAATTCGCCGCGCAGCGTGTGCCGCGCGATCTCGGCAAGCGTGCCTGCAAGCTCGACGCCGGTCGCGCCCGCACCGATCACGACGAACGTCAGCCATGCCGCACGCCGCGTCAAATCGGGTTCACGCTCGGCATGCTCGAACGCAAGTAGGATGCGGCGGCGGATCTCCATCGCATCGTCGAGCGTCTTGAGACCCGGAGCGTGCGTTGCCCACGAGTCGTTCCCGAAGTAGCTGTGCGTGACGCCGGTGGCGACGATCAGATAGTCGTAGACGAGTTCGGAGCCATCCTCCAGCACGATTGCGCGATGCGACGCGTCGATACG
>PLYS01000117.1 GCA_003153455.1 Betaproteobacteria bacterium | reverse complement strand
CCGTCGCGACGGCGCCCACGTCACAACCCGCGCGCGTAAAAGGCACCCACGGCGCTGGAATGTTGCTGCCGTCGGGCCCGATCATGTTCGGCACGGTCGGCGTGCCCGCGGCGGAAACGTTGTCGGTCCAGTAGCCGAAGGATCTCGGGAACGAACCCCCCCCCGTGCTGGAGGTGCGCACGTAGCTGTTCGACACGGTCTGGCCGTGACGGTCCGGATAGAGGCCGGTGAGCGACGAAAGAATCCCGCCCGCGGTGTGCGATATCAAAACGGTGTGGTCGTTCGCGAGCAAGGTGCCGTTCTGCCCCATGAAGTTCAGCAGATGCGGCATCTGCTCAAGATCGGACGGAACGTTGGGGTTGTCGCGGCGAAGATGCGTGTTGTCGAACTGTATGTAGATGACGTGCTGAATCTCGCCGCGCGCGGAGTTTAGATGGCAGCTGGTTTCTGCGGCAGCCAACGCTGGTATCAGCGTGGCTATCGCCGCCGCCAGCGGTGCAACACTTTTCAATCGATGCAATGACAGGAACGAATTTTTCGATCGCGTACCCGTTCAGGCTCATTTTGCGTTGGAAACACGCACCCGCTTCAGGCTCATCCTGTACTGGAAAAGGTTAGAGCTTCCCTAGCGCAGTCACCGCTTTGTAATATTCGATGTGTATAAGGGTTGTGGGAGCAATCTGCTCCTAGCTGACCTCCTCGAGCCCACATGATGTGGGCGTTACGCCCTTGGTGACCATGACCCCAGGGGCGTTTTTTTGGGGCGGGGTCGTAAGGCGACCATCGGCGGACGGGCAGTTATCGGCCAGGGGCCAACGTTCGCTATATTGAAGCGGGCGCGGGGCTACAAGTCGGACAGGACGCTATCCGAGCTGTAAGAAAACTGCAAACTTGCTCTGGTAACGTTTTTGCAATATCCCGCCATTGCGATGCTGGGAGCGAATCGGGGAGTATCGATGCGGGAAACATTACGCCTCGCGTGCGCGGCAAACGCGAGCCCTGGTGTTGGCGCGGCCTGCAAGCCCACTTGTGGCGAAGTGGGGTAATGCATGGTTCATGTCACAAAAATAGCCGATATTGTTATTGGTTACATGGAAAGGAGGCGAGCTCTATTTTGTCCCGGAAATGATCGCCGAACTACCGCTTTCCGACCTGCACGGCCTTGGCGGCTTCATTCAAAATGCGGAGCTGGAGAAAAATGGGCGACCCACTCCAACTTTCTATCGTTCCAGACTGTTTCTGCGACAAACCTGGGGACTTGGGGGGCGAGTCAACTCCAGTGGAGTCGGGACCGATGCAACTGGCCAAAACAGTGGATAGCCGCCGTTTTGTCTTTACTGCTGGCAACCTGGCAAGCATCGACATTTTCGACGAGAATGCTTATGCGGGGGATGTGCGTCAGCAATTCGCAAACATGAATTTCCTGAACTATGCCGCGTTCGACTTCGCGGCGGATGCGCGTGGCTATAGCTGGGGTTTAGCAGGCGAGTATTACTACGACGATTGGGCGTTGCGGATTGGACGATTTATTGGTCCGCGTGATCCCAACCAGTTGCAGCTGAACTAAAGACCCAAATCGACGGAACGTCGTGAGGACTGCCTTTGAGGAGAATCGCCGCGCCAGCCACGCAGTGCTCATGCCCCAACCCTATTTTGGAATGCTCGTAGCTGGAGAATTGCCGCGCGGCGACGACTAATGCTTTTTCAATGCCTCACTACCACCCTTCGCGTCTTCAGGATACGCCTCGTAGACCTAGAAATAATCTAACCGAAGAGGACACGGTGTCCAATATGGATTACCTTCGGCAGATACCCGTCAATAGCTAACCAGTGACTCGAGTTTTTGCGCACCACAGCCTTGGATACATGGAAACGCTTTTAACCGTCATCAATTCGCGACTACAAGACATCACGTCAGTCTTACTTCTTAGCATCCTTGTGCCGAAGAGGAGGATCATAATTATCGGGCTGGCGGTCATCGCCATCTGAAGCATCGTCGTAATCTGGCGCTGTTTGGGCTGCGCGCACCACCCGAGCCACTGTAGCTGCGGAGGCCACCGGGGTTGCTGGTGTTAGTGGTGTTGCCGGTTTCCCCGCTGGCCCCTGAGCTTTTTGAGCCGGTATTTTGCCGACTTTTTTGCTATTGCGCTTTGCTACGGTCGCCGTTCTCTTGCTAGTGAAGTTGGACTTTGCCGGTTTCGCTTTGGTGGTTTTCGATATCGCAGGTCTCTCTAACGACTTGGATTTTGATTTCCGTTTCTTCGCTTTCTTCGCTTCCTTGGCTGCTTTCTTCGCTGCTTTTCTCGCCTGCTTTGCAGCCTTCTTCTCAGCCTTTCTCGCTTCCTTCTCCAGCCGTTTTGCTTCTTTTGCGGCCTTTTTCTCAGACTTTCTCGCCTTTTTCTCCGCTTTCTCTTTCGCTTTTGTCTTCTTAGCCATATCTACCTCTATCGAGAGTTTAGAAAACGACCCAGACAACAGCAGGTCGGCATATGAACTCGTATCGGCTTCCTAATTTGTAAAGCTCTTGGATCATCCAGCGCTCCTAGGACCCCGATCGAATAGCGGAGGCCTAGAGGTAAAGAATATAGGAATATCCCACGGATTAAAAGGCGAGCCTGTAGCCAGCCAAGGATCGATAAAGATCGTCGCATAGTCCGCTCATGTGACTGGGAGTTTGAGCGATCGGGCGCTTTTCTCCCTGCCAGTCGCTTGGATGGGCTCAGTGATTCTTAATCATTACCACTTCTCAACCAGGTCGATCGCCTTCTGGCAAATCCTGATGATGCGCTTGTACGCTGTTTGGCGTTTTCGCCGGTTCGCATATTCCGGAATCTCCTCGATTTTCTCGATCACTTTTTTGCAAGCGCGTAACAGCTGTTTCGATTCGATCAGAATTCTTGGGTATTTCTTGAGCGTGGCGACTTCTTTGCGAGTCAGGTTTTGCAACACGCGATATTGACCGCGTGTCACCTTGACGGTTTTCATGATTTTCCCTGATGGCTGTTACGCTTGAGCACAATGTAAGCGATGACCCACTACGATCTTACGATCGAGTGGACAATATAAATATTACAAAGAGATGACAGACCCGAAGAATAGCGAGCCTTCCGGCGACTTGTCCTGATGGCATCTTCTTCAGATATCGGCAATCAAGATGCAGAAAAATATCCCCAAATTCTGTGGATAAGTACGTGCATAAAGATTGTAGATCTTCTTGTAACGCTGATTGCGCCTTGATGTTGCGCGGTCTGCACAAAAACTGTGCGATTTGATCACGTGAATTTTTTCGCAGAAATGATGCTGCGTCGCGAGGTGTCAGGGGGTCCGAAAGTCTTCCCTTGAAGACGAAGAAACCCAGACAGCGCTCCCTACAATGTGGCAGAATGAATTTGCTGCCAAGAAGCTAAATTAAGGGGCTCCCATGAACGTGAATGACAGTTCTATTCCCATGGACGTTAGCTGGGTTGACTATTGCGATGTACTGGCAAACGAGGCATGGCTTGAATCTCAGAAGAGAAGTTTGCTGACAAGAAGGCTGGGCTCACGCATAGACTTACGAGATAACAACAAGAGCGCGCCGGTTCCCAAAGAGCCCTCGACCTTGAATGGGGATGGAAATCTTTAACGCTGTGCGGGTCCCGCCCGCCAGTTTCGCAGCTGCGCGAAACAGAATGCCTAGTTCGACCGCTCCCGGATTTGGGGGGAGATCATGAGCAGGAAGGGGATCTCCCCCTTTACCACGATTAACGAGCCGGTTGCCAATACAATCTTCTTGGTTTTTTTCTTGACCGCTGAGTTGAGTTCATAAGACATCGGTGACGGATAGGTACTCTCGCTGTTCAGGTGTTTGATGAAGGTATCGACTATTTCGCGGGCAGACATCCCAAATAGATCAGCCTTGGCCTGAAATTCATAGGTTTCATTGCCACCGGTCTCGGCGTCCAGAAACGTAGCACAGTAGGTTACGCTTGGCACGTTCAGCTTTCTTGATTCTGCAAGATGCATATTAGATGCAATAAGTGTTGCGGGATTGTGTCAGTAATCAACTGGCTGGACCGCAGAGGAAAAATTAAGGCCGACAACGGCGCGGGTCAGGAAAACCGTTGGTGGCGCTCTTTGAACAGGCTATTGCTGACCACCCACTTAGCTTGTTTTTTGCTCCAGCGGCTGCGGTCAATATCTCCAAATGCGTCGAATCGCTGCTCGCATCGATCACCACTGCGCCTATCGACAAAGTTGGGAATGGATGGAAAACGTTTTGGCCGCGGCGATACCCGCGGATTGAAATTCCAGAATCAAAGTTTCCGTAGTCCTTTGATCTCCATCCCACTTCGTTTCACGTCTTCCTAAATATTTCGTGTCGTTATGTGCGTGTAAGGCCTTGATCGGCGTTGCTACAATATTCTCGTATTTGGCAGGGTTTTAGAGATACGCCGCGAGCCGGTGTCGAATATCGTCTTCTTTGACTAATCCTCCTTTGCCGGGCGAACCGAGCACCAGCGAGGTTTACATAACGCGTGTTATGCGATAGGGCTACCGCAAAAAAAAACCCACCGGCATTGCCGGTGGGCGGAGGTAACCACTCGTAAGGAGATTTTGGGTTACCTAAACAAAACTCAGTCCAAACATCTCACGCTCGCGTTGCAGCTCGCGCGGCAGGCGTGACCGCAGCTACGCGAACAGCGCTTCGTGTTCCTTGCGCCAACTGCGCCGTGCCGATCGACATAGGTTCTGCAAATTGCCCGCGCCTGAAATTCTCCGGCCCGCGCCAGTCGAGGTCCGCGAACGCCGAGCGCAGCAAGCACATGTAAAAGACCGCCCTCGCCCAGATTGGCGGTGAGGTACGGTTTTTCGGTCACGTGCAAAGCAGCCGCAGCCAGCGCGAATGCGGGTGGCGAAACTGTTCAAGTATCCGACAGACGGATTGCAGTTTTGTGAAGGCCGGCGCCGCGGCCGCCGGCCAGTCATGCCGGTGACGAACGTCGGCCTGACCCTAACATCTTCTGCCGCGCTTATCCTTGGCGCACGACAGGCCAGTGAGCTTCGCTTGCGCAAGCGGGGGTGGTGGCCGAAGTGTCATCAAGATTTCATATTGCACGAGCAGTATCCCCTTTCTGATCATCGTAAGGAAGGCGCTTCCCGGCAAGCAGCCATTGCTTCCGCCCGCCGCGCCGACCATCAATGCCCGTGAATACTAATCCGCCCGCCAGCGACGCACCCCAACGCCAGTTCGTCTTCATGAACGAGGGACGGCTGCAGGAGGCGCCGACGGTGCGGCACCTGTTGCGATGCCTCGAACCGGTCAAAACCGTCGACTTCTGCGAGAGCATTCTGGTCCGCTTTCTCGGCGACGGCGCGCTCTACGCGCTGCCGGTCATCGATGCCTCGGCCAAACCGGTCGCGTTGGTGGACCGCAGGCACTACATCGAATTCTTCAGCAAGCCCTACACGCGAGAACTCTTCGGTCGCCGCAGCATCCTTGAATTGCTCGACTACGAGGAATATCAAAACAGCGCGCCTATCATCGTGGAGGATAGCTGCGGAGTTGATGACGTGGCGCAGATCATCATCGATGCGGGCATGCAGCACATGGTCACCGGCTTCTTGGTCAGCAACCGGGGCCGCTACCTCGGCGTCGCCAATGGCCACGACTTGCTCAAGATCATCACCGAGCGTAAGCAAGCTGAACTCTATTACCTCGCGCACTACGACAGTTTGACCGGCATTCCCAATCGCATGCTGCTGGGCGATCGCCTCAATCAGGCGCCCCGCGACGCCGAGCGCAGGGGGAGTTTGGTGGCGCTGCTGTTTATCGACGTCGACCGCTTCAAGCATATCAACGACTCGCTGGGCCACAGTGCCGGCGACGCGGTGCTGCGTAAGGTCGTAGAGCGGCTCAACGCTTCGGCGCGCCGCGCCGACACGGTGGCGCGCCTGGCCGGCGACGAGTTCGTGGTCCTCATGGCGGACCTCACGGATCCCGCCGACGTGGATCTTATTGCGCAGCGGGTGGTGCATTCGATGCGGGAACCGATTGACTTGCTCGGCCACTCGCTGGTCGCTACGGTCAGCGTCGGCAGCGCGATCTATCCCGGAGATGACACCCGCATCAGCGCCCTGCTGGGCAAGGCAGACGCCGCGATGTACGAAGCCAAGGCCCGCGGCCGCAACGGCTACCGCAAGTACGCGCCGGGCACGGCGAAGTACAACCCGGCAAGCGTTATAATGGAGAACGACCTACGTCAGGCGATCGAACGCGATGAACTAGAATTGTACTTCCAGCCTCAAGTCGAACTCGCAAGCCAGGAAATTCGCGGTATAGAGGCCCTGGTGCGCTGGCGCCATCCGGAGCGCGGCCTAGTCCCGCCCATGCAGTTCGTTCCCATCGCCGAGGAAAGCGGACTGATCGTGCCGCTCGGAGAATGGGTTCTGCGTCAGGCCTTCCGTCAGGTCAAGTCCTGGCAGGAGCAGGGTATGCCGACGCCGCGCATCGCGGTCAACATTTCGGCGCTGCAGTTTCGCCAGCGCAGCTTCCCCGAATTCCTCAAGGCTCGGCTCGCCGAATACGAGATCGAACCACGGCTGGTCGAACTTGAATTGACCGAGAGCGTGCTGATGCAGAATGTGGACGACGTGTTGCAGACGGTGGAAGATATCAAGGCCCTCGGCGTCAGCCTGGCTATCGACGACTTCGGCACGGGCTTTTCGAGCTTGAGCTATCTGCGCCGCTTCCCGATCGACCGCTTGAAGATCGACAAGGCCTTCGTGCGCGACATCGAACGTACGCCGGTCAATGAGTCGATCTCCCGCGCCATTGTCGCCCTGGCCAGCAGCCTTTCGCTCGACATTATCGCCGAGGGCATCGAAACGCAGTCCGAAAAGTCAATGCTCGAACAGATGGGCTGCACCGAAGGACAGGGCTATCTGTTCGCCAAGCCACTATCGGCCGACGATATCGTTGCCTGGTTCACCTCGCATCGCAAAAATAACGCCTGAGCGATCTCTTGGGGCACGGACCACTTTGTTGGCGGCGAATTCGTAAACAAACCATGTTCTACGAACATGGTTTGTTTACTGAATAACTGTTAGGCTGTATCTGACGAGATATTGGTTTTGGTTCGGTCGGTAGAGTCTATGGGCAAGAACGCTGAAATTAAGTGGTTGGCCGAACCTGAACAGCATGACTATGCAGCAGCAACGTCTTATCTAAGTCTGATCTATAAGGAGCGGATCGCCGCCAGTGTTGTGCAGAAGCTTAGGCGAGCGCCTGTGTCTAAGTTCAAGGCAAAGGATGTTTTCAGAGCTTCGGGGCTATCCCTGCTGGGAATCAGCAATTCTCACGTGGAGAAGGATCGAAAAAAGATTCTCGCGGGCCATAAGCTTTCTCCGGTCCTTCTGGTAAGGGATGGAAACAATGGTAAGGTCATCATTGCAGATGGCTACCATCGAATGTGTTCTGTGTATTCATTTGACGAGGATGCAGTAATTTCGTGCAAGATTGTCTGACAACTCCACCATGAGTAGATCGCCTGCCGGCCAAGAACGGGCGCCCTTCACCCTCGGCCTAAATGACGGGTAGACGAGGCAAAGTATGTTAGGGTCAAGCCGGCGATCGTCGCCTTACATGACTGGCCGGCGGCGCGCGGCGCCAGCCTTCACAAAACTGCAATCTGTTTGTAGGATAATTGAAAAGTTTCGCCATCCGCATTCGCGCTGGCCGCGGCTCCCTTACACGTGACCGAAAAACTGCACATCATCAGCAATCTGGGCGAAGGCGGTCTATTGCTGCCCGGGCTGGTCAATGCCGCGCTCGCGGCGAACGACCGGACCAAGTACTACTTTACCTTGCTGCAGACAGCGAAGTCGCACGCGGAGCATCCGGACGGCGACGCCCCAAACTTGCGGCGCGAGCGCGTAGCGAGCGGGGTCGGGGACGAAACGCTCGACGAGGCGGTAGTGGCAAGCGTGCGCGCCGGTGAGGGGAGCTACCGCATCCCCGGCGCCGCGCGAATTGTCCGGGCATTGGTCCAAGACGTGGAGGCGATGCTGCGGCCGCTCGGCGCCGACGCGCAGGCGCGATTCAAGCCGCGNNGGCGGGGGACATCGACGCTATGACCTCGGCTAACCGGGAGCAGGGCGACAGCATGCACCTGCTCGTCATGGACATGCACAAGGCGCTGAATGCGCTGCAGGCCACGATTGCGTCGGAGACCATCGACGGCGCGAGCGTATACCGCATCGATCCGGGCGACCGGGATCCAATCCGCGCCTTCATGCGCGGGCTGAGGCGCACTGCGCCGCTCAAATTCGACCACCCGGGTTTGGGCACCACCGCAACGCGCTCCGACGGCCGGCTGGTGCTGCAGAACGACATCGGGACGACCGATGCGCACGTCCTGGTGGTGCATGTCGAGGGCTTGCAGGTCACCTTGACATATACCGACGTCCACCTGCAGCGGCTGCTGTTCTTCCAGAGCCTGTTCGAGCGCTACAACGTCGACTGGGAGGACACGCGCTCGCGCAAGGACGATGCGCTCGAAGACGGCGTGTATCACTTGTGCGTTGGCAGCTATTCAGCGCGCGACGAGAACGACCGGGACCAGTATCTCGAGTTCCTCGGCTCGCGTCTGGTCTATCTGATCGACTGGAACCGCGCGCGCAAGCGGCTGCGCCTGTTCGTGCGGAAGGGCGAGGCGATCCGGCTGCTGCGATGGGCGGCGGACAAGGACCACGGCCACATGGCGTTCCTCAAGGCGGGTGGAGAGCAGCTGATCTACGATGCTCTCGATTTCGTCGTTAAAGGCCAGGCCCGGTTCGGCGAACAGTTGCACGAGATTCTCGGAGCGAGCGAGGCGATTGACTATCTCAAATCGGCGCTGCGCACCTGTGCCGAGGTGCTGCTGCGCGGCGAGCCCGAGTCGTTCATCCAGGATACGTTGCGTGCCGAGCTCTTTAACTATTTCCGCACCGGACGGCAGCGTCTCTACGACATCGTCGCGGAGCACGCGGCGCTGATCGTGGAGATCGCGAGCGGCATCCGGGACGGCCTGCTGCAGGCGCGCTCGGCCGATGCCACGGAGCAGCTCGCGCGCAATGCGGAGCGGGCCAAGGCGTGGGAGCACCGCGCCGATGAGCTGGTGAACCGCGCCCGCGACGCGGCGAAGCACGCGGAGTCCTCGGAATTCTTCCGAGCCGTCGTGGAAGCGGCCGATGACGTCGCGGACGAGCTCGAGGACGCGGCGTTCCACCTGACGCTGCTCGCGTCCTCGCCGCAGCGGCCCGCGCTCTACGATAAGCTCCACGCGCTCGGCGAGCTGCTCGTGCAGGGTGCACAGGAATACCTCAAAGCGGTCGAGATTGCGCGCCACGTGCACCGGGGCGGCGCGCGCGAGGACACGCAGGACTTTCTCGAGGCCATCCACCGCATCATGCAGATGGAGCACCGCACCGACGAGGCGCAGCGCGGCGTGAAGATCGCGCTCGCCGGCGGCGCCGACGACTTCAAGGCGCTCTACGTGCTGACCGAGACCGCGAAGAACCTGGAGCAGGCCGCCGACGGGCTGATGCATTGCGGCCTGCGCACACGCGACTACGTTCTCGGCCAAGTCATGGCCGCCTGACCGCCCTCGAGCTCGAGCACGCATGCCACGACACTTCGACCGGCAGGTCTTTCTCATCGGATGCGGCCCACAAAGCGCCAATGAGGCAACCGCGGATGCCGCGGGTTTCAAGGCGTACAACCTTTGGCGCATGCAGCGGATCGGCCTGCCGGTGCCCCCGGCTTTCGTTCTCGGCACGGGCTTCTGCCGCGCCTACTTCTCCGCGCACCGCAAGGCCCCGCCGGGCCTGCGTGCACTGCTCGCGGCGCACATCCGCGAGTTGGAGGCTGCGAGCGGCCTCGGGTTCGGCAGCGACCGCAAGCCCCTGTTGGTCTCGGTCCGCTCCGGTGCGCCGGTCTCGATGCCGGGGATGATGGAGACCATACTCGATGTCGGCATGAACGACGCCACGGTGCGGGGCATGCTGCGGCTCACCGGAAATCCGCGGCTCGCCTGGGATTCCTACCGGCGCCTGATCCAATCTTTCGCAGAGGTGGCGCACGGCTGTCCGGCGTCTGCCTTCGATCGGGCGCTCGGTGCGCGCGTAGCGGAAAGCGGCCTCGGTGCTGCGCATGAGCTCGACTTTCAGAGCCTGCAAGCCGTGACGCGCGATTACCTGCGCATTTTCGAGGAGCTCACTGGCAAGCGTTTCCCGCAAGACCCGCTCGAACAGTTAGAGACCGCGGTGATCGGTGTGTGGGCCTCGTGGGCCGCCGACAAGGCAGCGGCGTACCGCCGCCTGAACGGCCTTGCCGAAGATCTCGGGACCGCGGTCACGGTCCAGCGGATGGTCTACGGCAACGCCGGCGGGACTTCCGGGGCGGGCGTGGCATTCACGCGCGACCCGGCGACTGGCGAGCATTCGCTTTATCTGGACTTCATATTCAATGCGCAGGGTGAAGACGTGGTCTCGGGACGCCACAGCGCGCCGGACTCGCAGCGGCTCGCCGAGGTCCTTCCCCAATCGCACCACGAGATTCTCAAAGTCGCGCGTCTGCTCGAGCAAGAGTTTCGCGACATGCAGGAGTTCGAGTTCACCATCCAGGACGGCGAGCTGTTCGTGCTGCAGACACGCAGCGGCAAAAGCACGTCCTGGGCGGCGCTGCGCATCGCCGTCGAGCAAGCCGATGAAGGTCTGATCGGCATCAAGGAAGCACTCGAGCGCGCCGCCACACTGGACCTGGACCGCATCGGGCGCACTCGCATCGCGCGCGCGAGCGGTACCCGGCTGTTGTGCAAGGCCGTGCCGGCAGGCATCGGCGTCGCGCTCGGCGAGATCGTCCTTGATCCGGCGCGCGTTGCCGAGGTAGCGGCGGCGGGCAGACCCGTGATCCTAGTGCGCGAGAACACCGCCACCGAGGACATCATCGGCATTGCGGCTGCGGCCGGTATCCTCACGGCGGCCGGCGGGCGAACATCGCACGCCGCGGTGGTCGCGCGGCAGCTTAATAAGGTATGTCTGGTCGGTTGCAACGCGCTCACCGTGGATCTCGCGAACCGGCGCTGCTCGATTGCCGGCGAGTGGTTCTGCGAGGGTGACCCGCTATGCCTGGACGGTCTTTCGGGCGAGGTGCTGGTGGGCGCTGCGCAGATCGAGACCGAGCTCCCAGTCGAGTATCTTGCCAGGCTGGCGCAATGGCGGGAGATTGCGGACACCGCTTGAGACGCGCCAGAAGAAGTTGGAACTGTGTAACAAAAGCGCAACGTTCGTGAGCTACATTTGCTCGGTCCCTTTTTCGAGAAGAAACAGAATGAATATGCATTGCGCCGCCGCTGCATGGTCCCTATCTTCCCGCCGCTTTACCTGGGCCGTACCGTTAAGCTTGATGGTTCTATTGTCGGGTTGCGGAAGCAGTAGCAGTAGCGATCCGGCGCCAGCGGCGGCTCCCGCGCCAGCCTTCGCCAGCGGCAACCTGATCGTCAGTCGCACAGTCTACGCGGGTACAGCCTCCACGGTTGCAATCGGTCAAGCGCTCGCGGGTGGCGGCGCGGCGGTTGCCGATGGCAGCTTCCCCAACGTGTTCAAGAATGAAGTGCCCGATCCTTCCTTCGGCGTAAGCTCACCGATCTTTCTGGATCAACACACGACTGCCGGCAGGCTGGTCAATACAACGGCAATTAACCCAATCTTAATCACCTCCAGCTTCGCGTCGAAATCCGAATTAGCCTTGAACGTGTCGACCAACGGCTCCGCGGTTAGCTTCATGGGCTATAAAGCGGCCGTTAACCAGTTGGACGTATCGAACTCGAATACGCCGGCCGTTTTTGACGCGACCAATCCGGTGAGCACAACGTTTCAGCGCGCGGTGGCACAGGTCGATCTCGTGAGCGGCATCCTGACGGTGACGGGCGTCAACGCCTACAGCGGCAACAACGGCCGGGCCGTCATTCTCGCCAACGGCAATTTCTACATGGTCGGCAATTCGGGGAACGGTAACGGCGACGGCAATAGTTTGAGCGCATTGAGCGACAATACGGGCGTACAGTTGATCTCGGCTAGCAATCCCGGTGCAGGAAACACGACCGTCGTAGGCGTTGCACTGGGCACCTTCGGCAGCAGCACGGGTTATCAGCGCGGTTTTTCGCTCGCGCAGGTCCCCGACCCCGCGCATCCCGGCCAAAACTATGCGCCCGACAAGACCGGCAAAGACGATAACTTTCGCGGCTTAACCATCTTCAATAACACGCTTTACGTAAGCAAAGGCAGCGGCAGCAACGGTATCAATTCAGTCTATCAAGTCGGCGCCGTCGGCGCGCTCGCTAACGGCGGCAACCTCAGCAGCANNGGTGTCCGCTTGGGAGTAAGCGGCAAGGTCACCACCTTCGCCGGCTTGGCCGAGTATAAGCTCGTCGGCGGGACCTGGAACCGGGTTGCGATTTTCCAGAGCGGTCTCCTGGATCAAGCCACTTACAAGGCGGGCATGCCCTGGAATGTCAAGACCGACGGTCTGCGCAATATAGCGGGCAAAGCAAACGCCGACGGCTCGATCACGGTTTATGCGACCACGTCGACCGTGAGCGACGAATTGACTCACGACTTGGGTGCTGACCCGAATCAATTGATCTCGATCACCATCGGCGCCAATTCGACGCCGGCCAATACGTCGTTCGCGGTGCTTCAGACGGCGGCAGCCGGCGAGCGACTCGGCGGCGTGGCCATCGCGCCCTAGCGCGACAATATTACGCCGCAACATCATTAGCTGTCTGTGTGCTGAGGCGTTTATGTTTCAGTTGAACTAAATAGAATGAATGTCATCCTACGCTCACCGCTCCGGATCCCGCGCTGACGCTTTACCCCCTCGCGGCGCCACGCTATGCTGGATCCTTCGAATGCCGCCAAGATGGCCAACCGCCCACACACGCATCTGATCGAAGTCCGCATCCGCGAATTGCAGCAGTTGTTCAATTCATAACTATTTCGCCTACCGCGTGGCGCTGATCGGCCGCGAGCTCCGGCAGTTGATGCAGCGCGGCCGCATCAGCCTGATCATCGGTCTGGCATTCCTGGGCGGCTGCCTGCTGATTGCTGACGCAATCGGCCATACGAACGCGTCTGCGCTCGCCTCGGTCGTGAAGGAGAGCCTGACCATCGGGGGCTGGGTCGTGATGTGGCGGCCGCTCGAAATCTTTCTCTACGACTGGTGGCCATTGACCGCGCGCCGGCGCGTGCTTCGAAAGTTGAGCCGTGCACCGGTAAGACTTGAACTGCCCCGGCCCAGTGTTTAGCACATCGGGCGCGCGTTCAGCCCGGGATATTCACCTCGACGTTGTCGATTGACTCATGGGGGGCCAGACGGGTTACGCCCATTTCCTTGAGCGTCGCGCCGACCGCAGCCAGGGCCCGGCGCATGACTTCCGAGTCGATGGCGCCAACGCAGCCGACACGGAAGGTATCGACGGTCGTCAGTTTTCCCGGATAAAGAATGAAGCCCTTCTCGCGTACCCGCCGGTAGAACTCGGCAAAATCGTAGGCTGCATCCGCGGGTGCGTGGAAGGTGACAATGATCGGCGCCTGAACGGCATCGTCGAGGAACGTGCGAAAACCTAGAAACCAAAACAAAGCAAAAAAGCCCCTGCAAATGGCTTGCAGGGGCTTTTTTCTCGCCGCTTGGCAGTTTGCGCGCCATGACGCCGGGTGGTTCAATAGGTCATCAACAGCAATTGACCACCCTCGACCAGTTCTGTCGCATTGGCGCCACTCGCCACCGCATGGTTTTGTACCACCAACAGGAAGTAGCGCTTGCCGTCATTGCGGCCGAGAATCGACGTCACGTCGATTACGCCAGAGCTTTCTTCATCTTTCGTGAGCGTGCCGACCACGCCGGTTGCGTAATCGCCGAAGCGGACCTCGTCATGCTGTGCCAGCAGCGTGAGTTGCTTGGTGGTCGGATTGTATGCCCACACCTTGCCGTTGTGCTTATTGTTGCCAATGTCTTCGAGCATGACGACGGTTCCATCGGCGGCGACCGTTATGTTGTCGAACATCTGCGTTCCGTGCACCCGGCCGTTGACCGTCACTGTCTCGGTGCCATCAAGCACGGCTTCGATCGTGCCCCCCCAATTCGGGCTTGGACATATCGGTGAACGTCAAGCTCCAAAGGCGGGTCCGGCCGACCTGTCCGGCGGGAATGTCGCTATTCGCGTTGCCGTCCTTGGCAGCGTCCGGCTGGTTGGTGGTGACAAAATAATAGCGATTGCTCTTGATCGTGTCCCAGGCGCCGTCTTCCGTCCGCAGGAACGAGGAACCGGTCGCCGTGCCAGCAACCATCGTGAACGCGGCAGTGCGGTTCACGAGGCCGAAACCCGCATCCGACGCCGTTGTTTCCGATGCGTTGTTATTGACCGAAACACGATAGACCTGGCCGCCCGCCAGACCTGCCTTCTCGACATCGTTGCCGGTCTTCTGCTTGGTGCCGACATACATGTAGACGCCATTCGCACCGCCGTCCGCATTGGCCATCACCACGGTCTTGTCGCCGGTATTCGGATGCGCCAGCAGGTTTTCCCAGGACGCGCCCGGTTCCGTAGTGATTTGGTATGGACCGGCCCACGGCAGAATGAAGGATTTGCCCTTGTCGGCGCCTGTAGCCACATGCGCAACGCCGCGATTCACCTTGACGTCGTCCTCTTCGCCATTCATGTAAATGCGGTTTTGCGTGCCGGCTCCAGTGGCCGCATTGAAGAAGGCGGATACCGGCGGCAAGTCCGCGAAGCAAAAGCGACTGAACGTTACGCCGGTCTGCTCTACCCAGGTTTTCGTGCCTGAATCATAGGCATACACTTTCTTGATCAAATCGCCGCCGGATTTCACCTCCAGCGTGCGCTTGTCGATGACCCACTCGGAAACGTAAGCGCCCTTGCCGCCATGTGCGCGCGTCGTTCCGACCGTTTTGACGAGTTCGTGGTTCATCAGTACCGTGAACGTATTGTCCTTGTTGTCGTAGGCGCCGAGCCCATCAGGTATGCCTCCCATGCGGTAGCCGCCGATCGCGTCGCCGGTGGTCAGGATAGAAGCGATGGATACGCCACTGTTGATGGCGGTCAGATACGGCGTATCCGAACTCTGCGGACCCTTGCCGGAAGACAGGATCGCGCCCTTCGACAGAGCGCTGGCGTTACTCTGGTTGGCGGCTGCGGCATCGCGCAACTTGCCCAGCCAGTAATTACTTTCCGACTGCAATTTTCCCTTGAGCGTTGGATCGGCGATGCTGTTGTAGTCCTTGGTGAGGTCGGCGGCGCTGACGCCAATGCGGTCGGCCAGCTTCTTCGCTGCGACATCCCAGGTGATGTTGGAAACTGTCATGTCTTCCATAATCACCGTAGTCAGCGAATTCACTACGCTGTTCGCGTTGGATGGTGCGCGAAACACAACGCGGTTGGCCGTCGTAATGTCAGTGCTGCTGCCATCCACCGGATCAAAGCGCGTGGCGCCGGTGGTGATATCCGCGACAACGGAACCAGGGCCGGCGAGATCGAAATGCCCGTTGGCGTCGGTCACGGCAGGTGCTTCGCCTGCGTCGCACACGCTATTGTTATTGGCGTCAAGGCAGACTTTGGCATTTCGAAAATAGCTGCCGGTAACGACGCCGCTGGTCGTAACGGAAACGGAATCCGTAGATCCGCAGCCGCTCAGCAGGGTGACTGCGGCTAATGCCAAGGCCGATAGATTCAGACGCATGATGTTTTCTCCAATAGGTGATGTGTCGATATGAGGGAAGTGATTCGAGCAAATCTCAGTAACGATGCGATCGGACCGAAATAATTATCATTGCAGGCATGATCATTCAGCGATAGACATTTGACATTTGTGAAAATGCACAAGCGATACTTTCGGTTGATTGTTACGCGATCGTGACATCTGAATGAAGCACCGAAAGGCAGCCGTGCGCCACCGTGGTGGATTCGCGGCCTGCCGTCAAAGGCAGTTCAGGCTCTACCCAATAGCCTCTCCGAGAAGGGACTTTTCATTTGAGGCTTGAAGCACCCTCGACAGGGACGCCACACCACGAGCAATAAAGTTGCAATAATTGACCGCCATAGTTGCGATTTATAGCGGGATCGTGAAAGGAGACAACGAGCATGAAGAACGAAGGTTTTAAGCGGCGCGTGCGAATGGACGATGAAGGACTCAAGCGGCCTAGGCGACATGTGCCGGTCCCTGAAGATTATGACGGTGATGATTTTGAGGATGACTACTTTGATCGCGATCAGGAAGAAGGTCACCCTAACGTAATCAACAATGAGGACTTGGGATAATCAGACACCCGACTCGGAATTCGACCGGTTGACCGATCATCTGAACGAGGCGCAGCGCTTGCTGTCCCGCCATCGGTTGGTCGAGAACCTTGTCAATCGCCAGGAGATGCCCAAGCACAAGCTGGTCGAAAGCATCGTCCACAGGCAGAATCTGGGCGAACTTGGCGGTTTGCTTAACGGCCTCGACGCTGTAGATACCGCCCGTATCCTCGAAGCCCTGTCGTCGGAAGACCGACTGCTCGCCTGGGAGCAGATTAGGGAGGACCGCCTCGACGCTATCCTGCTCCCGCTGCTCGACGAAGTGCGCGAAGAACTCGTCAATGCCTCCACCCACCAGAGCCGAAAGGTGTCCCTGAACGCTTTCGATCTCCACGAGGGACGGCTGCGCCAGGTAAAAATAGCGAACAAAACGGACCTTGCCAGCATCAAGCCGATCTGGGTGGACTTGGTGGCGCCATCCGCCGAAATGCGCTACTGGGTCGGCGAATTCTTCGGCCTTGATCTGCCCGATCCGGACAGCCTCAACGACCTCGAAACCAGCGCCCGTTTCTACCTCGAGGAAAACGGCGAAGTCCATCTGCATTCCGATTTCCTGCTCGACGCGGACAACGGGGCCCATAACATCGCGGTCGCCTTCATCCTGCACAAGGACATTCTGTTCTCTGTGCGCAAGGAGGAATTGCCGGTGTTCCGCCTGCAGCGCCTTCGTGCGAGTAGCCAGCCGCACTACGTCACCGAAGGCAAGGACGTCCTGCTCGATCTTTACGGCGCCGATGCCGAATACTCGGCCGATGTGCTGGAGGAGGTATATGCCGCGCTCGAAATTGTCGGCAAGAGCGTGCTGAACCCGGAATTTACCGACGATGCGGCAGCGCGGGTTCTTTCCGAAGTCGCGCGCGGCGAGGATCTGAACGGCCGCATCCGTCGCAACGTTGTTGACACCCGTGGCGCCCTGTCCTTCCTGATGCGCGGCAAGTTTCTATCCAGCCAGCAGCAGGAAGAGGCGCGTCAGATCCTGCGCGACATCGAGTCCCTCGACGGTTACACCAACTTCCTTTCTGGCCGGATCAATTTTCTCATGGATGCCACGGTCGGTTTCATCAACATCAACCAGAACAAGCGCGTGTCAAAGCTGACCAGCTTCAGCATTGTCTTCATGCCGATCAACATTCTCGCCGGCATCGGCGGCATGTCCGAGTTCTCGATGATGACCAAAGGCTTCAACATCGAGTGGCCGCAGGCCTATGCCGGCTTCCTGGTTGGTTCAGTGGCCGTCGGCTGGGCGACCTACCATGCGCTTAAGTTCTTCGAGGCGCGGGAGGCCAAACGAATCCTGGAAACGAAAGGTCAGATTAGGTCCTCTTGAGCGCATTAATAGAGTGACCTTCGTGACGGCAAGCGGCAATCGCCGGTTGGGGTATTTCGTCTTGGACACAGCTCGGTTTGCCCTGACACCGTTAATATATTCGTAATGGCATCGTAATGTTTACCCCCCATCATCCCTGGCTTGATTCTCCTATTGCTGTTCGGGGACACGAGGCGCCGGCCATGAGAATGAATACCACGCTGGTCATCAATTCGAAGGGCGGATCAGGGAAGACCACCGTTGCGACGAACCTCGCAAGTTACTTTGCGGCCAACGACATTGTCGCCACCCTCATGGATTACGACCCCCAAGGGTCGAGCCTGAACTGGCTGCGGCTTCGCGGGTCCACCGGCAAGAAACTTTACGGGGCGAACGCGGCGCCCCAGAAAGGCGGCCGTATACGCAGCATTGAGATGCATGTTCCCTCGGACAGCCAGGAACTCATTATCGATGCGCCGGGGGGTGCCTCGGGGCTGCTGCTGCAGGAAATGCTGGGAAGAACCGACTGCATCATCATTCCGGTGGCGCCCTCGGCGATGGACATCCACGCGACCGCAAATTTCATCAAGGACCTGCTGCTCGGAGGCAGGATACGCACACGCAACATCCGGCTGGCAGTCGTGGCGAACCGGGTTCGCAGCTCGATGCCGGTGTATCAGCCCCTCGAACGCTTTCTCGGTTCGCTCGGCCTGCCTTTCCTCACGCGCATCAGCGATTCGGACGTGTACCTCAAAGCCGCGGAGACGGGAAACGGAATTTTCGAGATGGAACAGTCGACGGGGGCTGCGGAGCGCGCGGAATTCATGCCGATCGTCGAATGGGTGGGTGAGCCTCGGAATGCCCTCGCGGGCGGGAAGATCATCGCGCTCCAGCGCCCCCGCTTGGGCGAGAATGTCCGGCTCGTTTCGGCCCGCTGAATCCAAACTCGATGGAATTACGAACGACATGCCATCGCCCCGGTCCGGCCTGCTACTTGCCAATGTGATGCCACTGCTCCTCCGGCAAACCGTAGCTGCAGCCATTTTTCGGGCTGCGGGCATACGCGGTTGTTCTCCTGAACTTCAGCCAAGACCTCTGCGAGGTTCGCCATGTCGTCTCTCGTCTAGAATCGGCTGGCTAGCCGAATAATGGCCGCTGCGCACCACCCGAACCAGGTCCAGAATGCATTCGTCATGAGTTATGCAGGTGATTCAACGCGACGTCCATGATGTCGAAGTTGCGCATGCGCGCCTTGCCCGGTACGCCGACAGTGAAACGATTAAACAAGAGGGGCACGTTTTGCTCGGAGATACCGCCGTGGGAGCGCAGCGGCGCTTCCAATCCAGAGATGTCGTGGGGCGCTTTGCTCGTGCCGAGGACGACGTGCTTTTCGGAGATGATGATGACGTCGCCCAACCGGTCCGGCGGCAGCTCAAAGCGCGTGCACGCCTCAGAGTTCGAGATCGCCATTTGGATGCCGTCCACCTCAGACAGGCGCTTCATGACTCCAGGCAAATCCGCATTCGGCGGGAAATACGCCGTGGCGAAGGAACCAAGTGCGCTGTGATGCACCACGTAAGGGTCGGTGATCGGCAGGATCACTCGCGCCGCGCCTTGTCCCAGCCATCCATCCAGCAGGTCCTGCAGGTAGATCGCGTTCGGCTGACCATCGGCGCCGAACTTATCGTTCATGCCGTGGCCGGCAGTTAGCGCAATTGTCGCCCCCAAGACGTCGAGCCGCGCGAGGTAGGAGTCCATCATCGCGTAGAAAGCATTCGCCGCGGGCGCGCCTGGGGGAGCTTTGTGCTGCACATAGTCCGTCGTCGACAGGTACATGAGGTCTGGCCGCTTGCTCTCCATCAACTTGACGCCTGCCGCGAACACGAATTCCGACAGATCAGCGCTATATACCGATGGCAAGGGCTTGCCCACCAGCTCGAGCACCCGCTTGATACCGTTCTGCGCAAGCGTGCACTGGTTCGCCTTCTCCGCCGAGAAGCAAATGCCCTCCAGGTCATTACCAAGCAGGCTGCGCAGCTTGTCTTTCGCGGTGACCACCGCGACCTTCGCGCCTGCATGGGCAAACGCTGCAAGGATGGTGGCGGCGCGCAGGTACTTGGGATCGTTCATCATCACTTCGGCATCCGCATCCCGGTCGTAGAAGTAGTTGCCGCAGATGCCGTGCACCGAAGGCGGCACGCCCGTAACGATGGACAGGTTATTCGGATTCGTGAAGGTCGGCACCACGCAATCGGCATCGAATGCCGCGCCGCTCGCTGCCATGCGGCCGAGAAACGGCGCGAGCCCGGCTGCGACCGCCTTGTAGATGTAATCGAATTCGCAGCCGTCGACGCAAACCACGACCAGCGGGCGGTCCATCCAGCGATAAGTGCGCCCGTTGACCGTCACAGGAGCGTGTGCCGTCATGTGTCCTTCCTTGACCCCGCGGCGAGTTTCCGGTTATTCCATGACGATCTTGTTCTGGCGCACAACGATGAGATCGAGCCGCAATGCGGCCCGAAGCCACAATATCAAGCATCTGTTACAGGCACGTGAAAATGCCTGGTTGCTGCGGACGTTCGCTCATAACGTGTATTGTTGCGCGTCGGAGGACGCGCGCCGGCTTGCTCCGGGTCTGCGGGACCTTCCGAAAGCACGCTTCCGACGGTCCGCAATGAACTCAGTCGAGAATCCCGAAGGGTCGATGCAAAGCAAACCGGCTTCTTTTCCGTGACGCATGGACAACAACAGGATATCGAGATAAATCAGGATCGTTTCGGGGGCTTCATGAATAAAAGATAGTCGCCGACGTCGAGCCGGCATTAACCGTTATCAATAGAGCATTTCACCGATCGCAGTTACTCGATCACGTTATTGGTCGGCTAAGGCCAGTGTGAGCCCGCAGCCGACCAACCCTCACTCATGCCAGAGATCAACAAGTCTCACTGGAAAGCCGGATCAGAACATCGTGCTTGATCACCGATCCATCTATAGTGACGGAGCCAAATTGGGTACTGTCGATCCTGGGTCTCATGATGACACTCCGGTAATCCTCGAAGGCGATCTCATTCAGAGATTGGCGCGTTCGCGCTCGCGCCGATTGCGACGTGAGGTGTTATCGCCGAAGGCATCGCCGGGAACGGCACCATGCGCTTCTGCACGTCGTAAGAATGGCCGCGGATCGGCCATCTGGAGTTGACAAGGTTGAAGCGTGGTAATGGCCCCAGCACGTCCCGCTGCGCAGCACGATAGGCATCGACGGTGCCTATATCGCGCCAGTAGCCGCGCTCTTCATAGGGCCGCACCCCGGGAATCCGGTTGCTCGCAAAGTCGTAAGCAAAGGCGCGGTGGCTATGCGGCAGGTGCGGCAAGATGTGGTGACCGAAGTCCGTATGACCTCGGCGGTTGGCGTGCTCAAGCAACTCCAGCAAAACCCGGGGATTGAAAAGGTAATTTCCCATCGAGGCATAAGCGCGGCCCGGGTCGGCCGCCATTGGCGCCGGCCGCTCGGGCTTTTCCTGAAAATCGCGGAGCTCGCCAGCGGAACCCGTCGCCATGATCCCAAAGGCGGACGCTTTTTCCATTGGGACTGGAACCGCCGAAATGCTCACCTCGGCACCACGCTCTTGATGAAAGTTCGCCATTTGCCGAACATCCATGCGGTAGACGTGATCTGCAGCAAATACCGCTACCAGGTCAGGCCGCTCGCGCTCGATCAGGTGCAGATTCTGGTAAACGGCGTCCGCCGTACCTTTGTACGACCCACCTTCACTGCCTGTTTCTGGAAGCACCACATTTATCGCGGGTCGCGCACCTCCGGACCATGGCGCCCATGCGATGCGGATATGCGTGATAAGCGATCGCGGTTTGTATTGCGCCAGCACATAGATCCGCGAGACATCCGAATTGACGAGATTGCTGAGCACGAAATCGACGGTCCGGTAGCCGTGCGCGAACGGCAGCGCGGGTTTTGCATGCTCGGCAGTCAGCGGATGGAGTCGCGTGCCACTGCCGCCCGCGAGAACCATTGCGAGAATCTTCATTGGACTGCGCTCCTCATTGAGCGGGTACCACATTCGATACGCTAAACGTCTTCACTACAACCATAGCGGTGATTGCCATCATCTGCGACGAGCTATCTTTGCAAAACCCTCGCTTCAATATCTTGGACTACGGGTCATTCTGACGACGTATGGTTACAGCGCGATTACGCTCTTGTTGCACCGGCCCAAGCGCGGCATCGGGCGTGACGCATCTGCGCCCGGGCGCTGGTGGTGCGCGCAGTTCCAACAACGCCAGATTACGAGATTGCTTCAACGTGAGCTAATGGGCTCCCCGTTCAGCGCCATGAATTACTTCGCTCGACGCTCCCTTAGCCGCCGGGCTTTTTCGGCGGCGGAGCAATGCCGAGCGCGCCCCTTCCGCGCGCAGGCCAGGTTTCCTCAAACCGCGGATTGGCCTGGATCAGGATCATGATTGCCTTGCTGTGGTTCTGCTTCGCGTATTGGAACGCCTGCCGCATCCATTCGTTGTAATGAAATGGTCACAAGCGTGACTTAAAGTCCGTGGACTCATATTGCATAACATCCGATCCCTATGTAGATGGTCAGGAATTCCTCCCAACTTCTCGTCCGATTCGGCGGCCAGGTGCGTGAATTGAGACAGGCTGCCGGCCTCTCTCAGGAAGCCTTTGCAGACCGCTGCGGTCTGGACCGAACGTATATCAGCGGCATCGAGCGGGGAAAGCGCAACGTCAGCCTGGAAAACCTGGAAGTTCTTGCCAAGGCGCTCAACGTAACTCTGTCACGGCTGCTCGAGGAACCATGAGCACGGTTTCGCAGCAGTCGGGCCATCGGAGTCCAGGGCACACCTTTCGATTTTCGCAGAGCCCTACACATGCAGAGCGGCCATTCCGTCGTAATCAACTTCTAGGGCCACAAAGTGCGCGGCATCGAGCGCAGCACTTCTTCGTGAAGACACTCAAGTAATGACGCCGCGTAAACTTGCCCCCGTAGTCACGCGATTGCTCGCCAGCGTCAAGCTGTTCGTGCTCGATACCAACGTGCTGATGCACGACCCCACGAGTCTGTTCCGCTTCGAGGAACACGACCTCTACATTCCGATGGCCACACTCGAGGAGCTTGATAACAACAAGAAAGGCATGACGGAAGTCGCGCGCAACGCGCGCCAGGCGAGCCGTTTCCTCGACGAGATCGTGAGCGCGACCGCGCACGACATCGAGCACGGCATCGAGCTCAGCGCGCACAACGGTGGTGATGCGTCGGGACGGCTGTTTCTGCAGACGCAGGCGATCAGCGGCGAGCTGCCAGCGAGCCTCGCGAGCGGCAAGGCCGATAACCAGATCATCGGCGTGGTCAAGCATCTGCAGGAGTCCCACCCCAAGCGTGCGGTGATTCTCGTCAGCAAGGACATCAACATGCGCATCAAGGCGC